>NZ_JASHKT010000007.1:284866-348522 GCF_030056855.1 Rhodococcus sp. IEGM 1354
CGGGCCCGCCCGCCGTCCCGCCCGACCCCGCGCCACGTCGCCCCTGCCGGGGCCCGCCCCCCCCACCGGGGCGGGGGGTTTGGCCCCCCCGCCGCACACCCCACCCCCCCCACGACGGTCAGGCTCCCTTACTGAGGAAACCGAGCAGATCGTGGCGAGTGATGACGCCGACGGGCTTGCCCTCTTCGACGACCATCAGCGCATCCGACTCCCCGAGGGCCTTGGTGGCGTCGGAGACGGTTTCGCCCGCACCGATCAGTGGGAAGGGCGCGCTCATGTGCTTGGCAACGGGGTCGGCCAACGCGGCGCGCCCCTCGAACACGGCACTGAGCAGGTCCCGCTCGGTGACGCTGCCGGCAACCTCGCCTGCCATGACGGGCGGCTCGGCTCCGACGACGGGCATCTGCGAGACGCCGTACTCGCGCAGGATCTCGATGGCGTCGCGCACGGTCTCGGACGGGTGGGTGTGCACCAGATCCGGCAGCGCGCCGGACTTGCCGCGCAGCACTGCGCCGACCGAGGTCTCCTCGGTCGTACCGTCCAGCCGCGAACGCAGGAATCCGTACGAGGACATCCACGAGTCGTTGAAGATCTTCGCCAGGTAGCCGCGGCCACCGTCGGGCAGCAGGACGACGACCAACGCGTCGGGGCCTTCGCGCTCGGCAACCTGGATGGCCGCGACAGCAGCCATGCCGCACGAGCCACCGACGAGCAGACCTTCCTCGCGGGCAAGGCGACGAGTCATGTCGAACGAGTCGTTGTCGGACACGGCGATGATCTCGTCCGGGATGGACGGGTCGTAGGCGGTCGGCCAGAAGTCCTCACCGACACCCTCGACCAGGTACGGACGTCCCGTGCCACCGGAGTACACCGATCCCTCGGGGTCGACACCGATTACCTTGACCTTGCCGCCGGACATTTCCTTGAGGTACTTGCCGGTGCCGGAGATGGTTCCGCCGGTGCCGACGCCTGCGACGAAGTGCGTGATCTTGCCGTCGGTGTCGGCCCAGATCTCGGGCCCGGTGGTCTCGTAGTGGCTGGCCGGGCCGGCCGGGTTGGCGTACTGGTTCGGCTTCCACGCGCCCTCGATCTCTCGGACGAGCCGGTCGGAGACGCTGTAGTAACTGTTGGGGTCTTCGGGCGCGACGGCCGTGGGGCAGACGACGACCTCGGCACCGTAGGCACGCAGCACGTTGCGCTTGTCCTCGCCGACCTTGTCGGGGCACACGAACACACACTTGTAGCCACGCTGCTGAGCGACGAGCGCGAGGCCGACGCCGGTGTTACCGGACGTGGGCTCGACGATGGTGCCACCGGGCTTCAACTCGCCCGAGGCCTCGGCCGCGTCGATCATCTTGACGGCGATGCGGTCCTTCGACGAACCACCCGGGTTGAGGTACTCGATCTTGGCTGCGACCGTGCCGCCGCCGTCGCCGATGACGGAGGACAACTTCACCAACGGGGTGTTGCCGATGAGTTCGGTGATGTGCTGTGCGATGCGCATTGCTCCATCTTCCCAGATGCAGGTATTCGACTCTCGGCCACGGCTGTCGACACCCGCATACGATGGTGCGGGGGCACGACGAGAGGGATCGATCTGTGACGGCGAGCGGATGGCGTACCGCCGCGAAAGCGAGCGCCGCGACGGTACTTGCAGGCTCAGGAGCAGGGACTGCGTCCTGGGCCGCGTACCGGCATCTGATGGGACAGGCCGCCGCGGCTCGCGGTGTCATCGGACGCAACATTGCCAAGCCACCCGAGGCCGACGGGGTCTACACCGCCGGCTGCGCAGCACCTGAGCGGTGGCGCATGGGAAGTTCAGCAGATATTCATCTGATGATCTTCGGCGACTCCACCGCGGCAGGCGTGGGTTGCACTGTGGCCGACGAGGTCCCGGGTGTCCTGCTCGCCCGCGGGTTGGCCGAGGAAACCGGTCAGCGAATCCGCTTGAGTACCAAAGCAATTGCAGGTGCCACCTCCAAGGGGCTCGAAGGTCAGGTCGACGCCATGTTCGTCGCGGGCCCGCCACCCGATGCCGCGGTGATCTTCATCGGCGCGAACGACGTCACGAAGAAGTTCTCCATTCCGGCGTCAGCGGCAAGGCTGGGCGATGCAGTCGAACGATTGACGGCCAAGGGCTGCGTCGTCGCGGTGGGAACGTGCCCCGATCTCGGTGTCGTGACGGCCATTCCGCAACCTCTGCGTACCGTCGTCCGCAATTGGGGTCGGCGGCTGGCCCATGCCCAGACGGCCAGGACTCTCAGCGCCGGCGGGCATCCGGTAGCCCTGGCGGATCTGCTGGCACCCGAGTTTCTGGCCGCCCCCGACACGATGTTCTCGGCGGACCGCTTCCACCCGTCCGCTGCGGGGTACGAGCTGGCCGCCCAACAGATTCTGCCGGTGCTCGCCTCCGCCCTCGGCGTATGGCACGGCGGCCCACTGCCCGAACTGCCGACGGTGTCCGCCGCCGCCGAATCACGCAGAGCCATCCCCCGCGCCACCGCCGCGTTGGACCGCTTCCTGCGCCGCAGAACTGCCGAGCTCGACGCCGAAATCGGCAGCGCGGCGGAGGATCTCCTACGTCGTGGAGATGGCCGTCAGGCAGGGTTGTAAGTTCGATCAGGAGACATCGCCTACTCGGCGGTAACAGAGCAGGTAAGCAGTATCGATATCGAAGGAGATCTCATGCCAGAGGCAGTCATCGTCGCCACCGCGCGCTCACCCATCGGTAGGGCAATGAAGGGGTCGCTCAAGGAAATTCGCCCCGACGACCTCACCGCTCAGATGGTCGCCGCTGCGCTGGCCAAGGTGCCCTCGCTCGACCCGAAGGACATCGACGACCTGCTCCTGGGCTGCGGCCTGCCCGGCGGGATGCAGGGCAACAACCTCGCCCGCATCGTCGCGGTTCAGCTCGGCTACGACTCGCTCCCCGGAACGACGATCACGCGCTACTGTTCGTCCTCGCTGCAGACCACCCGCATGGCGCTGCACGCGATCAAGGCAGGCGAGGGTGACGTGTTCATCTCCGCAGGCGTCGAGAGCGTGTCCAGCTTCATCCACGGCAGCTCGGATTCGCTTCCGGAAAGCCACAACCCGATCTTCGCCGACGCCGAAGCCCGCACCAAGAAGGCACAGGAAGAGGGCGCGGACAGCTGGACCGATCCCCGCGAGAACGGTGAGCTGCCCGACGCATACATCGCGATGGGCCAGACGGCCGAGAACGTCGCGCTCCTTACCGGCATCAGCCGTGAGGACCAGGACCGCTGGGGCGTCCGCAGCCAGAACCGCGCAGAAGAGGCCATCAACGCCGGCTTCTTCGAGCGCGAGATCACCCCGGTGACCCTGCCCGACGGCACCGTCGTCAAGACCGACGACGGCCCTCGCGCCGGCACCACGTACGAGAAGATCAGCCAGCTCAAGCCGGTATTCCGACCGAACGGCACCATCACCGCCGGTAACGCGTGCCCGCTCAACGACGGCGCAGCAGCGCTCGTCATCATGAGCGACACCAAGGCCAAAGAGCTCGGCCTGACGCCGTTGGCTCGCATCGTCTCCACCGGAGTCACCGGTACGTCCCCCGAGATCATGGGCCTCGGCCCGATCGAGGCCACCCGTAAGGCGCTGAAGATCGCGGGGATGTCCATCTCCGACATCGACCTGTTCGAGATCAACGAGGCCTTCGCGGTGCAGGTCCTGGGCTCGGCGCGCGACCTCGGCATCGAGGAGGACAAGCTCAACGTCTCCGGCGGTGCCATCGCGATCGGCCACCCGTTCGGCATGACCGGTGCGCGCATCACCACGACGCTGCTGAACAACCTGACCACTCAGGACAAGACGTTCGGCGTCGAGACCATGTGCGTCGGCGGAGGCATGGGTATGGCCATGGTGCTCGAACGTCTCAGCTGATCCGAGACACACAACGACAAAGCCCCGCCCTCCGAATCGGAGTGGCGGGGCTTTTCGCGTGAGTACTAGTCGTTCTGGAAGTAGCTCAGCAGACGCAGGATCTCGACGTACAGCCAGACCAACGTGATGGTCAGACCGAGTGCGACGCCCCAGGCTGCCTTCTCGGGAGCCTGTGCACGGATCAGCTGATCGGCCTGGTCGAAGTCGAGCAGGAAGCTGAACGCCGCGATGCCGATGCAGACGAGGCTGAAGATGATGGCGATGGGTCCGCCGTCACGCAGCCCGAATCCACCGTCCATGAAGAAGCTGGCGACGAGGTTGCCGAGCATGAGCACGACGACACCGATGAGGGCACCGACGATCATGCGAGTCAGACGCGGAGTGACGCGGATGGCACCGGTCTTGTAGACGACCAACATGCCGAAGAACACACCGAACGTACCGAGAATGGCCTGGCCGATGAGAGCCGATCCGCCGACTCCGCCGAACGAGACGTCGGTGAACATCAGCGACAGCGCGCCGAGGAACACACCTTCCGCTGCGGCGTAGGCGAGCACGATTGCCTTGTTGTCCATCTTGCGACCGAACGTCGCGAACATGACCAAGCCGAAGCCGATCAAGCCTCCGCCGATCACGAACGGGATGGCCAAGCCCGGATTACCCGAGACCAGGAAGTACGAGATGATCGCCGTGACGCTGAGCACACCGAGCGTGATGCCGGTCTTGGTGACGACGTCGTCGATCGTCATGGCCCGCTGAGCGGGCTGCGTGGTGTACGGGTCGGCCTGCATTCCGGGATGCTGGCCGAACGTTGCGGCCTGCGAGGCTCCAGCCGTCGCAGATCCGAATGTGGCGTATCCGCCGCCCTGTTGCTTGGGCAGGTTGCGGAACACCGGGTTGCTGGAGGTGCGCACCGTGTCTCTTCCCTTCGTAAGTTCTGATCCCCACCGGGGATCTCCCCGTCGGTCATCAGTAGAACGTTCGACATCCGGACAAAAGTTCCCGTGACGAGAACCTCTACGTCGGACAAAACGGACTCTACCGGGTCGCCCCTCGACAGGCAGCCACGACCGCGTGTGTGACACCGAATCGAAACGGGCACTATGAGGAAATGGCAATCGAAGACGGACCCGACCAGACCTTGGACCAAAGCGAAAGCCTCGACTCCGACGAGGTGCGCAACGACGACGGGGACACCGTGGTCGATCCCCCGGACCACTGGAGCGAAGCCAACAGTTTCGGCACCACCGCCCGTGAGGCGGCCGAGGGCGAGAGCCTCGACCTCAAGCTCAGCGAAGAAGAACCCGACATCGCCGTCGAGGAGGATCTCGACCGCCCGATCACCGAGACCCCGGACGACGAACTGACCGAAGAACTGGTCGACCACGTCATCGAGGAGTCCGACGAGGACCCCGACATCGATTACGCGGAGGGCCAGCGTCAGGCCGAGATCGTCGAAGGCACTCTCGTCGAGGATCGTGGGCGCGACAGAGGCCAGATCGACGGCACCCCGGAAGACGGCGGCCCCGTCACCTGACGTTCGCGCACCTGGTGTTCACCGTCACTCGCTCGGGCGCACCGAGCGAGTGACGGTGAACTTCGTGTTGCGACCCATCGGATCGGTGGGCCCGACGGCGTCGGCGAGAGCCCGACGATAGTTCAGGTGGGTATTGAACACCGTCCACATCTGTCCGCCTGGTCGCAGCACGCGTCCGGCGGCCTCGAACAACTTGCCTGCCCCGCCTGTGTGTACTGCAGCGCCCTCGTGGAACGGAGGGTTGCAGACGATCAGATCCACCGACTGGGACTCGAACGTCGACATCGCGTCGTCGGCCACCACCGAGATCGTCGTCCCGTTCGCTTCGGCGGTGGCAGCGGCCGACGCGATGGCCGCGGCCGATCGGTCCGTCGCGATCACCTCGAGACCGGGCCTGGTTCGAGCCAATTCGGTCGCGAGGATTCCACTGCCGCACCCCAGATCGACGGCGTTGGTTGCGCGAGGTGCCATCTTCGGCACGAACCCCAGTAGGAACCTCGTCCCGATATCGAGGCCGGCCCCGGCGAAGACCGCGCCGTGAGCCACGACCGTCAGGCCGAGGTCGTCGATTCGCTTGCTGACCGGATACGTCATCTCGGACGGCGTTGCCCCGGTCGCGGTCAGCACCCGCGCCTTCTGCCGTCCCCGGCCCGCCGTGACGGTCTCGAACGACCGCCCGAGGATGTCGTTCATCGCGGGCGTCATGTGTTTGTCTCGCCCGCCGGCCAGGACGACGACATTCTCGGGCGCATGCGCCGCGATGTGCTCGGCGATCTCGGTGAGCTCGGCCAGACCTCGCGGCAACTGCATCAACACGGTGCCGACGCCGTCGAGCAGTTCCGCACCCAGCCCGTGGTGGGTGTACGTGCCGACCATCGACACCCGCGCCGCGTTCAGTTCCAGAGCTCGTATGCCAGTGACAGCGTCCTGATGCACCCGCACGTCGGTGAACCCCAAGGCTGTCGCTCCCAGAGTCAGAGCGCCGTAGCGATCGCCGATCACAGCTATCGGCGCCGTGCGGTCGACCCCCAGCTCGTCGACGGTATCGAGCAGCAGGCGATCTGCCGCGTCGACAGCATGCAGATTGGGCGCCTCGGCATCGGGCTCACGCCGCAGAGCTTCGAATAACGTTTCATCGGACACCCGGGCAGTATTCCACCCTGGCAGCTGTGCCCCGACCGGTCGTTTCGACGGTTCACCGGCCCGTTCCGCGCGGCAAGTGGCTATTGCGACCGATGAGGTGCATGCTCGGGGAATGGAACACAAAGACAAGAACGAGGCGCTCTTCAGCCATCCCGACGACGCATCGACCGATGCCTCGGCCGAAGCGACGAAGCCCGCCGTCTACACCGCCCTCTTCAGCGGTGCCAACGACTGACCCTCACGACAGGTATCGCAGGTACTCCAGCGCCTTGGTCGCGTGTACGTGACCGCGCTCGCTCTGCACCACCATCCGCACCGTACGGTGCCGATCGATCACGAACGTCGTCCGCTTCACGGACAACAACTGCCGTAGGTAACTGCGACGAGCCACGTTCGAGTGGCCGCGCTCGAAATCCCGAAGTCGACGCCTACGGGCGAACCACCCGCCGCGACGCACTCCGAACTGTTCTGCCACCGCACCGTCGGAATCCGAGAGCAGCGGGAAGTCGAACGACCGCTGCAGCGCGAAATGTTGGTTCTTGTCTCGGGTATCGGTGCTGATGCCCACTCGCTGCGCACCGAACCTGCCGAACTCGGCACCCAGATCCCGGAAATGGCACGCCTCGGCCGTGCAGATCGGACTGTTCGCGGCCGGATAGAAGAACAGCACCACCGGCCCCGACGCCGTCAGCTCGGTGAGAGCACGGCGTTCACCGGAATGATCGGGCAGCTCGAAATCCGGGGCGGTCTGTCCGATTCGCATGACGCAGAGGGTACCGCCCAGCTCGGAACGAGCCGGGCCGTGGCCGTCAACCGCGCGGTACCAGCCACTTTCGCAGTCGTGCGGTGACGAACGGCATCACCACGTACACCATCAGCGGAGTGCACATCATCACCACGACCGCGGTGCGCAGGGCCACGTTCAGGTGGGTGAGATGCGGGGTGATCACGAGGTTCACCAACAGGCTGACGGCATAGAACGCAACACCGATGGACACGGCCTGCTTCCACCGCGGCGGCGGACCGCCCACGACGCGCACGGCGTCGGTGAGGTTCGACTGTGGCTCGAACCATCCCTCAACGCCGGAAAGGCGATGTGTCACAACGTCGTCGGCTATCGGTCGACCACGGCCGAGCCAATCGCGCCTGGCTTCCGAACGCAACCACGCCTCGAGATGGTCGTGCGTCTCGAAGCGATACACCACGTGATAGTCACTGGATTCGGCCGAACTGCGCAGCCAGCCTCCGCCGAGAAAGCCCGGGAAGGTTCGCACCAGGTCGATGCCCCGGTCGGTCCATTCGACGAAGTCCGCCTCGTGTCCCTCGCGAACGCGTCGTGCGACCGAGGTCGTGACGTGCTCGAGCGTGTCGGTCATGGCCATGGGGTC
Source organism: Rhodococcus sp. IEGM 1354 (assembly GCF_030056855.1). Taxonomy (NCBI): domain Bacteria; kingdom Bacillati; phylum Actinomycetota; class Actinomycetes; order Mycobacteriales; family Nocardiaceae; genus Rhodococcus; species Rhodococcus sp. IEGM 1354. Next base: position 292,841 of record NZ_JASHKT010000007.1, read on the forward strand.
CCCTCCTGCGCTGGTTCGTCGTCGATGCGTTCTACACAGACTGTGTCGAAATGGACCGAGTATCAAATCAGGAACCGGATTGCAGACCGATGGCATACTGGAGCTCGCTGTGTGACTATTCGTCCACGAGCTTCCATCGCGATCGGTCTGGAGTGGACGTATGGCACCGAGCGAGACCGAGTACGAACTCGACGACGTCGACCGACGGATCGTCACCGAACTGAGCCGAGACGGCCGCATGTCCATGCGGGCCCTCGCCGAGGCCACCCACATTTCCCGCGCACATGCCTACGTCCGCGTCGACCGCCTCGTCGACGAAGGTGTGATCGAGGGTTTCACCGCCCGTATCGCGTACGAGAAAGCCGGGTTCGGCGCATCCGCCTATGTCGCACTGTCGATTCGGCAGGATTCCTGGCGCGCTGTCGCCGACGACCTCAGCACGTTCCCCTTCGTCGAACACGTCAGCTTGATGGGCGGTGATTTCGACGCCTTGGTCCTCGTCCGCGCTCCGGACAACTCGGCATTGCGGCACCTGGTGCTCGACAAGTTGCAAGGGCTGGACGGGATACTCTCGACGCGGACGTGGCTGATCTTCGACGAAGCAGTCGGCCCCGGAGCGCAGTGGTTCACGCCGAAGCCGAACAGGAGACATCCATGAGCGCCACCGAAGAGTCCGCCCTCTCCGACGTCGTCGTCATCGGCGGCGGCATCGGCGGTGTCTCACTCGCATACGAACTCGCCGGCGACCGCCGCGTCACACTGCTCGAGCGTGAGTCCACGCTGGCGTTCCACACCACCGGTCGATCCGCGGCTCTGTTTCTGGAGACGTACGGCAACAACACGATTCGCGCCTTGACGACCGCCAGCCGAGACTTTCTGGTGAACCCACCCGACTGCTTCCGGTCGGATTTGCTCACTCCGCGTCCGCTGTTGCAATTCGCGGCAACGGGACGCGGCGATGCCCTCGAAGCGATGTACACCGAGGTCAGTCGCCTCACTCCCGACGCGCAGCTGGTATCCCCCACCGACGCCTGCACATTCTTCCCACCGCTGCGGCCCGAGCTGATCGATTGCGCTCTGTACGAACCGCATTCGATGGAGGTCGACGTCCATGCGCTGCATCAGGGCTTCGTCGGTGGTCTACGGCAGCGGGGCGGTCGGATTCACACCAACGCTGCGGTGACCGAACTCGAGCGAGTGAACGGTCTGTGGCACGTACGCACCTCGAACGGGACGACGCATCGGGCTCCACTGGTCGTGAACGCGGCAGGGGCCTGGGCGGATGTCGTCGGCGCGATGGCGGGGGCCGGCCACATCGGCCTGGTTCCCAAGCGCAGGTCGGTCTTCATGGTCTCCGCACCCGACGATCTCGACACCGAGAAGCTGGCGACCCTGAGCGACATCGACGAGAAGTTCTACATCAAACCCGAAGGGGCACAACTCTTGTGCTCGCCGGCCGACGAGACGGCGGTCGAACCGAGCGATGCCCGCCCGGACGAGTTGGAGATCGCGCGGGCGTTCGACGACATCGCCGAGGCGACCACCCTGACTGCGCGGCACGTTCGTTCGTCCTGGGCCGGTTTGCGCAGCTTCGTTCCCGATCGCACCCCGGTGGTCGGGTTCGACCCCGAGCTCGAGGGCTTCTTCTGGTGCGCCGGGCAGGGCGGCTACGGAATCCAGACGTGCGCGGCGCTGGCTCGGGTCGGTGCGGCTGTCGTTCGCGGAGAACCGGTTCCGGCCGACGTGGCCGAGCGCGGTCTTCTCGAAGCGGATCTGTCGCCCCGCCGCCTCGGCTAGAGGCGCTGCGCGCCACGTGCGCGGAAACTCGACCTGGGCTACGAAGTTCCACTCACGACGTGAGACGTCAGCCGGCAACGACGCGTCGCAGATCACGCACTGTCGTCCGATAGATGCCCAGCAGGTCGGCATCGCGCCCGCCGTCGATTCGTACCGCCCAGTCGTCGAAGGCTATGCGCAGGGCCATACCGGCACTTTCGACCAACAATCGTGCATACGAACGTGATTCGTGGCCACCGAGGCGCTCGGTCACCGCATCGGTGACGCGGCACAGTGTCATCGCGTCGGCCGCGAAGGCTGCGGCTCGCAGATGCGCGTCGATTCCGATCAGTCGCCGAGTGCGCAGGAGTCGGTCACGCGCCTCCTCGGGCGCTGTCGACAGTCGCTCGACGGACTGCTCGTACAACGCTTCGATTCCAGGCAACGTGATGTGCTCGGGCGCGGTAGCAGCGAGCCACTGGTCGAAGTCGACCTCGAAGTCAGGGTCGACGCCGAGAACGGACTCCTCCTTCGAGGCGAAGCTGCGAAAGAACGTACTCGGTGACACCCCCGCTCGGCGCGCGATCTCGTCCACCGTGGTCGCGGCGCAGCCCTGCTTCTCGAACAGCTCGAGTGCGGCGCGAGTGATCTCGAGCCGAGTGTCTCGGCGACGTCGCTCTCGCAGGTCCGGCACTCGTTCGCTCATCCTCGTCCATCCGTCGGCTGCGGTCGTCATTCGCTGTCAACTTACCAGCAATCGTCAAGTTGACAGTCACTGTCATAATGATTGAAGCTATCTACATACGATTGCACGCTTCGATCCCATACGCGAAAGTTTGTCGACACATGAGTTCACCCGAGACCGACCGCACCCCCGACGAGCAGCTCGCGCCGGGCAGCAAGCTACTGATCGGCATATTGGTCATCGCGGCCTTCGTCATGATCCTCAACGAGACGATCATGAGCGTGGCGCTCCCGACCCTGATGGTCGACCTCGAGATCACGGCAACGACGGCCCAGTGGCTCACCACCGGATTCCTACTGACCATGGCGGTGGTCATTCCCGTCACCGGCTACCTGTTCCAACGCTTCACGCTGCGTCAGGTGTTCATGACAGCGATGACCCTGTTCACCGTCGGCACCCTGCTCGCGGCCTCGGCCCCCGGTTTCGAGCTACTTCTGCTCGGCCGCATCACGCAGGCCAGCGGGACGGCGATCATGCTGCCGCTGCTCATGACAACGGTGCTCACCGTCGTCCCGGCCCACAAGCGCGGCGCGATGATGGGTGTGATCTCCATCGTCATCGCCGTCGCACCGGCCGTTGGCCCCACCATCTCGGGAGTCATTCTCGACTCGTTGAATTGGCGTTGGATGTTCTGGCTCGTGCTTCCCATCGCGCTCGTCGCGTTCGGTATCGGAACCACACTGGTGAAGAACGTGACCGAGACGGGACGGCCCTCGTTCGATCCCGCGTCGGTCGTGTTGTCCGCCTTGGCGTTCGGTGGCATCGTCTACGGACTGAGCAGCCTCGGCCATTCTGCCGAGGAGTCCGTCGTACCGGTCTGGTTGCCGTTGGTGGTGGGAGTGATCGCACTCGTCGTCTTCGTGCTGCGGCAGATCGCCCGCCAGGAAAGCGGCGGCGCGCTGCTGGACATGCGTCCGTTCCGCACCCCCACCTTCAGCATCGGACTCGGCATGATCGCGATCTCGATGATGGCCCTGTTCGGTGCCCTGATCCTCCTGCCGATGTATCTGCAGAACGTGCGCGGTCTCGACACACTCGCAACCGGCCTGATGCTCCTGCCCGGCGGATTGCTGATGGGTCTGCTCGCACCCTTCGTCGGACGCATCTTCGACCGAATCGGGCCGCGTCCGTTGGTCATTCCCGGAGCCATCGTGGTGAGCGCCGCGTTGTGGTCGATGACGGTACTGGACGCACAGTCGGCACTACCGCTGGTCGTCGGAATCCATATGCTGCTCTCGGCGGGGCTCGCGCTCATCATGACTCCGCTGATGACCTCCTCGCTCGGATCCCTACCCACCCGCCTGTACTCGCACGGCAGCGCAATCTTCAACACCGTGCAGCAGCTGGCCGGAGCCGCTGGCACCGCGTTGTTCGTCACCGTCATGTCGAACACTGCAGCAGCCCGAATCTCCGACGGGGCAACGCAGGTGGGTGGTTCCGAGGCAGGCATCCACACCGCATTTCTGTGCGGTGGGGCGGTGTCACTGGTGGCGGTGGCTGCGTCGTTCTTCATCCGAGCACAGGCAAGCGATGATCGAGACGAGGCCGTGTCGGCGCAACCGGTTCACTGAACCACGGCGGGATCCCCACCGCGCCGCCGCGATCAGCCGAGCGAGATCAGATCGAGCGGGTGAGTCAGCAGACGACCGACCAGGGCGAGGAATTCCGACCCCTGCTGGCCGTCGACCAGTCGATGATCGAACGAGAGCGACAGTGTCGTCACCGACCGTAAAGCGATCTCGCCGTTGTGTTCCCACGGTGTTCGACGGATGGACCCGAAGCACAGGATGGCCGCCTCGCCCGGGTTGAGGATCGGCGTGCCTGCGTCGACTCCGAACACCCCCACGTTGGTGATGGTGATGGTGCCGTCGGCCAGATCGGCCGGACTGCTCTTGCCCTCCTTCGCGATACGCGTCAGGTCGGCCAGGGCACGCGCGATGTCCACCAGAGAGAGTTCGTGAGCGTTCTTGATGTTGGGCACCATCAATCCGCGGGGTGTCGCAGCCGCGATGCCGAGGTTGACGTAGTACTTCGTCACGATCTCCTGCGCAACCTCGTCCCAGCTCGAGTTCAGCGACGGATTCGATTTCAGGGCAACGAGAACGGCTTTGGACACCAGAGCCAACGGCGTCAGACGCACGTCCCGGAAATGCGTCGAGGACCGCAGCGACTCGAGGAGTTCGAGCGTCTCGGTCACATCGACCGTTACGAATTCGGTGACATGAGGTGCTGTGAACGCACTTCGCACCATGGCCTCGGCGGTGTGCTTGCGCACACCCTTGATCGGAGTGCGCTCCTCCCGACCCGTCCGCCCGGATCCCGACTGCTGCACATCGGTGTCACTCTGCAGATACGACTCCACGTCCTGACGGGTGACGTCGCCGTGGCGTCCACTCGCGCGCAACGCGTTCAGATCGACGCCGTTGTCCTTGGCCATCTTTCGTACCGGTGGGGCCGCTAGCGGCTTTCCGTTCCGATCGGTCGGCGCGAACGCTGCGGGTGAGTCGACGCGGCCACCGCGTCGACTCGAGCCTTCCTTCGCGACGCCGTAACCCACGAGCACCGGGACTCGCTCGTCCTCGTCCGCCACGGCACCCTGCTCGGAACTGGTCGGCTCCAGGGAACCGTCCTCGGATGCCGCCCCCTCGACAGTGCTGGGTTCGTCCTCACCGCCGACTCTGATGTCGATGATCGGCACTCCGACCTCTACCGTGTCGCCCTCGGAAACATGCAGGGCAGCAACGACACCGGCGAACGGTGAAGGCAACTCGACCGCCGCCTTGGCCGTCTCGACCTCGGCGATGTTCTGGTTGAGTTCGATGGTGTCTCCGACCGCGACGAGCCACGTCAACAGGTCGGCCTCGGTGAGGCCCTCCCCCAGGTCGGGCAGCGGAAAACTCTTGATGGTGGACATCGTCGAATCCTGTTCGGTCGGTATCGGCGGAGAATGTGTGATCGAGGCGAAACGGCAGCTCAGTGGGAACGGCAGCGGTCCACTGCGTCGAGGATCCGGTCGACGTCGGGAAGATAGAACTTCTCGAGCTTCGACGCCGGGTACGGAGTTCCGAATCCACCGACCCGCAGCACCGGCGCTTCGAGGTTGTAGAAGCACCGCTCGGAGATGCGAGCGGCTATCTCCGAGCCGAGTCCCATGAAGACCGGTGCCTCGTGTGTGACGACGAGCCGTCCGGTCTTGCGCACCGACGCTTCGACGGTCTCGAAGTCGATCGGCGAGAGCGACCGCAGATCGATGACCTCGATCGAGATACCCTCGTGTGCCGCAACTTCGGCTGCCTTACGGGCAGTGGAGACCAACGGTCCGTAGGCCACCAGTGTGATGTCGGTGCCCTCGGTGACCACCCGCGCCCGATGCAGCGGAAAGGCGGTGTCGAGATCGTCGACACCGAGGTCGATCGGACTCTTCTCCCAGTATCGACGTTTGGGTTCGAAGAACAGCACGGGATCGTCGCTGGCAATGGCCTGCTGGATCATCGAGTAGCCGTCGGCGGCGTTGCTGCAGGTCACCACGCGCAATCCGGCGGTCTGGGCGAAGTAGCCCTCCGGTGATTCCGAATGATGTTCCACTGCACCGATTCCGCCGCCGTAGGGCACTCGGATGGTCATCGGGATCTTGACATTTCCGCTCGTGCGATAGTGCAGTTTGGCCACCTGCGACACGATCTGATCGAACGCCGGGTAGATGAAGCCGTCGAACTGGATCTCGCACACGGGACGGAATCCGCGCATCGCCAGGCCCACTGCGGTACCTATGATGCCCGATTCGGCCAGCGGCATGTCCAGTACTCGTCCGGGCCCGAAGTCCTTCTGCAGACCGTCGGTGATGCGGAACACGCCACCGAGCTTGCCGATGTCCTCGCCCATCAGCAACACCTTGGGGTCGTTCTCCATAGCGCGACGCAGGCCGGCATTGATGGCTTTGCCGAGCGGCAGGCTGGTGGGCCGTTCCAGGGTGGTCATGACGTGACTCCTTCGAATCCAGCTTGGTAGGAGGCGAATTGGGCCCGCTCGTCGTCGAGCAGAGAGTGCGGGTCGGCGTAGACGTTGTCGAACACCGTCATCGCTGCGGGTTCGACGGTCTCGAGGCATCCGCGACGCAGTTCGGCGGCGACGTCGTCCGCCGTCCGCTCGACCGAGGCCACGAACTCCTCGTCGAACACGCCGATTCGTGTGAGCAGCTTCTCGATTCGGTCGATCGGATCCTTGGCACGCCACTCGTCGTCCATCGCCCCGGATCGATATCTCGTCGGATCGTCGGACGTGGTGTGCGGCCCCATGCGGTAGGTGACGGCTTCGATGAGTGTCGGGCCGCTGCCCTCACGGGCTCGGGCCAGCGCTGCTCTGGTCACGGCCAGCACAGCGAGAACGTCGTTTCCGTCGACTCGTACCGATGGGATGCCGAATCCCTCACCGCGTGCCGCGATCGTGGACTTGGTCTGCACGGTGACCGGTTCGGAGATCGCCCACTGGTTGTTCTGGCAGAAGAACACCACCGGTGCATGGAAACTGGCCGCGAACCCGAGAGCTTCCGAGATATCGCCCTGGCTGGTCGCTCCGTCTCCGAAGTAGGTGATGGCCGCACCGTCGGCACCCTCTAGCTGCATGCCGATCGCGTATCCGGTCGCGTGCAGGCCTTGCGAACCGACGATGATCGCCGGCGTCGTCATGCGATATTCGTACGGGTCCCATCCCGACAGGGTCGATCCCCGCCAGAAACGGAGCATCCGCGTGGGATCGACTCCGCGGCAGTAGGCGACTCCGTGCTCGCGGTAGCTGGCGAACACGAAGTCCTCGGAGTCGAGTGCGCGGGCCGAGCCGACCTGCGCCGCCTCCTGTCCGAGCAACGGAGCCCACAGCCCCAATTCGCCTTGCCGCTGCAGCGCGGTGGCCTCGGCGTCGATGCGCCGGACGACCACGAGATCGCGATAGATCTCCTTCATCGCAGCCGTGTCGATGTCCGCGACCAGAGGTGAATACGTCGCGTTGCGGACCACCGTTCCGGATTCCTTGATCAGCTGTACCAGCGAGGTGGTGTTCATGTGCGTGGCACTCTCCGTCGTGATGTGATGTCCTTCACAAGGACACCACCGACGCCCAGCGTGCACAAGTGACGACTTCAGAATTACGCAGTGTGCACAATATCGGGTAACGACCGAGCTACAGGAAGTGCGCAATGACCGATCTGGACAAGACCGACGCCCGACTCCTCCTCGCCCTGTGCGCCAAGCCTCGAGCCACCGGCGTCGAACTGGCCACCACGTTGGGCCTGTCCCGCAACACCGTCCAGGCACGTCTCGGGCGGTGGGACGACAAGGGATCTCTGACCCCCATCGATCACCGTATTCCGCCGAAGTCGCTGGGACGTCCGTTGCAGGCCTTCGTGACCGCTCAGGTCAATCAGCACACGTTGGCAGCGGTCACCGAGCACCTGCGCACGATTCCCGAAGTGCTCGAGGTGTTCGGCCTGTCCGGCGCAGCGGACATGCACATCCGCATTGCGGCGGTCGACGCCGACGACCTGTACCGAATAGCCGGCCTGATCCTCGACATTCCTGGCGTCGAGCGGACCAACATGTCGATCGCCATGTCCGAGCTGATTCAGTATCGAACCAAGCCGTTGCTCGAACAGCTCGCCGACGACGGCCGCCGCTGAGCACCCCGACCATCCCCGCCGGGCCGATACCGACCGCATCACGCAATCTGCACGGTCCGAGCGATGCCGGTTGACCGCTCTGCGTCGTGCACGACACCCTGTGACGGACAAGACATCCGGGCAGCCGCTGCATCTGCTCCCATCCCCTGACCGAAAGAGACCGATTGTGTCCGTCGTTGCCGACCACTCTGCCGTCACACCCACTGAACTACGCTCTTCTGTTGCCCGGAACGCGAATTCGGCACCTGCACCGGCTGCAGTCGGTGTCTTCGACCGGCCCGACATGCCACACGACTCCGCGCACGAGCGAGTGGTGTTCTGCCACGATCGAGACACCGGTCTGCGGGCGATCATCGCGATTCACTCGACCGTGTTGGGACCGGCACTCGGCGGAACGCGCTTCTACCCGTACGCAACCGAGCAGGACGCCGTGACCGATGTACTGCGACTCTCCCGTGGGATGACCTACAAGGCGGCTGTGGCAGGGGTCGATCTGGGCGGCGGGAAGGCAGTCATCCTCGGCGACCCGACCGTCGTCAAGACCCCGACATTGCTCGAGGCCTACGGTCGGTTCGTCGAATCGCTCGGCGGCACGTACGTCACGGCAGGCGACGTCGGCACCAACAGCGACGACCTCGATATCATCGCCGAAGAAACGGCCTACGTCGTCGGTAAGAACACCACCGCGGGCGGCACCGGAGACAGCGGTCCACAGACGGCGCTCGGGGTCTATCTCTCCCTGCTGGCAGCAGCCGAATCGACTTGGGGCTCCGACGATCTGACCGGCAGACGAGTAGGTGTCGAAGGAGCAGGCAAGGTGGGTTACAACCTGGTGGCGCTCCTGCGCGGAGCAGGAGCCGACGTGCTCGTGAGCGACTCCTACGAACCCGCCCTCGATCGGATCGCCCAAGACTTCCCCGGCGTCGCGATCGGAACCGACCTCATCGGTGCCGACATCGATGTGTACGCCCCGTGCGCCATGGGAGCAACGCTCGACGCGGCCTCGGTGGACCGGCTGTCGGCGTCCATCGTGTGCGGTGCCGCGAACAATCAACTGCTCACGCCCGACGTCGAATCGTTGCTGGCCGCCCGGGGCATCGTCTGGGTACCGGATTACGTGGCCAACGCCGGCGGCTTGATTCAGGTGGAAGGTGAACTGCGCGGACGAAACTCGGCCGAGGTGATGGCCACGATCGGAGAGATCCGCACTACCGTCGCCGGCATCTTCGCCATGGCACGCAGCGAAGGGATCCTGCTCGGAGCAGCCGCGGACCGATTGGCCGAGAAGCGAATTGCGGCCGCCCGGGGTTAGGGACCTCACGCCCGGTGCGCTCCACCCTGCGGCGAATGCGCCGCCCTGACCTCAGGAGTGGAGCGCACCGTTCGATCTACTGCAGCGCCCGTCTACTGCAGTGCAATGTACTTGGTCTCGAGGTATTCCTCGATCCCTTCCGAGCCACCCTCTCGTCCGAAGCCCGACTCCTTCACACCGCCGAAGGGGGCCGCGGCGTCGGAGATGGCACCCCGGTTGACCCCCACCATGCCGGTGTCGAGAGCAGCCGAGACCCGCAGAGCCCGATCGAGGCTCTCGGTGTAGAAATAGGCCACCAATCCGTACCGGGTGTCGTTGGCCGCGGCGACGGCCTCGTCCTCGGTCTCGAATCCGACGATGGCGGCAACCGGCCCGAAGATCTCGTCGCGCAACAGGTTTGCGTCGGCCGGGATGCGGTCGAGCACAGTGGGTGTGAAGAAGAAACCGGGACCGTCGGGCGCCGATCCGCCGGTGCGGATGCGGGCTCCCTTCGCAACGGCATCGTCGACGAGTGCCGACACCGTCCGTCGCTGCTTGTCGTTGACGAGTGGTCCGATGTCGGTACCGTCGCGATCACCGGGGCCGACCGTCAGTGCCTCGATTCTCGCGGTCAGCTTCTCGGTGAATTCCTCACGCACGGAGTTCGCGACGTACAGCCGATTCGCTGCCGTGCACGCCTCGCCGCCGTTGCGCATCTTGGCCAGCATCGCCCCGTCGACAGCGGCGTCGACGTCGGCGTCGTCGAACACGATGAACGGCGCATTGCCGCCGAGCTCCATCGATGTCCGAAGCAGTCGGTCGGCTGCATTGCGCACCAACAGCTTTCCCACTGCGGTCGATCCGGTGAACGTGACCTTCCTCAGTCTGGGGTCGTCCATCAACGGCCCGGTGACGGAGGCGGCATCGGAGGTAGGCAGTATCGACAGCACACCGCTGGGCAACCCCGCGTCGGCGAACACCTGGCCGAGCAGGAGCATCGTCAGTGGGGTGTCCTCGGCCGGTTTGACGACGACGGTGCAACCCGCTGCAAGCGCGGGACCGATCTTGCGAGTTCCCATGGCCAGCGGGAAGTTCCACGGAGTGATCGCGAGCACCGGGCCGACCGGCATCTTGGTGACCAGGATTCGGCCGTTACCGGCGGGCGCAGGGGTGTACCGGCCGCCGATCCGGACCGCTTCCTCGCTGAACCAGCGCAGGAATTCACCGCCGTAGTTGACTTCACCGCGACTCTCCGCCAACGACTTTCCCATTTCCAGGGTCATCAACAGCGCGAAATCGGCTGCACGCTCCTGCAGCAGGGCGAAGGCGCGCCGCAGCATCTCGGCTCGCTCCCGTGCAGGCGTTGCCGCCCACTCCGGTTGCGCCGCGGCAGCGAGATCGAGGGCCGCGATGCCGTCGGCTGCGCCTGCGTCGGCGACGGTGGTCAGTTCCTCACCGGTGGCGGGATTCAGGACGGCGACTCGCGCGCCCGACTGCGCCGGGGTCTGCTTTCCACCGAGCCACAGGTCGGTGGGCAGAGAGGACAACAGCTGCTCGACGGCCATGTCAGAGGCCCTTCGCAGCGTCGCGCAGTGCGTTTTCGAGGACCGTGAGAGCGTCGTCGAGCAACTCGTCGGAGATCACCAGCGGCGGAAGCAGGCGGATGACGTTGCCGTAGGTTCCGCACGTCAACACGATCACGCCTGCCGCGAGTGCGGCAGCAGCAACGGCTTTGGTCGCCTCGGGGTTCGGCTCACGTCCACCCGGTACGACGAGCTCGACGGCGAGCATGGCCCCACGGCCTCGAACCTCACCCATGATCCCCACCTCCGGCATCAACGCCGTGAGCCGATCGACGACGATGCGTTCGATGTCGCGGGCGCGGCCGTTGAGGTCGAGAGTGTCCATCTGTTCGATCGATGCCAGCGCAGCGGCGCACGCGACGGGATTGCCTCCGTAGGTGCCGCCGAGCCCACCGGGATGCACGGCGTCGATCAGGTCGGCCCGGCCTGTCACCGCGGCCAGCGGCATACCGCCCGCGATGCCCTTGGCCATGGTGATGAGGTCCGGCACGATGCCCTCGTGCTCGCTGGCGAACCAGGCACCGGTGCGGGTGAATCCGGACTGCACCTCGTCGGCGATGAAGACGACATCGTGCTCGCGCGCCCACTCGACCAGCGCAGGCAGAAAGCCGTCCGCCGGCACGACGAAGCCGCCCTCACCCTGGATCGGTTCGATCAGGATGGCAGCGAGATTGTCTGCGCCGACCTGCTTTTCGATCATGGAGATCGCACGGGCGGCGGCCTGTGCACCGGTGACGGCCGATCCGTCGGCGCCGAGACCTTCCCGGAACGGGTACGACATCGGAACTCGATACACCTCGGGAGCGAACGGCCCGAATCCACTCTTGTACGGCATCGACTTGGAGGTCAGCGCCATCGTCAGGTTCGTACGGCCGTGATAGGCGTGGTCGAACACGACGACGGCCGAGCGGCCGGTAGCGTGCCGGGCGATCTTGACTGCGTTCTCGACGGCCTCGGCACCACTGTTGAACAGGACGGTGCGCTTGTCGTGATCACCTGGCGTCAGTTCGGCCAGCTTCTCGGCGACCGCGATGTATCCCTCGTAGGGCGCGATCATGAAGCAGGTGTGCGTGAAGTGAGCGACCTGATCCTGCACGGCGGCAACGACAGCCGGATTCGACGCACCCACGGTCGTCACGGCGATACCGGCACCGAGGTCGATCAACGAATTGCCGTCGACGTCGACCACGACGCCGCCGTCCGCGTCGGCCACGTACACCGGCAGCGTCGATGCAACGCCTGCACCGACGACGGCCTTGCGGCGCTCGGCCAGAGCCGAAGATTTCGGGCCGGGGAACGCGGTGACGATCCTGCGCTCCTGCGGAAGTCGGTATTCGATCGAAGCCATGGTCGCACCTTTCGGGTTGGTCTCTGTGCAGTAAGTATGCGACCGCGAGGATCGAGCGGAGACTGCCGATAAGTACATTCAAGAGCAGAAGCACACGCCATTTCGTCAGGCACGATTACAGTGCGACAGGTGAGTGTGCAGATTTCCTGGTTGTTGAGACAACGCGACCTCCGGCTGAGTCATCGCGGCGGACCCGAGCGCAGCGGCGCCGCCATCACCTTCGCGCAAGCGACCGAGCTCACCGATCCGAGTCCGTGGCTGTCCGGCGGCGAGCTGATCCTCACGACAGGTCTCGGCTTCGACTCCGGCGGCCCCGCACTCGCGCAGTACGTCCGCACCCTCCGAACGGCAGGGGTTGCCTGCCTCGGATTCGGAACCGGTCTCTCGCACAACGTGATTCCGCGAGAGCTTCTCGACGCGGCAAACGAGGTCGGGCTACCCGTCGTCGAGGTTCCCTACGACACTCCCTTCGCCGCGGTCATTCGGGCGGTCACCACACGCATCGCCGAACAGGAGTACGAGGAAGTTCTGCGGGCGGCGTCGGTGCAGAGCCGCATCACCCGCGCCGCACTGCACGGCGGCGTCGACGCGATCGTGCGCGAATTGGCGGTCGCCACGTCCACCTCCGTCGCGCTGATCGGACATCGCACCGAGGCGTTTCATCCGGTCGACGCGGCGGATCTGGTCGCGCAGGCCCGTGAGATCGCCGCCAGTATCCGTCCGTCGTCGTCGCCCGCGACGGTGTCGGTGAGCGAGCCGGGCCGCACCGTGAGCCTGCACTCGGTACCGATCACCGCCAGTGCGCCGAGCTTTCTCGCGATTCGCACGAAGGGACCCGTGACGGGAGTCGAACGGATATTGCTCGGGCATGCGGTGTCGCTGATAACTCTCGAACTGGAAAAGCCTGCGCGGCTGCGCGCGGAGCAGACGGCCCTCAATTCCCGTGCGCTCGGACTTCTCCTCGACGGGCATCTCCTGTCCCCGGGCGACACACAGGTACCGAGCTATCTCGCCGACGCGGCCGACGACGACTCACGCATCACCGTGGTGGCACTCCGCGGCGCGACGGGGCGGACGGGGTCCATCGCCGATGCCGTCGATGCTGGGTTCCGCGCCCACGCACGGCCGACGTTCGTCAGGTCCACCGACGACGGTGCCGAGATGCTGCTGCCCGGCAACGACGCGACTTTCATTGCGCAGCTGATGAATTCGCTCCCCCGATCGGTGTGCGCGGGGGTCGGTACCGACATGCACATCACCGAGGCCCCCACGGCGCTGAGACAAGCGCGGCTCGCGTGCGCGGCGGCCGGTCCCGGTGATCGGGTCGTCCACTTCACCGGGTCGATGCTGTTGGCGTCGGAACCGGTCCGGGCGTCGTTGCGCGCCATGGCTGCCGTCACCATCGCTGTACTGGCCGAGTACGACCGCACCCACACCGCGGATCTGGTGGGTTCGCTTCGGGCGTTCCTGGAGGCCAACGGGCACTGGGAAACCGCCGCTGCCCAACTGTCGGTGCATCGTCACACCTTGCGCAACCGCATCACACGATGCGAGGAGTTGCTGAAGGTGGATCTGACGTCGGCACGGGTGCGCGCGGAATTGTTGCTCTCCCTTCTGGCGGCATGAGAGCACCCCTCTGTGTCAGGATTTCGCGATGACCACCCCTCGTCCTGAACCCCAGATCTCCGTCGCCACCGCGAAGTCGGTTCGGCTCGGAGTGCTGCTGGCGGCAGTCGGCGGATTTCTGGATGCGTACACCTACGTCACTCGTGGCGGTGTGTTCGCCGGTGCCCAGACCGGCAATGTGGTTCTGCTCGGCGTGGACGTGGCCGGCGGGCGGTGGGTGGAGGCGTTGGTGTTCCTGCCGCCGTTGACGGCGTTCGTTCTGGGTGTCATGACGGCGGAGTTCATCGCGTTGCCTGCGATCGAGAGGATCGTGCGCAGGCCGGTGCGGGCTGTGCTCTGCTACGAGATCCTGGTTCTGGTGATCGTCGGGTTTCTGCCGGCAACCGTTCCCGATGCGGTGGTGTCGGTCGTTCTCGCGCATGTCGCGGGCGTACAGGTGACGACCTTTCGCGTGCTGGTGGATTCGCCGTTCAACACGACGATGACGACCGGCAACCTCCGCACCATGGCCATGGCGGCGTTTCATCGTGTGGTCGAGCACGATCGGGAGGCGGGGATTCGAGCTCGGCGGTTCGGCACGGTCATAGCCGGATTCCTCGGCGGCGCTGTACTCGGCGCGGTGTCGGTGGAGCTGTTCGCTCTGCGCGCGATCTGGGTGGTGGCCGTCATGCTGATCGTTGCGCTGGCACTGTTCGTGTTCGACGAGCGCCCACCTCGATCGGCTGCAGCGAAGCGTTAGTCGCCCAGTCGAAGCGGCGCGATGCTGTCGAAGACGTCCCCCGGGCCCGGGTTGTCCGGTGCCGAGGTGCCACCCAGGTGATGTACGACGCCCCACACCGCGTTCAGTGCCGTGTGAATCGCGCCCTCCGCCCAACCGGCGGTCCACGAGATGTCGTCGCCGGCAAGGAAGATGCCGCGGTGTCTGGGTTCGAGTTCGTCCTGCACGAAGTGGGTGAACAGTCTTTCCTGATAGCGGTAGTGCCCCGGCAGGTTGGCCTTGAACGCGCCCATGAAGTCGCGCTCGGTCTCCCAGGACAGCGTCACCGGAGTCGAGATGATGTGGCTGCGGAAGTCGACGCCCGGGTAGATCTCCTCGAGGGATCGCAACATGATGTTCATGCGTTCGGTGGGATCGAGGGCCAGCAGTTTGAGCGAGTCGTCGGACCAGGTGTAGGACAGGCAGATCAGGCCCGGTTTTCCTTCGCCCTGGTCGAGAAGGTATGTGCCGCGGCTCATCCGGTCGGTCAGCGTCATGCTGACCAGATCGCGCCCGGTCACCGGGTCCTTGTCTTTCCAGAACGGCCGATCGACGAGTGCGAACACCTTCGTCGACCCCATGTAGTGCGTACGTTCGATGGCGGTCCAGTGATCGATCGGGAACAGATCGTCGTCGCACCTGATGTTGCTGAGCAACATCCAGCTCTGCGCGGTCACGACCGCGGCCGCGTACGTACGGATGTTTCCTCGGTCGTCGTGAATCGTGGTGCCGCCCTCGGTGCGCCTGATCTCGGTGACGCGCGGCATCGTGGTGCCGCCGTTCACCGAGGACACCGACGTGCCCGCCGGCCAGTGCGCCAGGTCCCCGGGTGTGTCGGTCCACAACCGCATCGGCAACTGCTGTGACCCGCCGACTATGCCGCGGTGGTGATCGTCGGCTGCGGTGATGACGACACGAAGGATCTCGAGAATGGAGTTGGGATAGTCGGTGTCCCAACCTCCTGTTCCGAAACCGACCTGGCCGAACAACTCTCGCATGCGAAACGACGAGAAATGCTCGGACGCAGCGAGGAATCCGTAGAACGTCTGATCGTCGAATTTCACGATCAGTTCGTTCCAGATGCGCTTGATCTCGGCCGCGTCCCGCCTGCGGATGGCGCGCTGCAACGGAATCAGTTCGGCGTGCTCCTCGAGCGTCCTGTTCCATGCGTCGGCGACCTCGGCAAAAATCGGCGGGAGATCCTCGAGCTTGCGGGCGTAGTGGCTGGTGCCCTTGAGATCGATCACCGTACTGGGGGTCGCCTCGGCCAACGGGTTCGGAAACGGTGTCGTCTCGAGCCCGACGGAGTCGAGGTAGTGGAACAACGCGGTCGAGGACGGCGGAAACCGCATCGCGCCCATCTCGGCCACCACACCCGGATGCCCTTCGAACGGTACCGATCGCATGCGTCCACCGATTCGATCCGATTCGTAGACAACCGGTTTCAGGCCGAGTCGAAGCAATTCGCGGGCCACGACCATTCCTGCGAGTCCGCCGCCGACCACCGCAACTCGGGTACCGAGTGCGGCGTCGGGAACACTTCCCAGGCCGGCCGGGTGGGCGAGGTAGTCGTCGTAGGCGAACGGAAAGTCCGGCCCGAACATGGTGAGCGGTTGTTCGTCCTCGGGTTCGATCGCGCTGTCCGGGGTGACGGGTGTGGTCATCTGTCGTTCTCCTGCTCGGCTCGTACCGGGCCTGCGGTCCCTGCGGGACGAGGTGCCGTCCGATACAGATCCGGACGTCGGTCGGAAAGGTGGGTGTTGATCGCTCGGGACCTGTCGAGGTCGGCGGGGTCCAGGTGCACCGTCAACAGTTGTTCGTGCACACCGGCTCTGGCGATGTCGGTGCCGTCGGGAGCAACGGCGCACGTCAGTCCGCAATAGGTCAGAGTCGACTCGGTGCCGCACCGGTTGACGTAGGTGACGAACACCTGGCTCTCGTAGGCCCGTGTGGGAACCACGTGGGTTGCGATGATCTCGAACGGTGACATCAGACCGGTGGGGACGATCAACCATTGCGTACCCGCGTCGGCGTGCGCGCGGACGGTTTCCGGGAACTCGACGTCGTAACAGGTGAGCAGACCGCAGCGCAGATCTCCGAAGTCGAACTGCACCAACAACTCCTGGCCTGGGGTGAAGTGCGCACGATCGAGTTCACCGAAGAGGTGGGTCTTGCGGTAACGCGCCAGTGACGTACCGGTCGCATCGACCACCTGAACGGAGTTGTACACCGACTTGCCGCTGCGTTCCGGATACCCGTACACGATCGTGACGCCGTGAGCACGGGCGATCTTCGCGACGTTTTCGAAGATCGGCCCGTCGAACGGTTCGGCACGGTCGACGACGAGTTCGCCGATGTCGTAACCACTGACCGACATCTCCGGAGTGACCAGGATCGATGCGCCGGCCGCAGCGGCTGCCGCAGCCGCGGCATCGAGTGCCGTCAGGTTGGCCTCGACATCGCCGGAGTCCTCCGGCCCCTGATAGAGCGAGACGGTGTTCGTCACCGATGCATCCCCGGCTTTCCGATCGGTAGTTCTTCGGGCAGTGCCGGTGCCAGCACCCACAACACTCGCGCCCCGTCGCTGCTGTCACTGCGGAAACTGTGCCGACGACGCGGCGAGAACGTGAACGCGTCCCCCGCCCCGAGAGAGATGTCGTCCCCGCCGAAGTCCGCGCCGGGATCGGCGTCGAAGATCACCCGTAGCTCGCCGTCGATCACGTACACGAAGCTGACGTCGAGCGGCAGCGTGTACGCCTCGGACCCACTTCCGCCGCCGTGTTCGATATGCCCCAACAACACCTGAACGCGACGCTCCCCTACCGGCGTCAGCAGATATTCGGTCATCCGTTCTCCACCGAACATGATGCGCGGCAACGACTGTGCGCGTACCACTTCGCCGACGGGTGCGTCGTCGAACAGCGAGCCGACCGGTACGTCGAGCGCAGCGCACACTCGAACCAGGGACGCGACCGATGCGTTCACCTGATCGCGCTCGAGCTTGGACAGATACCCCTTGGTGACCCCGCAGGTGTAGGCGAGCGCGTCGAGCGTGAGCCGCTTCTTCAGGCGCGCCTCCTTCAGGCGCGCACCGATCCGTGGCGCATCGACGTTGACCTGCGCGGCTGAAGACACCCATCTCACCTTTCAGGAAACTCGTGTTGACAAGACCGAGCATCAGAGTAACGCTTGCCGAGCGACATGGTCGACCTTTCGACGGCCGGGCGCTCGACTGCGGAGGGACATCTCGATGAATGCGAACAACCCGGAACACACCCCGATCGGCCCGCCCGACGCCACCAAGGTCCCCCGTTACGCCGAACCGACCACATTCGCGCGACTCCCCCGGCTCGACGAGGTGTCGCGGGCAGACGTAACGATTCTCGGCGTGCCGTTCGATTCGGGGGTGAGCTACCGGCCGGGTGCGCGCTTCGGACCCGGCCACATTCGTGCGGCATCGAAACTGTTGCGGCCGTACAACCCCGCCCTGCAGGTCTCACCGTTCGCACGCCAACAGGTTGCCGACTTCGGTGACATCGGGGTCAACCCGTTCGACATCACCGAGGCACTGCAGACCGTGCACGACGCTGTGACGGACCTGCGCGCCGACGGCTCGTCGGTGCTGACTCTCGGCGGCGACCACACCATCGCGCTCCCGATCCTGCGTTCGCTCGCGCGTGATCACGGGCCGATAGCGGTGTTGCACTTCGACGCCCACCTCGACACCTGGGATACGTATTTCGGTGCGCCGTACACCCATGGCACGCCGTTTCGGCGGGCGAGCGAGGAAGGGCTCATCGACCTCGAACGCTCCCAGCACATCGGTATCCGCGGCCCTCTCTACAGTGAGCAGGACCTCGAGGACGACCGGGTGCTCGGCTTCCAGGTCATCCGCTCCGACGACTACGAGGTCGACGGCGTGGCCAGCATCGTCGAGCGGATGCGTCGTCGCCTCGACGGTGGCCCGGTCTACGTCTCGGTCGACATCGACGTTCTCGATCCTGCGCACGCTCCGGGCACCGGCACACCCGAGGCCGGCGGGATGACCTCGCGCGAGTTGCTCAACACGCTGCGCGGTCTCGTCGGGCTGAACGTGGTCGGTGCCGACATCGTGGAAGTCGCGCCCGCCTACGACCACGCCGAGATCACCGGAATCGCAGCGGCGCACGTGGCCTACGAACTGTTGTCCGTGCTGGCACTGAACCGCTAGCGGGTCTCACCGCCGTGGCAACACCAGGATCGGCACCGGCGAATGACGGATGATCTTGGTCGCCCGCGAACCGAGAAACACCCGAGCGATGGGCCCCATTGGTCCGGACGATCCGATGGTCAGCACTTCGCCGTCCTGCCAGTGCACTTCGTCGAGTGCTTCGCGCCAACTGCCCGCGGTCGCCAACTCGGTGCCGACGCGGTCGGCCGGTAGCCCCACCGCGACGGCGTCGTCCACCGCAGCGGTCAACGCCTCGCTCAGTCCACGGGCGAGCTCGGCCGCTACGTCGTCCTCGGCTCGCAACCCGATCTCGGGCGGATACATCGTCGCCCCGCGAACGACGAACGAGGCCAAGCGAAGTGGCACACCGGTGTCCCGGGCCAACTCAGCTGTGGGCCCGACGACGCGGGTGGCCTCGCTGTCGCCCGAGAAAGCGCAGGTGATCCGCGTCAGGACGGCCCGATCTCGAATGCGGTAGCCACGCGGGGCCAACGCGACGGTGACCGGCGAGGAATGCAGCAACTTGTCCGCGGTGGAACCGACGACAACCTGCCCGAGAGCACCGTCACCCGAGGAACCCAGAACCAGGATCGACGCCCCGGTGGTCTCCGCGGCCTCGGTCAATGCAGTGGACACCGAGCGGTGCGACATCCGGTGGAACGACGCTGCGACATCGGGTGCGCGTTCCTCCAAGTAGTGGCGCGCTTTCGCCTCCGACTCGGTGGCCGTCGACGCGGCCCAGTCCGCGAACTCGGCGTCGACCCGGGCCATCGACGGCGTCGACCACGGCTTGGGAACCACGGTTGCCACGTCGACGTTCGTGTTGAGGGATCGGGCCAGTTGCGCACCGAGATCGAGGGCACCGACACTTCCCTTGCCGGGCGCGAAGGCGATCAGCACGCTCATTCCGCGTCCTTTCCGACCGATCGAAGCGCCGAATGATGCCGACCCCACAGGAAGTAGAACGCGAGAACCACGGCGAGCCAGAGCCCGAACCAGAACCATGTGGTCCACCGCAAGCCGGAGAGGATGTAGATGCACGCGGCGATGGACAGGATCGGCGTCACCGGGTAGCCCGGCACCTTGAACGGACGCTCGAGGTCGGGCATCGTCCGGCGCAGGACGATCACGCCGATCGCCACGACGATGAACGCGACGAGCGTTCCGATCGACACCAGATCGGCCAGCTTGTCCAGCGGAACGAACGCGGCGAGTATCGAGATGATCACCGCGACGACGATCGTGTTGTTGACGGGGGTGTGGGTCCGGGGACTGACCTTCGCGAATGCCTTGGGCAGCATCCCGTCTCGGCCCATGGCGAACAGAATGCGCGTCTGCCCGTACATCGTCACCAGCGTGACCGAGAAGATCGAGATCACCGCGCCCGCCGCCAGAATCGTTGCCGGCCATGCCCGCCCGGTGACATTGCGGAGAATCTCCGCCAACCCGGCTTCTTCCTGACCGGCGAATGCGGTCCACGGCTGTGTTCCCAACGCCGCGACCGCAACGACGAGGTAGAAGACGATCACCACGACGAGTGCGGCAATGATGGCTCGCGGCATGGTTTTCTGTGGATTCTTCACCTCGTCTCCGGCTGTCGAGACGGCGTCGAGACCGATGAACGAGAAGAAGATCGTGCCGGCCGCCGCGGTGACACCTGCGGCCCCGAGCGGCATGAAGTCCGAGAAGTTGCCGGAATCGAAGGCCGTGAATCCGACGACGGCGAACAGCGCGAGCACGCCCAGCTTGATGACGACCATGACTGCGTTCACCGCTGCGGACTCGCTCGACCCGCGAATGAGCAACACGGCGCACAGAACGATCAGCACCACGGCGGGCAGATTCAGGATTCCCGGATCGGCGTCACCCGGTGCCGCGGACAACGCGTGCGGGATGGTGAAGCCGAAGAGGTTGCCGAGAAGTTCGTTGAGGTATCCGCTCCAGCCGACCGCCACCGCGGCACTCGACACCCCGTACTCCAGCAGCAGGCAGGCCGCAACGCCCATCGCGACGACCTCCCCCATCGTCACGTATGCGTAGGAGTACGTCGATCCCGATACCGGCACTGCCGAGGCCATTTCGGCGTAACAGATAGCGGCAAGCCCAGCGGCAATTCCGGCGGCCAGGAACGACAGGACCACGGCTGGACCGGCTTCGGGAACGGCGAGCGAGAGCACGAAGAAGATGCCGGTGCCGATGGTCGCTCCCACTCCGAACATCGTCAGTTGGAACGTTCCGATGGTGCGTTCCAGACCACCGGGCTGCTGGTCCGGCTCGGCGATCGGTTTCTTGCGGAACAACTGCGAGCGCAGACCCGATGCGGGTCCGTTCGACGATGTCATGGTCGAGACTCCCAACGTGAAGACGAACGGTGCGGACCGAACCGTGCCGCGGGCGGTACAGCAGCCGACGCGAGGCGATTTCGGTGATTCTGCTCCCCGAGCTACCCGGTCGCACACCGAACACGCCGCGCGGTCCGCGAGCTCGTTATCGAGCCGGTGTCGGTGTGAGCGCCGCCTACCATTGACCTCGACTCGGATGGGAGACCCTCGAACACATGGCCACACAGCCGGACTCGACACCGCTCGACGCGGTGGCCGCGCACGCGGCCTCGGACGCAGGCGGCCTGGACGTCGCGTTCCTGGGGAACTTTCTCGACGTCGTGACCGACGCGGTGGACGCAGGTGTTCCGCTCACCCGTAAGCAACTTCGGGAGTGCCGCGTACACGGCGACGAAGCAGCCCGAGCGGGCGTGGCCCTGCGCGCGTTGCTGGACCTCTATCTGTCGGCGGCGTGGCGATTGTGGCGCGAGTTGCCCGCCGTCCAGGCCGCCGCAGCAGACCCGGCCGGGGTCGTCACCGCGGGCGAGATCATGCTTCGAGCCGTCGACGACGCCGCGGCCGAACTCGCCGAAGGTTTCCAACTCGCCCGGCGGACGCTGGTTCGTGCTGAGGTCCTGGCGCGCCGCGAATTCGTGGACGACCTGCTCTCGGGAACGGCCGATGTCGCCGGTGTCCTGGGACGCGCGCAGACGTTCGGGCTGGATGTGTCGAGTCCGCACGCAGTCGCCGTGGTCACGTCCACGGTTCCGTTCACCGACGCGACGTCGGCCATCGGTCTGGTCGAACGCAGCGTTCAGGGCAGCAAGGGGGATGCCGATCTCCTCGTCGCCACCAAGCAGGGTCGGCTGATCGTGGTGTTTCCGGCACCCGATCGCGCGGCCGTCGATCACGTACTCACCCACACGGGACGGGTCCTCGGCGGATCGGCGTCCGGCCCGAGCGATACCGTCGACCTGCGCCGTCGCGGCGAATACGGACGGATACAGCTCGGAGTCGGTCGCCCGCGCAGCGGCGCTGTCGGTGTGGCGGCGTCGTACCGAGACGCCCTGGACGCACTCGACCTCGCCTCCTCGCTGGGGCTCGACACACCCGTCGTCGACGCCCGTGATCTGCTCGTCTATCGCGTTCTGATCAGTGATCGCGCCGCGATCGCCGATCTGGTCGAGACGTTGCTGACCCCGTTGACGAGCGCTCGGGGCGGTGCAGGCCCACTGCTGGAAACATTGCAGGTGTACTTCGAGACCGGCGCGAACTCGGCGTCCACCGCGCGTCGAATGCATCTGTCCGTGCGCGCGGTCACGTACAGATTGTCGCGAATAAGAGATTTGACCGGGCAAGATGTGGGCAACCCCGTCGAGGCATTTGCGCTGCATACGGCAGTACTCGGGGCGATGCTGCTCGACTGGCCGCGATCCGGCCTGACATCCTGAGCCACGACAGGCACCTGGATTGCCGTACTACGGCAAGAAAGACCGCCGAAACATGTCCGCAAACCGACCCTGCTTGCAGGAAAACAAACAGTCACACTGGAGTGGTCGCGGTCGAACCGCCCACACACCGATCGAACGAGAACGTTAGGAGCAGTGACAGATGTCGTCCTTGACACAGAAATTGACCGCATTCGCTCGCAGCCCTCAGGGCAAACAGATGATCGACCGAGCTCGTCGCTATGCGACCAAGCCCGAGAATCAGGCGAAGTTGAAGCAGTTGGGCACGAAGTTCACCGGTAAGGGTGGTCGTTCATGAACGTCGTTCCGTGGTGGGCGTGGGCGGCTTTCGGTGCCGTCGTCCTCATCCTGCTGGCCATCGACCTGTTGGCGCACCGCGGTGCGCACATCATCGGCTTCAAGGAAGCTGCATGGTGGAGTGCGCTGTGGGTCGGCGTGGCCATCATCTTCGGCATCGTGGTGTTCTTCACACTGGGAACAACGGCCGGAGTCGAATACACGACGGCCTGGTTGCTGGAGAAGAGTCTGTCCGTCGACAACCTCTTCGTCTTCGCGCTGATCTTCGGCTACTTCAAGGTTCCCCGTGAGTACCAGCACCGCGTGTTGTTCTTCGGTGTCATCGGTGCCCTGGTCTTCCGTGCCATCTTCTTGGCCGCCGGTGTGGCCATCGTCAGCAAGTTCGCTGCCGTTCTGTTCGTCTTCGCCGCCATCCTGCTCTACAGCGCGTACAAGCTGATGAAGGACGAGGACGACTCGTACGACCCCGGCACCTCCATTGCAGTGCGCCTGCTCAAGAAGATCGTCCCCGTTCAGGACGAGTACTCCGGTACCAAGTTCTTCGTCAAGGAAGCAGGCAAGCGAGTGGCCACGCCACTGCTCGCCGTCGTGGTGGCGATCGAGGCCGCCGACCTGGTATTCGCGGTCGACAGCGTTCCTGCCGTTCTGGCAGTGACCGACGACCCGTTCATCGTGTATTCCTCGAACGCATTCGCGATCCTCGGTCTGCGTGCCCTGTACTTCCTGCTCGCAGGGCTGCTCGAGAAGTTCCACTACCTGTCCAAGGGACTGGCGATCATCCTCGCCTTCATCGGCGTCAAGCTGATCCTGCAGGCCGGGCACAAGGTGATCAGCACGTCGATCCCCGAGATCCCGTCCTTCGTCAGCCTGGTGGTCATCGTCGTGGTCCTGGCAGGCTCGATCATCCTGAGCCTGAAGAATCCCCCGGAGGAAGACACCGCCGACGCGGTCGACAAGGCCGCAGCCGACAGTCCGATCGTCGATCCGACGGACGGAACCTCCACCGCCGGCTCCTCGTCGACGGGAACGTCGGGTACCGATTCGCCTCGACTCGACAAGTAGTTCCGCACCACACATGCCCCGCCGGATCCGATCCGGCGGGGCATGTTTGTACTTCGCCGTGATGGGGCAAACCGTCGTCATGGCTGACAAGAACTCGTACACCGTTCCCGGACTCTCGTCGGACGTGGGCGCGCGCGTCGCAGCGATCCTGCAGGATCGCCTGAACGCCTACAACGACCTCCATCTCACGCTCAAGCACATTCACTGGAATGTGGTCGGACCGAACTTCATCTCGGTCCACGAAATGCTCGATCCTCAGGTCGAGGCCGTGCGCGGCTTCGCCGATGAGGTCGCCGAGCGCATCGCGACCCTCGGTTCTTCCGCCAAGGGAACGCCCGGCACCATCGTCAAGGAACGTTCCTGGGACGATTACTCGATCGGCCGGGCGACGGCGATCGAGCACCTCGGCGCTCTCGACCTGGTGTACACCGGAGTCATCGAGACCACTCGTAAGAACATCGAAGAGGTCGGCGAGATCGACCCCATCACCGAGGACATGCTCATCGGCCAGAGTGCTCAGCTCGAACTGTTCCACTGGTTCGTCCGTGCGCACCTGGAGAACTCCGGCGGTCAGCTCTCCACCGCGAGCGCGACGAGCGAAGTCGACGCTGCCAAGCAAGCCGGCTGACAAATATTCACCTGGAGCACCGGTCTCGCCGATCACGGCGAGGCCGGTGCTTTTCGTTGTGGAAGATCCAGGTCACTCCGCCGGACGCGCCTCGTGGCCGCTGCGACCGTGCGTTCGCCGTTGTTCCTTCATCTCGGCCTCGAAGACGTGCCGACGGCCACCGAGTAGTTCGTCACGGACCGTCCGCTCGTGATCACGCAGTACGGCCCAATAACCGTCGTCGAACTCCTCGACCAGCTGGAATGTCCACCGACCCTGAGCGATGTTGCGGCCGATCATGTCGGTCTCGAGTCGCCGCGCCAACGCATCGTGCCCGGCGTCTGCCAACGCGTCGGCGGCCTCCCCGAGCAGCAGGTCCGCGTGTCCCATCAGCTGATGAAACGAGTAGAGGTGGCCGCGCGCGCGCTCGACGTATTCGAGCGCCTCGGAGAGTTTGCCTGTGGCCGCCACCGTGTCGTCGTCCACTCCGTCGGGACGGCGGTGCTCCGGTGCCGGCGTCTCACGCGAATGTGGGTCGTTCGTCTCTGCAGTCATGATCGGCGCGTACCCGCATCCCCTGTCGGCAACACGGCGGGGAGTCCGATGATTACCGACCCCGATCCCGGGTATAGCTCTCTCGGACCGACAGCACAATCGATTTCGAGGAGTTCACATGGCTGATTTCATCGACAAGGCAAAGCACAAGGCAGAAGAGCTCGTGGGCGAAGCCAAGGAAAAGATCGGCCACAAGACCGACAACGACGACCTTGCTGCCGAAGGCGCAAAGGATCAGGCGTCGGGCAAGACCAAGCAGGTCGGCGACGACGTCTCGGACGCAGCCGGCAACATCAAGGACAAGTTCACGAACTGATCCATCGATGCGGCAGAACCCCGCACCCAGCCTTCATGGCTCGGGTGCGGGGTTCTTCTGTGTCACAGGCCTTCCGTCGGATTCGGCAGCGGCAGCGGCCGCCCGAACATCCAACCCTGCCCCAAGCTGGCACCGAGGGCTCTCGCGCGCCGCAGATGTCGACGCGTCTCGATCCCTTCCGCCAGCACGATCGCGTTGCTCGACCGAACGTAGGCGCGGACCTGTCGCATCGCCGGTCGAGACCGCAGCGGAGCTCGCACTATCGACGCGTCCAGCTTGACGATGTCCGGTGCCACCAACGCCAGCAAATGCAGAGTTGCCGGTGTCGCTCCGACGTCGTCCATGGCGACCCCCATCCCGCGTGCGCGCGCTCCGCGGACGAGGGCCATCAGCAACGGAACGTTCCGATCCAGATCACGCTCGGTGATCTCGAGGACCACGTCGAGATCGTCGCCGATGGCGTCGAGGTGCATGTCGACGTCCTGCTCGTCACCAAAGCATCCCGGTTCGATGTTGAGGAAGAAGCGCACCCCGCGCGAGTAGGCACGTTCCCTCGCCGCCCGCAGAGCTGCCGCGCGGCAGGCCACATCCACTCGGCCGACCAGTCCCCGTTCGCGGGCCAGTGCAAAAACGTCCTCGGGAAGTGCGCTGCCCGGAGACGGCCACCGAGCGAGCGCCTCGTAGCCGACGACACGTCCGGTCGACAGTTCGACGACCGGCTGAAACAGCGCCGCCACCGAATCCACCGACTCGAGCGCCGCGGACGCTGCCAGCACCGCGCCGTCCGAGACGGTCACAGTGATCGCTCGTCCACCGGGGTTCGGCGTGCCTCGAGGCGGTCGGCGATCAAGGCTGCGTGCAGCCGCCGCAATCCCGACGGCTTCATCGGATCGAGTCCGGTGAGTTGATCCACCCGCTTGAGGCGGTAATCGACGGTGTTGGGATGCACCGTCAACCACGTGGCTGTCTTCTTCCTGTTGGAATCGGAGTCCACGAAGGCTTGCAGCGTCGGGAGTAGGTCGACCGAGTCACGGAGTGGATCGATCAGAGTCACGAGGTGCTGTCGACCGAGTCCGGGCCGACTCACCTGGTACTCGAACACCAGATCCGAGATGCGGTAGGTGCCCGGCGTGTAGTGCAGCCTGCGGACCAGGCTCAGGAGCTCGTACAGGTGCGGCGCCGTCACCGAGATGTCGTCGATCGCTGCCGACCCGGTTGTCGCGGTCACCGCGATCTGGCCGGCGTCGGCAAGCCGCTCGACCAGTTGGTCGACGTCCGCGCCTGGAACGTCGGGCAGCAGTACCGTTCCGCCGGTCGCACTGATGGATGCGATGGGGGCGATGTCTCCGTTGTGCACTGCCAGGGCCGCGTGAATTCTCCGCAGCTTCCGCGCGGCCATCATCGCCGCATCGCCGCGCCTACCCCCTTCGTCGGCATGAGCCGGAAAGTGCAGGGCCACGACGTGATACTCCTCGGCGAGCAGCGCACCCATCCGATCGGCGATCCTGCGGGCAGTGCCGTCGCCGGTCAGCAGAGCGTCGAGCAGTTCGACGTCGTGCCGTGGGCCGTTCTGCGCCAACGTGCGGAACTCGGCGAGATAGGCGTCGGACACCGCCTCGGTGACCACGTCCAGAAGCTCCATGATCAGGATCGTCCGGTCATCGGCCGCCGCGCCTGCCTCCCGGTTCACCGCCGACTCGGCAGCCCGTAGCCCCAGCGCGCAGCCTTCGTTGATCGCGTGCTGAATACGGCCGAGCGGCACTCCGTCGCGGGCCCACCGCGTAGCGGCATCCCGGAAGGTGTCCATCGCCCCCGCGATCGGTAGTCGACCGGAGTCGAGGACCCCTGCAGCCAGTTCGCTGCAGGTGGTCGCCATGTCGTCGAGCTCGCCCCGCGCACAGTCGCGCGGCGGCGGTACGTCTTCCGGATCGACGAAATACCGGTTCAGCATTCGCGCGGCAGTCTCCCGGGGCGTCCGCAACCGGTCCGACGCACGTCGACCACCTGCGTACTCCTCCTGCGCCGTGTCCACACTGTCTGTTGCAGTCACCGAAACCCACCCCTCGTACTCGAAACCCGCGTCAGGTCATGTCCTCCGGCCGGTCGATGTCTGCCCACAACGCCCTGCCTCGGTGTCGAACCGTCCTTCCCCGACCGAGCCGTCGGCCGCGGTGGAGACATACGAACCATAGTGCACAAATAAAACCTGAGGATTGTTTTGAGCCACGAACCCAGCAACAAATCCGCATTCATGTCCGGATCGTCGTCATTTGTGACGCTCCATCACGAATGAACGGTCGCTTGCGGGTGGTTTCCAAACGTGATCGGGAGCACGTTCCGGGCTGAAATCCGGGCCTACAGTTCCGACTTGTCCACTTGACCCTCGTCGAAAGTCAGGCTCCATGACCACTTCTCGGTCCACCTTCCGTGCAACGAGGAAGGCCACCACAGTCCGCGCTGCGATGATTGCTGCAATGGCATGCTCCGTTGCCCTCGGTTCCGGTTTCGCAGCGCAGGCTCAGCCGGCACCTGTCCCGGTACCTGCACCGCCCGCAACCGTGCAGGGCAACACCGTTGTTCCGCCGGGGCCGACCGGCGCTTACCCGAAGGCTTCGGATCAGGGCATCACGGCACCGAGCATCGATTCGGCTGCCCCCGCCACCGCGACGTACGACCCACGGACCGAGACCACCGGATACGGGCCCGATCAGAAGAACTTCCTGGCCGGATTCCTCTACAGCATCGTCAACCCCAACGTCGCACCGCAAGGTGCCAACGATTGGAACTGCAAGCCCACCGCCGCGCACCCCCGCCCGGTCGTCCTCCTGCACGGCACCTGGGAGAACGCCTACAACAACTTCGCGCGCATGTCGCCTGCCCTGAAGAAGGAGGGCTACTGCATCTTCGCCCTCAACTACGGAGACGGGGACCCCAGTGTCGTCGGCAATCTCCCGTCGCTTCGCGGTACCGCATCGGTCGCGTCGAACGCCAAGGAGATCGCCACCTACATCGACGCTGTGCGGACGGCCACGGGCTCTGCACAGGTGGACATCGTCGGCCACTCCCAGGGCGGGCTCGTCACCCGTCAGTACCTACGTTTCGAGGGTGGTGCCAATCCGACCGACCCGACCAAGAACAAAGTGAACACGGTCGTCAGCGTCGCCGGATCGAACCACGGCACCACACTGGTCGGCATCGGAACTCTCGGCCGCACCATCAACAACCTGGGACTCAACGTCCTGGGAGTCGTCGGTGCCATCGCCGGGCCGGCAGCATCGGATCAGGTGATCGACTCGCCACTCGTCAAGGGACTGGCCGTCGGCGGTGACACCGACCCCGGCATCAAGTACACCGTGATCGGCACCAAGTACGACGAGGTCGTCACCCCGTACAAGACGACGTTCCTCACCGCAGGCCCCGGTGCCACCGTCAACAACGTCACCCTGCAGGACGGCTGCGGCATCGACCTGTCCGACCACCTGTCGATCTCCGTCTCACCGCGCGCGATCGGCATCGTCAAGAACGCATTGGATCCGAAGGGCTTCCCCGCGAAGTCGATCCCGTGCGCCTACAACTCACCCATCACCGGCCAGTAGTGCACCGGTAGCTGTGGTCCACCGAGGGCGATCGGCCGATGGGGTCGATCGCCCTCGGCGGAAGTCTGGGTCAGTTCTGTGCTGGGGTCCATCCCAGCGCCGGGCCTAGCTTCTGCGCCGTGTCGGTCAAGATCTGCACGTAGTCCTCGTGGTCGAAGCTGAACGGCAGCGCGAACGCCACCTCGTCGACCTCGCGGAAAGATCGATTGGCGTACAACTGCTCCGCTATCTCCTCCGAGCTGCCGACGAGGTCCGGCGCGAACATCATTCGGGCCGGCCCCTGCGGTGCTCCGGTCCGCGCAGTACGCGCGTGAACGTAGTCCTCGTACTTGCGCTTCTGCGCCGCGGAAGCACTGTCGGTCGGGATGACCACCAACCCCTGGGAGACCCGTGCGTCGGCCCCGGCCGGGTGAGCCTCACGGAACCGCCCGATGTGCGCGAGCTGGATCGCATCGAAATCCGTCGACTCCTCGGCGCGCACCACACTGCTCACCAGAAGATTCATCGCGTTCTCCCCTGCCCACTGCGCAGAACGAAGACTGGCCCCGCCGTACCACATTCGATCCCGTAGACCACGCGAATGTGGTTGCACTCGTTCGGAATACGCTTCGATTCCCTCGGTCCCCGACCACGTGGACGCAGGTTCACCGGCGACGAACCGAAGCAGCCGCGACACCCGGTCGTAGCCGAAGTCCTCGTTCTCGGCGGTGTCGGGATACAACGAGTGTGCGACCCGATCGAACTGCATCGGTTGTCCCACACTGATTCCCGCATTGACACGCCCACCGGACAACACATCGACCGTGGCCAGGTCCTCGGCGAGACGCAACGGGTTCTCCCAACCCAACGGCGTCACCGCGGTACCGAGCATGATGCGGTCGGTACGTTGCGACGCGGCGGCCATGACCGCGATGGGAGACGAGATACCGAACTGCAGGTGACGATGACGAAGCCAGGCACTGTCGAAACCCAGCCGCTCCCCGAGTTCGATGATGCGCAGCGTCGACTCGTGGCCGTCCTCGGGCGCATTCTCGTCGAAGAGCCCGATGGTGAGAAATCCGAGCGAGCGCAGGGGCCGGGATGGTTCGGGCACGTCTGGACCTCGTTTCGCGGAAGTCCGGCCAGCCTAATTCAACCGGCCGTCGCTGTCGTGGACACCGGCGGTGAGACGGCGAATCTCGGTGCCGCCGTACTCGAGCAACCCGAGGGATGCGAACGCATCGAGCCACCCGACCATCGGCCACCGTCCCCACCGGCGGAAGAAGATCCGAGCGTTGACGACGATGTCGTCGAGATGTTCCACCGGGGGATCGGACACGGGATGGAACTGGTGGTACGCGTGAGCGCCGCCCACCCACCGCAACCCGATGCCCGACGCGCGGGCCGTGGCCGCGAAATCCGTGTCCTCTCCCCCGTACCCGGTGTAGTCCTCGCAGAAGCCGCCGATCTCGGTCCACGTGCCGGCATGGACGGCGAAGGACAACGACCAGAACAGGTCGAAATCGTGTCCGGGTTCCACTGCGCCCGCGGGCGGATTCGGTCGCGCCGCATGCGGCGAGGTGAGCGCGATCAGTGCGTCACCTTCGATCCCGATGCTGTCGGGTTTCAGGTAGGTCACCGGCCCGCACAACAGAGTTCTCCGACTGTCGGGGCGCAGTGCGGCGCGGCGATACCTGTCGAGCATCTCCGGGGCGGGTATGCAATCCACGTCGAGGAACACCACCAGCTCGGCACCCCGATCGAGGGCAGCGGCTGCCCCGAGGTTACGCGCTCGCGCCACCGGCAGCGGTGTCTGTGCGTCCATGTCGACAACCGTTGCCGCAGAGCCGGACCGGGTGAGCACATCCGCAATGTCGGCATCGCCCATGGCGACCACTATGTGCTCGACGGGCCCGTCGGTGGACTCGGCCAACCCGCGAATCTGCGCCGCGAGATGATCGTGACGACCCGAGACCACGGTCACGACAACCACTTTCATTGCCGCGCCGTCCCGGACGCAGCCTGCTCGATCGCGCGAGCAGCCCGATCGGGTGCGCCGTCGGTACCGAGCAGCGACCATGTTCGCCCGCCGATGCCCAGGGCGCAGTCGGCAGCGCGTCGCCACCGATCGACCGAGGGCCACTCGTCGAGCACCGCGGCGATGGATCCGGCCGCCAGTGCGTGCGCGGTGGCAGCCTGCTCGTCGAACGGCCGGGCTTGCGGAACCACGATGGCCGGCGTGCCCGACGCGGCGACGTCGGCGACGGCGTTCTGCCCGGCATTGGTCACCACGAGGGCCGCGGAGCACAGCACCGGCCACACGTCGTCCACCCAGTCGCCGCCCGCCACTCCGAGTGTGCGGAAGTCGAACCGGTCGTCCGCGGCGGACCACGAGTCCACCAGTTCACGCGTCAACGAGGTGCCACCCGCCGCACCGAGGACGACAACCGAGCCTTCGGTGGCCGCAGTGTCAGGCGCGTCGATTCGTGTCCGTTCGGCGAACCGACTGATCGAGCCCGAGTACGTCGTCTTGGCGGCGTACGGATGCAGCCATGTCGGGTCGTACACACTCCGAGACCAGGGCGCGAGAATGTGCGTCGCCGCGCGGTAGGCCATCGCGTGGACGGGATCGGCCCGGTTTCCCGGAATCGCCATGACGATCACCCGAACACCCATCAACCGCAGAAACATCGCCACTTCCACGGACACATCGACGACCACTGCCCGCGGTCGCTCACGCGCAACCCAGTCGGCGATGATCGCCATCCGTGCGGTCAGCCCGTCGACGTCGTGGGGTGCCCAGTGCACCACTCCCCCGGCCGAGATGTCGTCGGCGGCTGATTCACCCACGGTGTCGTTCACGTCCAGCGGCAACGTAATCCATTCCGCTGCCGCGTGTTCCGGAGTTCGCGCCCGCGAGGACAGTACCGTCATCGACTCACCCAGGCGACGCGCAATCGCGTCGGACCGAGTGACGTGGCCTACCCCGTGGTGGTGTGCGTAGTAGCCGATCATGCAATCGCGAGACCGTGGGCGGATTCCGGTGCCGATGCGGACTCGAGGGTCGATCGGTACAGCTCCTCGTACTCGTCGACCATCCGGTCCACCGAACACACCTGCTCGGCGCGCGCACGCACGTCGTGCCTGCTCAACGCCGCCGCGGCCGGAATGGCGGCGGCGAGCCCGGCCACGTCGTCGGCGGGAACCAGCACGCCGGAGGAAGAATCGATGATCTCGGGTATTCCTCCGCGGGCGAATGCCGCCACCGGCGTACCGCAGGCCAGGGCTTCCGCGACCACCAGACCGTACGGCTCGGACCACACCGGCGACACCAGCGCGACCTCCGCACCGGCCACCAGTGCGGCGAGAGCCGGCTGATCGAGGTGTCCGACGTACCGGACTCGATCGTCGAGCAGGGGTTCGACGACACCGTGGAAGTATTCGAGGTTGCTGATGGGACCGGCGATCCGTAGCGAACGGCCGGCGAGCTTCGCAGCGGCGATGGCCAGGTGCAGCCCCTTCTCGGGAACCAACCGTCCGGACCACACCACGTAATCGCCACCGGCACCGAACGGCCAGTCCTGTAGGGAGATTCCGTTCCGGATGACGATCGTCCCGGTCGCGACGTCGGCCCACTGGTCGGCTGCGAACGCACTGACAGCGGCGAAGGTGTTGGCACCGAACGGGGCCAGGGCGACGGCCGACTCCAGCCACGCGAACGGTGGCGTGTGCAGGGTGGTCACCATCGGCACCGGCAGCGTGGCGGACATCGCCAACGGCAGGTAATGCAGGCTGTGATTGTGCACGATGTCGAAAGAGTTCGACAGCGCGCCGGCCAGTTCCATCATGACGGCGAGGTATGCGTGGTGCTCGCGAACCGCGGTGGGGGTGACCGTGAGATCGGCGAGGGCAATCGGTGTCAGATCCAGCGTTCGGACCGGCAACATCGTGGCGTCCAGATCGACGCTCGATCCGTCCGCGGCGAACAGACTGACGTGGTGCCCACGCTCGGTCAGCGCCCGAACCAGATTGTAGACATGTGCCTCCAGACCGCCCGCGAAAGGCTGCGCCACCGGAAAACTCGATGACGCCAGCACCGCGATGCGAAGTGGCTTCTCGTTCAACGCATCTCCTTTGTCACTGCTGCGTAGATCCCAGCGTGGGTCGCTGCGATTCGTTGTCTCTGCTCGGCCCGGGTTGCGGCGTCGAGCGCTGTGGTCCGATCGGCGTGGGCCGCCTGCACGGCTGCCACCAACGTGGCGGGGTCGAACGATTCGGTGTTCATGACGAAACTGTGAATCGGTGCTTGGTCGGCATAGAAGCCGCAGTCGGACGCGACGACGGACGTTCCCAGATCCCGACAGGCCTCGAGCCAACCCGAATGTGTTCCGAACCGGTACGGCAGCACCGAGACGTCGATCGAAGACAGGTAGTCCCACAGTTCGTCGTCGTCGAATCGGGCGTGTACCCGCACGTCGACATCGGGGAAACTGTTGTAGTCCAGCAACTTCGCGCCGACGGTCGGGTCGTACCAGTGGCCGGCCGTGTCGAACACGTCCTGGTCGATGTCCAACCGCACCGTCGCAGCCGGAAGCGATCGGGCCGCCTCGACGACGGCGTCCATGACCGCCAGCGGATCGATGTTCGCTCGCAGGTTCTTGGCGTGGACACCGATGACGAACGAGTCCGACACCGGGCGTGGGACGTTCATTCTCTCCAGAGGCACCACGTGCGGGTGCTCGATCACCGTCGCACGCACATTCCACCGATCGGCTATCCATGCGGCTGCTCCCTCGGTGAGGGTGATCACGGCATCGGCACCACGAATCAACACGTCGAGCTGCTCCAGATGACCGGTGTTGTCCGCGAAATGGGGATTGTGAGCGTCGTGCACCGTGAGCACCACAGGCTTGCGATGGGCCCGCAGATACTCGACCGTGCGGGTCAGTTCTTCCGGTGAGAAGGACTCGAAGCCGAAGTGCACGTGCAGAACGTCGAAGCTCGAATCGGGCTGCTCGGCCAACCACCCGGCGTCGAGAAGACGAGGCGGCCACCACTGGCCCGGCACATCGACGCGAACCGGCGTCGGATCGGGCAACAGCGTCACCGAATTGCCGGAGCCACCGGGCACAGGTTGAACGTGCTGCACATAGACGTGTGAGGAGGGTACGGACGCAATACGAATCATGAATTCCTTCGGGTACAGGTCAGACGAATCGTGCCTGTTCCCGACACGCGCATGAGGTCTGTACCCACTTCGTACCGAGTTCAATCGCGGTTGGCGTCGCAGGTTCGGCGGGGCTACGTTGACCAGAAGAATGGTCGAACACACGCACTCACACGACGTCGGGGCAGACATGGACGGGCGTACTCGCCACTACGGCGATTTCTACGGGATATCGGGGCTCGAGGCCGCACCGCGTACACCCGTCGACGATCGACCCCTGTTGCTCGTCTGGGGCAACTGCCAGGCCGAGGCGATGCGCATTCTGCTGAGCTCGGATGCGGCGATGCCGTTTCGAACAGTACGAATTCCGCCGGTACACGAACTCGAAGTCGCCGATCTGCCTCACCTCGATCGATTGGTCCGGCAGACCTCGGTACTGCTGACTCAACCTGTGCGGGAGGGATATCGCGACCTGCCGCTCGGGGTCCCCGATCTGAGACGGTCACTCCCGACCTCAGCCCGGATACTTCGTTGGCCCGTGCTGAGATACGCTGCGCTGCATCCTTTTCAGGTCATCGTTCGGCATCCGAGCGATCCAGCTGCCGTTCCTGATCTCGTTCCGTACCACGATCTGCGAACGATCGTGGCCGTCGAGCGTGGAGTGCGGTCCGGCGAGGACTGGGACCTCCCGGTATCCGACGCCGGATTTCGTGACGCCGCGCAGGCAAGCCTGGACGAGCTACGACGACGCGAGAGCCGCGACACCGACGTCGCTGCGTCCGACCTGTTCCAGGGTGCGGGAGACCGTGCCACGCATACGATCAACCACCCGACCAACGTGGTGTTGACTGCACTCGCGCAACGCATCCTGGACCACCTCGACACCGCCTGCACTGTGGGTGATCCAGGCAGAGAACTGCTCGGCGGTGTTCGCGCGCCCGTCGAACGTCGAGTGCTGACCGCGCTCGGCCTCACCGGTGATGCTCGCCCCGATTGGACAGTCGACGGTTCCGCGGTGTCCAGCGACGCCGTGCACCGCGCTCACCTCGATTGGTATGCGGCACACCCCCAGTTCGTCGATGCCGCACTCACTCGCCACTCCGAGCTCCTGCGAATCCTGCAGACGACGCCGTGATCGCACCCGTGCATCATCTCGTGGTCGGCCCACCGGACCACGGAGTCGTCCGCTGCGCCCGTGACATGGCCGCCGCCACAGCGAGTCCCGTGGTTACCGCTGCCGACCGACTACCGCCCGATGCCCCCGTCCACATTCACTTCACCGACCGGCTGTTCGGACGTACCGCGCCCGAAGCAGCCGATGCCATTGCCGCACTGGCACAGCAGCATCGAGCCCGCATCACCGTCACGCTGCACGACGTGCCGCAGATCTCGGACGGCTCCGCGTTCGCGGCACGCACCGACTGCTATCGCAGAGTGATCGACTGTGCTGCAACGGTCGTGGTGTCGAGTGTGCACGAGCGACTGCTTCTCGAGAACGTACTCGACAGCCGACCGGACATCCGGGTGATTCCCCTGCCGATAGACCGCCCGACACTACGACCCGACGACGTAGTCACCCGCCGAGTCGTCGGGATTCTCGGATTCGTCTATCCGGGAAAGGGACACAGCGAGGTGCTCGG
The DNA here is from genome assembly GCF_030056855.1 of Rhodococcus sp. IEGM 1354. NCBI lineage: Bacteria > Bacillati > Actinomycetota > Actinomycetes > Mycobacteriales > Nocardiaceae > Rhodococcus > Rhodococcus sp. IEGM 1354. The sequence goes on from NZ_JASHKT010000007.1 coordinate 328,857, forward strand.
TGCCATGTCTGCACTCGACACCGACGTCGGGTTCGAGATCGTCGGGGCCGCGTCGGCCGGACACGACGACGTACTCGACGAATTACGCGCCACTGCCCGGCATCTCGGCAGGCCGTTCTCGACGACCGGTTTCGTTCCCGACGCCGATCTGAACGAACGACTGCGGTCCATTGCTGTTCCGGTTGCTTTCCACCGGCATGTGTCGGCATCCGGTTCGATCAACACCTGGATCGCGGCGGGCCGTCGCCCACTGGCCCCTCGTGGCCGATACGTCGACGAGATGGCCCTCAATTCCCCCGACGCGCTGTGGATTCACGAGGACACGGTGGAGGGACTGGCCGAGGCGATGGCAGAGGCATTGCGCCGCCCCGAGAAGACATGGCAGACCGCTGCCGCAGCACCGTATCCCTCGCCCGCGCAGGCGGCCGACCTGTACAACTCACTGTTCCGAGAGGGCATGGCTCGACCGTCCATCCCGCTGCCCGACGGCCGCTGGGTGGTTCCGAACAATCGGTGGGATCTGGCACCGAACACGAATGGCACGCCGCGTGTATCGGTCGTCGTTCCCTACTTTCGACAGCAGCATCAGCTCGACCTGGTACTGACAGCGTTGACCGCGCAGACCTGGCCCGCGTCCCTCATCCAGGTGATCGTCGCCGACGACGGATCTCCCGAGGACCCGAACGTGGAGGGATTCGGCTCGGCTCTCGACATCACCGTCGTGCGCCAACCGGATCTCGGATTCCGGGCCGCCGCCGCACGTAACCTCGGTGCGTCCGCAGCGCGCGGAGACATCCTCTGCTTCCTCGACGCCGACACCGTGCCCGAACCCGACTACATCGAGGAATCGGTACGCCTGATCGTGGCGCTTCCCGATGCTGTGACGGTGGGTAGGCGTCGACATGCAGATCTCGGCGGGTGGTCGCCCGCGGACGTCGGCACCTGGTTCGAGGGCCGATCTGCGGGCCCGACGGAATTCACCGAGCCCCCATGGCTTCGTGACGGTTACGCCGGCTCGCGAGATCTTCTGGACGCGGACCGCCGTTCGTACCGATACGTCATCAGTGCCGTGATGTCCTGCAGCCGAGCCTTGTTCGAGGAACTCGGCGGGTTCGACCCGACGTTCGTCGGTTACGGCGGAGAGGACTGGGAATTCGCGCATCGCGCCTACGCTGCGGGCGCTGTACTGGCCCATCGGCCGCGAGCGGTCGCCTGGCACGACGGGCCCGACTGGGCCGAACGCACGGGCGGAGACCGAGAACGAAAGAATGCCGAAGCGTTGATGCTGGCCTCCCGCATCACCGATCCTGCGGCTCGGACCCAGGGTCTGACCTTCGCGCTGCCGGAGATCGTCGCGGTTGTCGATACCACCGGGCACAGCGCTGCGTCGCTCCTCGAGACCGTCGGCTCGATCCTGAGGCATCCTGATTGTCGAGTGTGGATTCACGGACCCGGTGCCGACGAATTACGGCGGCAGTGGGGCGACGCCGACTGCCGCATCCAGGTGGGTCTCCCGGAAGACACCGCACGTTCTCACGCGGTGCTCGAGGTGCGCGGCCTCGTCCTGTTCGGTGCCGACGCACTTCGTCGTCTCGTGGAGACAGGAGCCGACCGGCTGACGGTCGACGTGGGCAACTCGGGCACGGTCGAACTGCGCACGTCTCGGTCGGGCTCTCGCGCTCGACGGTGGTCGGCGACGGTGGGAATGGATCCCGAGGACCTCGCGGAGGCCATGTTCGGGCACATGCATCGGACGGGGGCGGAGTTCGGGATCTCCGCGGGCGAGGAACAACCGAAACTCGCCTGGTGATTGTGGGGTGGTTCCGGTGTCGACCCGACCGAATCGGGTGCGGCCAGTGGGAGAATGTAAACAGGCGGCAGACGAACGCAACGGCGAGATCGGGCGAATGATGAACAGAACGCTGTATTCGATGATGTGGATGATGGCGATTATCGCTTTCGTCGCTTTGCTGTGGGGCACAGTCGGTTACGTGTACGCAGACACGCACCCTCTGCAGCGAGCGGCATTCGTCGGAGGCGGAGTGTTGATCGCGGGATGGCTGATTCTGTTCGCGGCTGTCGGAATCAAGATATCCCGGCTGAAAGCCCGCAGGAGACAGAGCAACTCCGACGAGCAGTAACTGCTCGAGCCGCTCGGGTGTGGGTTTCGAGTGGGCGGGTATACACCGACGAATCTTTCGTAGAGTCGGTCTTTCGATTTGCCGAGCAAGGATCGTCGATGGTCAACCAGCGCAGCACACCGAGCCGGCGCACTTCGTCGGACTCTCCGGCGACCCGCCAGGAGTATCTGTCGACATGGTCGGGTCTGCACAGCAACATCGATCCATCGTCGTCGGTGCTCGTGTCGACGTGGCTTCGGTTGGTGTACTTCCTGAGCGCCCCACTCGTGCGCGCATCCGTCTCGGCCCACGTCGTGACCGTCGCCGCGGTGGTTGCGGCCGCAGGATCGGTAGCGCTGTCTCGACCGGGCACCTCGCTCCCCCTGCTTGCCGCGGTCCTCATCGTGTTCTCCGGGCTGCTCGACGGTATCGACGGCGGCGTGGCCATGATCGGCCGTTCCCAATCGCAGTGGGGCTACCTGCTGGACACGGTGTCGGATCGGTGCAGCGATCTGCTGTTCCTGGCGGGCAGCCTCGCGCTGGGTGCTCCGATGCCCATCGTGATTGCTGTAGGTGTGACGACATTGCTGCACGAGACGGCGCGCGCCCGTGCCGTCGGAGCCGGGATCTCTGATGTCGGCTTTCTGACAGTGTGGGAGCGCCCGTCTCGGGTCGTTGCAGCCGTCGTCACCGCCACCGTTGCGGGCGCGGGACCCGGTAGCGCTCAGACGTCCGCGACCATCGGAATATCGGTGACGTGTGGTTTGGCCGTTCTCGGATTCACCCAACTGATGTTCGGGCTGTACCGACGGGCCGATCGAACTCGGCGGTGATCAGCCAGCCGGCGAGCGCGAGCACGTGAAAGACGAACATCCACAGCATGATTGCCACACCGCCGCCGATGTCGGTGAGACCGCCGAACGGTGCACCGAGGTCGACAGGAATGGCCAGGAACAGGATGAATCCGTGCACGAACCCGGTGACGATCGACGACGTGACCAGGGAGCCGACCACGAGTGCCCGCCACCCCACCGCCCGCGGCGCGATGACCCGGTAGGTCCAGGCAAGCGGAACGGCCAGGATCAGCCACAGGCAGTTGAACCCCAGAAATATTCGTAGAGCCAGCGCACCGGCACCTCCGCCGCCCGTGGTCGCCTGCAGGACGCGTGCGACGGTCAACACCCCGATGAGCAACACCGGTGCCGCGACGAAGAAGGGCACCATGGCAGCTCTGCCTCGCCACCCGGTGAACGTTTCACGGGTCGGGGCGAAACGCACGATCGCTCTCCGCAGACCCTCTCCGTAGAACGTCGCGGGAAAGATCGAGATCACGACCCCCAGCGGTCCCAGGTGTATTCCGGCATCGGCCAGACCGTCGAGCGCCGCGCGTGCACCCAGCGCATCGGGCAGCAACGCCGACATGGCGTCGAATCCGCCCTGTACCCACTGCGCCGACACCAACAGGACGGTCGCCCGGATCGTCAGAAGCAACAGCGGGACGACGGCGATGACCGCATAGAACGTCAGTCCACCCGCAATCAGCGTGGTGTCCTCACGCGCGAACCCGGCTTTGATCGCCTGCAGACCGCGAACCGCCCGAACGCGGATGGACGTCATCGGGCGCGTTCGGAGCGGGTAAGCCGAATGATCGAGCGTTTATTCAAGGGTGACGTCCACGGCGTCGATCACTTTGAGGAACGGGCAGATCGAGGTGGCCTGCGCGAGTACGGCCTCCGGGTTGTCGGTGCCCGGCAGCGACACCGACAGAGCGAATTTTGCGTCGTAACCGGATGCGTCGGAATCGGTCAGCACGACGGTTCCCTTGACCGCGAGTTCGTCGACACTGCCGCCGACGGTCCCCAGCGCGATCCGTAGTGACTCCACCAAACAACTCGACAGTGCCGCGGCCATGAGCTGCTCGGGGTTGGTGGCCTCGCCCGGGCCACCGAGTTCGGCCGGTTCTCGCACACTCAACGACAGGACTCCGTCGTCGGAGGTCACGCCGGTCGCAGTTGCAGAGACGGTTGCTGTGTAGAGCTCGGTTGTCATCGATATCGGATGTCCATTCCGCTGCCGATCGAAACCGCTGGATCACGCCGACACCATCAACGGTTCGAATGTGTCGCTGTTCACACCCACGGCACAGCCGTTTGGCAAAACTTACCGGCGGGTAACACCGGATCAGGGCCGAGCATCACGCTGTGACCCACAGGCATCGGCCGGATCCAGTAACCAACCACCGAAAGGGGAGCACCATGAGCACATCGACATTGATCGCTCAGTTGCGAATTGCACTGCAGCTGACGCACACCGAAATCCAGGTCGCGGAAACCCGCGTCGTGCAGGCGCGCACCGAAGCGGTTCGTCGGGAACTGACGCAGAACGCCGCCAACGGACGTGACCGCGCCGCCGCCATCGAGGAAGCACTGCGCAACCTCGGCGGGCTACCCGAGGTAGTTGCACCGTTCCTCGGGCGCACGTTCGCAGCGGTGAAGGCAGTCGCCGAGCAGGCGCAGCCGTTCGACGAGGCACTGCTGGGCGACCTCGCCCTCGAGCAGCAACTGCTGGGTCGAGCGAAGTACATCAAGGCTCTGGCGACAGCAGCCGAGGAACCGTCCGTCGTGGCACTGGCCGCCCGCTTGGCAACCGCGCACGCCGCCACGGTCGAGTGGCTCGAGACCGTCCTGGCCGAAGACGCCCTGGGTGGACCCGCCGCACTGCGCCGGACGCCTTTCCAAGCTGCTGCCGGTACCGCCGTGAAGATCGTCAACGCACCGGCCAACTGGTCGGCCCGCGGTCTGGACCGTGCATTGGACGCCGCTCGCGCCACCCCGGATCGATTGAGCGCACTGCTCGGCCGCGGTGCTCACGCAGGTGACGTCGCCGTCAAAACTTTGACTGCCAGCCGCGATGCAGCACTCGAAGCCGCCGAGGATGTGACCCGCAGCGAAGGTGTCGATTCCGTCGCCGACGCCATTCACACCGCTCGGTCCGCCGGCGGAACTCTCACCGTCGACGAGCTCCCGGTAGCCGACTACGACGACCTCAACGTCTCGGACGCTGTGGCCGCCATCAAGGAACTGACCGCACCCGCCGACGTACGCACTGTCGTGGCGTACGAGAAGGCGCACAAGAACCGCCACGGAGTCGTGTCCGCAGGACAGACTCGCCTGGCAGCAATCGCCAAGGACGTCATCTCCGTCGACTGACGACGATCGATCGTTCCTTCTGCGAATACCGATGCGGCCCGTGAAATTCCGGGCCGCATCGCTGTATTCGAAGTACTACTGCCGCGACAGGTTCAGGGCTTCAACAGAACCTTGATCGCACCGTCCTGCTTCTTCTGAAAGATGTCGTACGCATGCGGTGCTTCTTCGAGCGAAAGCTCGTGAGTGGCGAACGAATCGACGCCCAACGGATCGTCGTCGCCGAGAAGCGGCATGATGTCGTCGACCCATCGCTTGACGTTCGCCTGGCCCATGCGCAGCTGAATCTGCTTGTCGAACAGGGTCATCAACGGTAGCGGATCGGCCATACCGCCGTACACGCCGATGATCGAGATGGTTCCGCCGCGTCGAACGATGTCGATGGCCGAGTACAGCGCACCGAGCCTGTCCACGCCGGCCTTCTGCATCATCGGCGCGGCCACGGCGTCGGGAAGCATCCCGACGATCTGCTGCGCCAGCTTGCCGACCGGTGATCCGTGCGCCTCCATTCCGACGGCATCGATCACCGAGTCCGTTCCTCTGCCGTCGGTCATGTCACGAATGACGTCGCCGACGCCACCGCTGTGTTCGGCCAGATTCACCGTTTCGATTCCCCGTGCCGCAGCTCGCGCCAGACGCTCGGGAACGAGGTCGACTGCAATGACCCGAGCACCCTTGTGCTGGGCGATGCGAGCGGCCATGTCTCCGATGGGGCCGAGTCCGAGCACGGTCACCGACCCGCCGGCAGGTATCGACGCGTACTCCACCGACTGCCACGCGGTAGGCAACACGTCGGAGAGGTAGACGAATCGCGAATCGGGTCCGGCCTCGGGGACCTTGATGTGCGTGAACTGCGCTTGCGGAACACGGAGGTACTCCGCTTGCCCACCGGGCACTTGGCCGTACAGCTTGGAGAAACCGAACAACGCGGCACCCATGCCCTGCTCACGAACCTGGGTGGTCTCGCACTGGGTGTACAGACTCGAATTGCACATATAGCAGTGTCCACACGAAATCTGGAATGGGATGACCACACGGTCTCCGACGGCCAGATCGCCTGTCTCCGAACCGACTTCCTCCACGATACCCATGGGCTCATGGCCCAGAATGTCACCCTGGTCCATGAAGGCACCGAGCGTCTCGTACAGGTGCAGGTCGGATCCGCAGATATTGGTGGTCGTGATCTTCACAATTGCGTCCGTGGGCGCTTCGATGCGGGGATCGGGCACCGAATCGACGCTGACATTCCGCTTGCCCTGCCATGTCACTGCGCGCATGGAGGCTCCTCTCTGTTGCGCGACCCCGAAACTCGGAGCCGCACGAAGCGGATTACCTGGTTCGTATGCGTGCAAACGCATCGGACCCACACGATTGACCGTGACCTGGAGCGGGTAGGCGGGAACAATGAGTGTCGTGACCCCCGCCATCGCCCCCACCCTTGTATCGCCTCGGTTGCCGATGCCGTGTGGTCCACTCTCGGACGCCGTGATTCGATACCTCTCGTCCGGCGGCGGCACCGCACTGCCCCTCGCATCGGATGCCGACCCGACGACGCGTGACATGCAGCTGGCGTTGCTCATGAGCTACGAACTGCACTACCGCGGCTTCGACGGCGTCAATGACGACCTGGAGTGGGATCCGGCTCTCTTGCAGTTCAGGGCTCGACTGGAAGCCGCGTTCCTGGACTACGTGCGCTCGAATGTCGAACCCGGCGACGACGTCGTCGCCGAGATGAATCGACTGTCGATCGAGGCGTCGTCGGGCACCGGCCCGTCGTGGTTCCTGAGGGACGAGGGATCGTGGGAGCAGATGCGTGAGTACTTCGTACATCGGTCCATCTACCATCTCAAGGAAGCAGATCCCCATGCGTGGGCGATCCCCCGATTGACCGGTCAGGTCAAGGCCTCGTACGTCGCCGTCGAATTCGACGAGTACGGCGGCGGCAGGGGCGAGCGCGTGCACCAGCATCTGTGGGCCGAGTCGATGACGGCCGCCGACCTCGACGCGTCCTACCTCGGGTACGTGGACCGCGTTCCCGCGCAGACACTGGCGTGGGTGAACCTCATGTCGTTGTTCGGATTGCATCGCAGCCGCCGCGGTGCCACCGTGGGCCATTTTGCTGCCACGGAAATCACGTCCTCGCCGGGTTCACAGCGATTCGTGCAGGGTCTCCGCAGGCTCTCCGCGCCGGCCGAATGCATCGCGTTCTACGCCGAGCATGTCGAGGCCGACGCCGTCCATGAGCAGGTGTTGCGCCACGACGTGGTGGGCAATTTGGTCGGACAGGAACCACACATCGAAGCCGACATCGTATTCGGTATGCGCGCACTGGATTTCGTCGAGAACGAGCTTGCAGATCACGTGATGCAGCGGTGGTCCGCCGGTCAGTCGTCGCTGGACTGAGTCGCTCGTCGCTTCGCGCGATGGCTCGTGTCGCACCACGGATACGTCTTACTGCGCTTGCACGTGCACAGCGCTACGACGAACCGATCCGAGGTGACGACGGAGCCGTCATCGAGTTCGATCTCGACCGGCCCGTCGATCAGCATCGGTCCGCCCCGAACGAGTCTCACCCGAGTCCGCGCGGGCGCAGCGTCTGCACCCGTCGACTCATCGCTTGTCGCCACGTAACACCACCAATTCTTCGGTTCTGCGACCGGGTTCGAGCACGCCCTTGGCCTCGAGCCACTCGGCGCGAGCCGACATGACCGGCCCGAAGTCGATCGTGCGGCACGCCGCATCCGATACGCCGAAACCATGAGTACCGAGCATCTCCCGGGTCCGCTGCGGACCCGAGAACTCCGAGTGGACAACCAGCATCACACCGCCGGGTGCCAGCAGTTCCGCACCTCGCGTGCACAGAGGGTCGAGCACCACTCGCCCGTCCTCACCTGCATCCCACGCGCGGTGCAAACCCATTCCGGTGGGCGCGGTTTCCGACGGCACATACGGAGGATTGCACAGCAGAACGTCGAACGGCTCCAGCTCGGCTGCCTCCGAGAACGACCCGAGGCGCACATCCACGTCGACTCCGACCGACCGCGCATTGCGCTGTGCACAGGCAACTGCACGCGGAGAGATGTCGAAGGCAACCACCTCGCGGGCACCGAGCAGTGCTGCGGTGATGGCTACTGCGCCGCTACCGGTACACATGTCGAGTACACGGGCTCCAGGCACGAGCCCAGAATTTGCGGCGACGTCGCACAGCAGAAGTGAATCCTCCTGAGGCTCGTACACTCCAGGATCGGCGTGTACTCGTGCCAGTGAACGGACGGAATCGAATTCGGCTGTCGTCATGGACATTCCTCCCAGCGTGGATTGTCGGATTCGTATTCCCGCGTCCAAGCCCCGCAAACCGGTTGTCCGGAACAGGCTTACCAACACGTACTTCGGGGTAGTGCTAGTGGAGGTGTGGTTGAGGAGCAGCCCGCAGACTCGGCAGTCGACTGTCGCACTCCCCCTGCACGGGTTCAGGAGTTCGGCTCCAGAGGAGTTGTCCATGATCGTCGTTCCGTCCATTCGAACTCCACTCGCCGGTGTGGTTCCATCGCTGTTCACCACCGATGACAGTGCCTCGGGTTCCCGTTCGTCGCTCACGCAGCCCGACATGACGGTGTCGGTCGACGAGAGCGCGGGCGACGACATCGAGGTGCGAATCTCGGGCAGCATCACCGACGCCGATGTCCCGATTCTGGCCGAGACGCTGGGCGAAGCCGCCGAGCGCGGCCGGGCGCTGATCCTCGATCTGTCTCGCGTCACGTTCGTAGCAGCAGGAGTTCGCTCCGTGCTCGACGCCACCGCTATTCGACAGGGTCGCTGGCAGCAGAAGCTCTCCGTCGTGCTTCCCGACGGCGCAGACCCGAACGGCGTCTCGGACCGCGTGTTCGTCTACCGCACGCTCGACGATGCCCGCACCGAAACCGATGCCCCGATCGAAACACCACTGCAGGCGGCCGATACACGGTGAGTCGCACCATGTACGACGTGTTGATCATCGGTGGAGGCAATGCCGGGATCAGTGCGGCAGCGCGACTGCTGAAGAAGGGCGTATCCGACGTTGCCGTGATCGAGCCCAAGCAGGTGCATACGTACAAACCCCTGTTGTCGTATGTCGGTGCCGGTCAGGCACCGCTCACCGAGGCCGAGCGGACCCAACGCTCGGTGATCCCCGAGGGCTGTGTGTGGCTCGAGGATTCGGTCGTGTCGGTGGATCCGGCAGCTCGATCGGTTCGCTGCGCGTCGGGAATCGAGTACGGCTACCGCGATCTCGTGCTGGGCCAAGGCCTGATCGCCGACGAAGCCGCTCTGCCGGGTGTGCATGCAGCACTTGGCTTTTCGGGTGTCGCCAGCAACTATCTCGACCGTGCCGAGCGCACGTGGCAGTCGGTTCGCGACTTGCCGGCGGGCAGTCATGCCGTGTTCACGGTGCCCCGTCCGCCCGTCGGGTGTACCGGCACCACTTTCAAACCGCTCTTTCTTGCAGCAGCCCACTGGAAGCGCACAGGGCGGTTACCGACCGTCGACATCACGTTGGTCGTCGATCGCACGAATCTGCTCGGTGTGCCGGATCTGGACCCTCGACTCGCGGGCCACCTTCGAGACCTGGGTGTACGCGTCCTGATGGATACGGCGGTCACGGCGCTCGAACCCGAGAGCAACCGCATCACCGTCACCGATCACGCGGGGGTCGACGAGCGAATCGACTACGACATGCTGCACCTGGTTCCGCCGTTTCGTGGACCGCTGTGGGTACAGGAGTCCGGTCTGGCCGGAGAGCAGCAGCACGGCGTCGTCGACATCGACTCTCGCACGATGCGACACCGACGCCACCCCGAGGTATGGGCTGCAGGTGACGGCGCGGCGATCGATACCGACTCTTCGGGTGGCGCTCTACGCAAACAGATTTCGGTTCTCGTGGACAATCTCGTCGCATCCAGGAGCGGCGGAGAGATGTCGAGCTACGACGGATATACCGTCGCACCCATCGCTGTCGAAGCGCGCACTCTGATCGCAGCCGAGTTCGACCGCACCGGTGCGCTGGCGTCGTCGCTACCCTCGTTTCTCGACCCTGTGAAACCCAGACGGTCCGCGTGGGCGTTCGACCGATACGGCCTACCGCAGTCCTACTGGCACATGATTCTCGCAGGGAGACTGTGACACCGACCGCGTGCTTCGCTGGGGTGTCAACTGTCGCGGGAGGGGTTCATCAGCCCGTCGGGATCCTCGACGACGACGCGGTAGCCGTCGTCCTCGAGTCCGCTCACGGCCTCTCGAAGGAGGCGCTGTGCAGCGCCGTCGACGGCGCGCACTTCGGAGAAGTCGACGACTATCTCGTCGCAGTCCGGGACGCCGGCAGCCAATCGTGCGACGACGGATTCCGCACCGGCGAACCGCAGCTCGCCTTGCAGTTCGACGGTCGTGACACCGTCGGATTCGCTCAGCGTGCGGATGGCGGATTCGCCGCTGGGAGGGACGTGCATCATGTGCAGACCGAGGTCACGGGACAACCTCTCGAACACCGCAACCCCGCGGACGCTGTTCCCGTGACCATTCAACCGGGGCGAGACCACGGCAACACCCACCTGCCCGGGGAGCACGCCCATGATGGCTCCCGCAACTCCACTCTTCGCCGGAATGCCCACTGTCGCAATCCAACTGCCACTGCCGTCGTACATCCCACACGTTGCCATGACAGCGAGAACATGACGGTTGACCGCGGGGTCGACGATCTGTCGGCCGGTGGCCGGATCGGTTCCGCCGTTCGCCATCACCGAGGCGATCACAGCCAGATCGTTGCACGTCACCTTTACCGCGCACTGTCGCGCATACCCGTCGACGACGACTGCCGGTTCCGCACCGAGGTGGCCGACCGACTTCAGCAGATGCGCGATTGCGGTATTTCGATCGTCGGATTCCAGTTCGGCCTCGTACACCGCCTGATCGATGTGGAGTTCGCGGCCTGCCATCGCTTCGAGTAGCTCGATGAGCCGCCCCGCTCGTTCTTCACCGTCACGGCCCTCGATCATCGAATGCACAGCCAGCGCACCGGCGTTGATCAGAGGGTTGCGAGGTCGACCGGTCTCGGCTTCCAACGAGATCTCGTTGAACGAATCACCCGACGGTTCGACGTCTACGGCCTCGAGCACCGCTGCGAGCCCGTTGTCCTCGATGGCCAACGCATAGGCCACCGCTTTGGCGATCGACTGGATGGAGAATTCGGTGTCGGTATCGCCCGCCCCGTAGTGCGACCCACCGACCGTGGCGAGTGCAACCGCGAACGTATCCGGATCGGCCGCCGCCAATTCCGGGTTGCCGCTCGACATTTCCCCGTCGTCGAGGTGCCGGCACTCAATCAGGACGGACTGAAGGTACTCGGGCACCGGTGATCTCATCACTCCACGCTAACCGTCGGGTCTTGACACGCCGACCCTGGCACCGTTTACACTCCGTGTTCCTCAACCGTTGTGGAGCATCGCTCCGCACAGATCGGACGCGCCCGTGCGACTGCGACGCTTGACCTCTACCGATTCGGCCGACCGCCTCGCCGTCCAGGTGCCCGGAACAACCACGTGGGTCGATCTGGAGGCTGCGGTCTCGACTCTGGGTGCCCCCGAGATCCTGCGCACGCTCACCGGTTCCATGCTCCGGTTCCTCGATGCAGGTGAACCCGCACGCGAAGCCGCAACGGCGGTGGCGCGGCGGGCGGCCGACGAGGGCGTCGCGACAATGGACCGACCGGCACCGACCCTTCCGGTCGTTCCGGCGTCACTGCGATGCTTCCTGGGTTGGGACGAACACTGGGACCTGGCCGCGCACAACCTCGTTCGTCGAAATCTACCGCGTGCCGTCCCTTTCATCCGCGGGTTCGAGATGCTGACGCGTCGAACTTTCCCGGCTCTGCGTCCCGGCCCGGGGTTCGACGACCATCCGATCTATTACACCGGCAACCACCTGACCGTCGTAGCCGACGGGGCCGATGTCGAGTGGCCGTCGTACAGCCGAGTTCTCGATTTCGAGCTCGAATTCGGTGCCGTCGTCACCCGACCGATCCGAGATGCAACCGAGCGGGAGGCCGAGACCGCGATCGGCGGTTACGTCGTCTTCGACGACATCAGCGCGAGGGACACTCAGTGGGAAGAGCAGCGCCGAACGCCGTTCGGTCCGGTCGTCAAGACCAAGACGTTCGCCAGTTCGATGGGCGCAGACATCGTCACCCCCGATGAGATTGCTACACATCTGGATTCACTGGCCGCGACCGTCCGGGTCAACGGCGAGCTCTGGTCGACCACCAGCACTGCCGGGATGCGCTATTCCCTGGGTGAATCTCTGGCGTATGCGAGTCGCGGCGAGAGCATCCACCCCGGCGAGCTCCTGACGTCGGGCACTTTGCCTCGCGGTTGCGGGCTCGAACTCGACCGGTGGATCGTTCCGGGCGATCGCGTCGAACTCGATATCGAACGGATCGGCTCCGTCGCCAACACCATCGGAGTTCGCTGAGTCCTATCGGATTCCGCGCTCGGCGTCCGACTTGTCGGTCGACGCGTCCTGGAACATCTCGAGGAACGACCCGAACCCGGATGCACTCTGACGTGTTTCGTCTCTGTTGTTGTCCGCAGAGCCTGCGGATACGTCCTGTTGTGTCATGAGACCAGCATGACAATCGGACATTGCGACAAATCGGGATGCAAAGTCACGAATCCGCATCGAAAGATAACAGCACGGTAACGACAAACTCGAAGTTGTGGATGGATCGAGCTCGTATTCCATCCACAACTTCGAGTTCGGTAACGCATCAGCGCCGGTGAGGACTAGGCGAGCTCGAAGCGATCGAGCATCATGACCTTGTCCCAGGCCGCGACGAAGTCCCGAACGAACTTCTCCTTGGCGTCATCGCAAGCGTAAACCTCTGCGAGAGCGCGCAATTCGGAGTTCGAGCCGAAGACCAGATCGTTGCGTGTTCCGGTCCACTTCTTCTCGCCGGTAGCGGCATCCTTGGCCTCGTAGATGCCGTCCTCCGCGGTGGGAACCCATTCGGTGCCCATGTCGAGGAGGTTGACGAAGAAGTCGTTGGTGAGCGTGCCGACCTTGTCGGTGAGGACGCCGTGCGTCGACCCCTTGTAGTTCGCGCCGAGTACACGCAGACCGCCGACCAGCACGGTCATTTCCGGTGCACTGAGCGAGAGCAGGTTGGCCCGATCGACCAGGTTGAACTCGGCGGGCAGCTTCTGGCCCTTGCCCAGGAAGTTGCGGAAGCCGTCCACCTTGGGCTCGAGATCGGAGAACGAGTCGACGTCCGTCTTCTCCTGCGTCGCATCCATGCGGCCCGGAGTGAACGGAACCGTGATGTCGACGCCTGCATTCTCGGCGGCCTGCTCGACGGCTGCGACGCCGCCGAGGACGACGAGATCCGCGAACGACACCGTTCCGGAGAACGCCTGCTGAATGCCTTCGAGAACGCGGATGACCTGCGCGATCTCGTCGGGCTCGTTGACCTCCCAGCCGGCCTGCGGCTGCAGGCGCAGACGGCCACCGTTGGCACCGCCGCGCTTGTCGCTGACACGGAACGACGACGCCGCCGCCCATGCAGCCGAGATCAGCTGATCCTGGCTCAGTTCGGAACCGAGGATGGCCTGCTTGAGCTCGGCGATCTGCGCGTCACCGATCAGCTCGTGATCGACGGCCGGAATCGGGTCCTGCCAGAGCAGGGGCTCCGCCGGAACCTCGGGGCCGAGGTAACGCGAGACCGGTCCCATGTCGCGGTGGGTGAGCTTGAACCACGCCTTCTGGAACTCTTCTGCGAGCTCCTCGGGATGATCGAGCCAACGGCGGGTGATCTGCTCGTAGATCGGGTCGACGCGCATCGCGATATCGGAGGTCAGCATCGACGGGTGGCGACGCTTGGACGGATCCGCCGGGTCGGGAACGAGATCCGCGCCCTCGCCGTTCTTCGGGCGCCACTGGTGTGCGCCGCCCGGGCTCTTGTAGAGCTCCCACTCGAAGCCGTAGAGGGTCTCGAGGAACGAGTTGTCCCACTGGGTCGGCGTCGGGGTCCAGATGACCTCGAGTCCGCTGGTGATCGCGTCGGCACCCGAGCCGGTGCCGAAGCTGTTCTTCCAGCCGAGGCCCATCTGCTCGATGGGCGCGCCCTCGGGCTCCGGTCCGATGTGGGCATCGGGGTCGGCTGCACCGTGGGTCTTGCCGAAGGTGTGTCCACCGACCGCGAGTGCCGCGGTCTCGATGTCGTTCATGGCCATGCGGCCGAAGGTCTCGCGGATGTCCAGTGCGGACTGCACGGGATCCGGATTACCGTTGGGGCCTTCGGGATTGACGTAGATCAAGCCCATCTGCACTGCGGCCAGCGGGTTCTCGAGACTCGTGCGATCACCGTGGTAGCGCTCGTCGCCCAACCAGGTCTGCTCGGGGCCCCAGTAGACGTCCTCGTCCGGCTCCCAGGCGTCGACGCGTCCGCCGGCGTAGCCGTAGGTCGGCAGGCCCATGGACTCGATGGCGACGTTTCCGGTGAGCACGATGAGGTCGGCCCAGGACAGTTTGCGGCCGTACTTCTGCTTGACCGGCCAGATGAGACGGCGGGCCTTGTCCAGGCTTGCGTTGTCGGGCCAGCTGTTGAGGGGAGCGAATCGCTGCATGCCGGCTCCGGCACCGCCGCGGCCGTCCTGCTTGCGGTAGGTTCCGGCGGCGTGCCACGCCATGCGGATGAAGAACGGACCGTAGTGCCCGAAGTCCGCGGGCCACCATGGCTGCGAGTTCGTCATCACGGCTTCGATGTCACGCTTGACCTCGGCGAGATCGAGAGAATTGAACTCGGCGGCGTAGTCGTAATCCGCACCCATCGGATCGCCCACGGCCGGGTTCTTCTTGAGGATCTTGAGATTGAGCGCCTTGGGCCACCACTCACGGTTGCCGCCGCCTTCGACAGGCGTGGGCATCGCGTCGTGCATGACCGGACACTTGCCACCGCTCTCCTGCGGCTGATCCTCGTTCATCTCTTTTTCGCGTGTTACGTGATCTTCAGACACGTGCTTCCTTCCAAGGTGTGACGATCGGGCTGTGATCGGTGGTCACGAACTCTGCTGTGTTCGAGACCGGGGAGGGAACTGAACGGGAACTGCCGGCTGCTCGCGAGCAGCCGAACACTGTGCGCAGAAGCCCCAATAGATGACCTCTGCCTCGTCGATCGTGAAACCGACGGAGTCCGATGCGGTGAGACACGGCGTCTCGCCCACCGCGCAATCCACGTCTGCGATCACGCCGCAATTGCGGCACACAGCGTGGTGATGGTTGTCCCCGACCCGAGATTCGTATCGTGCGGGAGATCCCGCGGGCTCGATGCGACGCACCAGGCGCGCAGCGGTCAGGGCATTGAGAACGTCGTACACCGTCTGGCGTGACACCTCGGGGAGCACCGATCGGACGAGTCCGAGAATCGTGTCGGTGTCCGCATGCGGATTGGTTTCGACGACCTCGAGCACGGTGACCCGCGGACGGGTCACGCGCAGATCGGCGGTGCGTAGTTGCTCCGCATAGGGTGAGATCGGCATCACAGCGTCAGTATCCTCCGGTTTTCTGGACCAAGTCAAGTATGCAGTCGAATTCGCTGCTTGTCGACCGCAACTCGGTGTCGACGGCAACCCGACACATGCCGTTCGCCCGGAGTTCGGCCGGCGGCTCAGGCCAGAGCCAGGAACAGCTTTTCGAGCTCGGCCTCGGTCATCGGTTCCCGCCCGTCAGCAGCATCCCCCGTCATGCACTCCCGCAGGCCGGTTGCCACGATCTTGAACCCGGCTCGGTCGAGCGCCCGCGACACGGCGGCGAGCTGGGTGACGACATCCTTGCAATCACGACCGTTCTCGATCATCCCGATGACACCCGCGAGTTGGCCGTGCGCGCGCTTGAGCCGGTTGAGTACCAGTGCAATGCTGTCTTCGTCGCCGATCATGTCGATTCCTTCGATGGTGGTAGCAGGGAGCTCGAGAGTACCCCCGGGGGCATCATTGCGGCGCGGTACCGGTACCGCCGAGGGCCGCGATTGCCGCCTGCAATTTCGCCGTGGCCTCGGAGGCGACCGCACCCAACTGCGGCTCACCGGTGACCTCGACCATGATGGCCGGGTTCATGGCCTCGACGACGACGGACCGCGCTGCTGCCGTGTTCTCCCGCACGATCACGTTGCACGGCAACAGCAGTCCGATCTGTTTCATCACCCCCACTGCGCGGTGAGCCAGTCCCGGGTTGCACGCGCCCAGGATCACGTACCGCTCCATGTCCTCGTCGAGCTTGGCCTTCAACGTGGCCTGCATGTCGATTTCGGTGAGGACTCCGAATCCATGCTCCGACAACGCCTTTCTCGTGCTCTCGATCGCGTCGTCGAAATCGGTGTCGGTCAGTGTGGTGGACAGTGCGATGTTCATGATGTCTCCTCGAAAGCTGGTGTTCAGTGGGAACTGTCGATTCAGTGGGAATTGTCGATTCAGTGGGAGAAACGGATGGAGGGCAGGACGGCACGTAGCCATGCCGGCGACCACCACGCGCCGTGTCCGGTCAGCCGTAGCAGGACCGGAAGCAGGACGAGTCGAACCAGGAACGCGTCGAGCAGTACCGCAACGCCCAGGATGATGCCCATCTCCTTCGGAGGCAACGGATCCGACAGTGCGAATGTGAAGAACACTGCCACCATCACCGCTGCTGCGGCAAAGATGACTCGTCCCGAGTGGGCCAACCCGTCCACCTGAGCAGCCTTGGAATCACCGGAGCGCTCGTAATGTTCCTTGGCGGTAGCCAGGAGGAAGACCGTGTAGTCCATGGCGATGGCGAATATCATCGCGAAAAAGAAGACCGGACCCCACCCATCGAGGAATCCCTGCGGCGTGAAACCCAGCAGCGAGGATCCGTGTCCGTCCTGGAAGATCAGCTTGGCGACGCCGAACGCCGCCGCGGTGGACAGCAGGCTCACCACGGTGCCGAGCAACGCGATGAGCGGAGCCTGAAGCGCCACCAGAAGCAACACGAATCCGAGGACCAGGATGATCCCGACGACGATCGGCAGGTAGTCGTTCAAGGCCTGCTGGAGATCCAGGTTCTCCGCGGGCGCTCCGCCGACGAGTGCCGAATCGGGCAACGTCGATCGCAGCTCGGCGAGAATGGAGCCCATCGATTCATCCGACGGATCTACTGACGGAATCGCTTGCAGCAGTGCGTATCCCGACTCGTCAGCGGCACTCTGCGGCGGAGTCACCATGGAGACTCCGTCGACCCCCGCAGCGACGGTTGCGGTGTCGACAGCATCGGCGTCGGGAACCACGATCTGCAGCGAACCCGGTGCGCCCGGTCCGAACCGGTCCTGAACGAGCTCGTAACCCTGCCGAACGGGGGCATCCTCGGGCACCACTGCTATCGACGGCATTGCCACCTTCGAGCCGAGTACCGGGAGGGCGAGCGCAATCAGAATCCCCACCGACACGACCGCGAACGGCCACGGATGCTTGTGCAGCAACTCGCCCCATGCCGCGAACCTCGGGGATCGATGCACTTGACGCTTCGCGTACGGCAACGAGGCGGCGTTGACCTTGGGTCCGAGCGCACCCAATGCCGCAGGCAGCAGTGTCATGGTCGCCAGCAACACGAAGGCGACGGCCAGCATGATCCCCACAGCCATCGTGCGCACCGCAGGCGCAGGGACGAGCAGTACTGCGGACAGACTCACCAGCACCGTCAGCCCGGACAACACGACGGCCTTACCTGCGGTGTCCATGGTTTCGGCGACGGCAGCCCGAGGGTCGGCGTTCCGCAACGCGTCCCGGAATCGAGCGACGATGTAAAGCGCGTAGTCGATTCCCAGCGCGAGCGCGAACATCATCGCAAAGTTCATGGCCCACACCGAGATCGGAGTAACACCGTTGAGCAGAACGAGGCCGCCCGCGGACGCGACGAGTCCGGCCACCGTGAGCAGCAGCGGCAAACCGGCAGCGACGAGAGAACCGAAGGCAAGCACCATGATCGCCAAGGTGACCGGCCACGAGAACAGTTCGGCTTGGATCATCGCATCGTGGTTCGCCTTGTTGAAGTCCGACCACAGGGCCGACGAACCGGTGGGATACACCTCGATTCCGTCGGTCGAGAGCGCGGTCAACCGCTCCTTCACATCGTCGACGGCCTTCACCATCTCGTCGGTCGTGCCGTTCGCCCCGGCGATGACGATGCCGGTTCGGCCGTCCGGGCTGATCGTCATATCCGGTTGCGGCGCAACGACGTCGCCGAATCTGGTGTCACCGGAGAACACCTCGGTCACGTCGTCGATCACTGCCCGAACAGCGGGGTCCGTGATGGATGCTGCGTCGGAGTGAACGACCACCTGCACCGCTGCGGACGAATTGCCACCGAAGTGCTGCTGGGCCAGTTCTCGAACCTGTACGGATTCGGATCCGTTCGCCTGCCACCCCGCTCCGGCGAGAGACGAGAACACCGAGGGCGCGAACGATCCCAAACCGATCAGCATGACGATCCATATCCCGAACACCAGACGGCGGTGAGTCACCATCGCACCACCCGCACGGCCGAGTACGCCTGGCCGTCTCGCAGGCAGGTCATCAGGTGAACGAAGAATTTCGGCGTCGCGCAGCGACATGGTTCTCCTATACGGGTGGGGGTATCAATAGGGGCAGACATACCCCCGAGCGATCGAACATGCCCACCATCGCACATACCCAAGGGGGTATGCAAGTACCCCTGGGGGTATCACCCCAGGGGTACTTGCATACCTGTCGGCGCATCAGCGCGAGGATGTGTCGGTCAGCGCCGCCTGTTCCATTGCTTCTCGATGCCGCGCAGCACTTCGAGTGTTTGTTCGGAATCTGCATCGACCGCCATCCGCGACCGGGCCCGTTCGAGAGCGCGTTCGGCACGGGTCACCGCGCGGTACCCCGAGTCGGTGGCGTCGACCAAGTACTGCTGTCGATTTCGGGGATTGACACTGCGCACCAACAGGCCCGCGTCGACGAGACTGGCAGTTGTCGCAGTGATGCTGGTCCGGTGTCGCACCAACTCACGTGAGAGCGCGCTGTACGACAACGGCCCTCTCCGACAAACCAATTCGAGTACCTCGTACCGTGCCCAGCTCAGCCCCTGGGCATCGAGCGCCTCCGCCAACCGCACCCGGGCGACCGAGGCCATCCGCAGTACCGTGGACACGATCTCGAACTCGGTGGAATGCGCCGGAGAGGTGTCGCCGTCGAACGACTCAGCGAGGGCAGTCATCGGGATACTCCCCTACTTGATTTCTGTGAGGACGGTGCCTTGGGTGATGGCGTCGCCTGCGGTGACGCT
>NZ_JASHKT010000080.1:0-221 GCF_030056855.1 Rhodococcus sp. IEGM 1354
GCAGCCGGGCGTGGTGTCGTGGGCGGTGGGTGCGGGCCCGGTGGGGGGGGCGGGGCGGGCGGCGGGCGCGTCGGCGGGCTCGGGGGGGGCGGGTGTGGCGGGGGTGTGCCGGGGGGTCGGGCGCCGGGGCGGGGAGCGGGCGGGCTCGCCGGGCGGGTCGAGCCCCTGGGGCGTGTTGGGGTCGCGCGCACCGGCCGCACGCGAGGGGGGGGCCCGCCGCA
>NZ_JASHKT010000081.1:0-219 GCF_030056855.1 Rhodococcus sp. IEGM 1354
ACCACATCTGGCACTGGGCCGATGGTGGCCCCACCGATATGGACAACCTCGTCCTACTCTGCGGATTCCACCACCGACTCATCCACCACTCCGACTGGGAAGTGTTCATCGGAACCGATCAACACCCGTGGTTCGTACCCCCGGCATCTGTCGACCCCTACCGGCAACCCCGACAATCCCACGCCCGAGCAGGCCCCCACATCGCATAGGCCCGCGCAA
>NZ_JASHKT010000082.1:0-218 GCF_030056855.1 Rhodococcus sp. IEGM 1354
TGCGCAGCGACGCAGGCACCAACAGCATGGAACACAGCGGCAGCAGTGCCCCGCTGACGAACGAGACCGCCGACGAGCCGGCGGCCTGCCACGGATTGGTCAACGCATCCGGGTCGATTCCCAGCTAGATGTCCACGTGGGCGGCAAACGGATCGTGTTCGGTGAGTTCGCGTGGGACGGTCGGTGCGGTGTCGGCCGACAGACATTTCGCCTCGTAC
>NZ_JASHKT010000083.1:0-218 GCF_030056855.1 Rhodococcus sp. IEGM 1354
GGCGGTGACCGTTCGGGCGAGTTGCGGAGCGGGTGCCGCCCACGTCGACGGCGACGACGAGCAGCCGAAGTGGGCCCAGGTCGCCGACACCGCCGCCCAGCACGCCACCGCCGCCGGCGACGCCCCGTCCCCCCCCGCCGCTCTGAGCTCGTCGCCGGTGCCCTCCCCCCGGGCGCCGGCGTAGCACACCTCCTTCATCCTGTGCCCCAGCGCACCCA
>NZ_JASHKT010000084.1:0-217 GCF_030056855.1 Rhodococcus sp. IEGM 1354
GGATTGAAGAACCTGCCGCCCGGCCATTCCCGCCCGATGACCCAACGCGTGCTCGTCACCGGTGCCAGCATCGCCGCCCCCACTGTCGCCTACTGGCTCGACAAAGCCGGTTACGACGTCGTCGGCGTCGAGCGCAGTCCGCAGCTGCGCCTGGGCGGCCAGAACATCTACGTCCGCGGTAGTGGACGCGAGGTGCTGCGACGCATGGGCCTCGAGC
>NZ_JASHKT010000085.1:0-217 GCF_030056855.1 Rhodococcus sp. IEGM 1354
GGCGGGGCGCTGCGTGTTCGGGCGGCGTCGAGCGGTGCTGGCTCGGGGTGCGGCCGGGGGGGCGTCGGGGGCGTGGCGCGGGCCGGGTTACCGTGGTCGGGGACGATGGGGGGCCGGAGAGGGGTGTCGGGAGCGGCGGGCGGGAGGGCGTCGGGGGGCGTGTGCTGACGGCTCGCCGGGTGAGTGCCCGGCTCCGGGTGGCGGGTGGCCGGGCCCG
>NZ_JASHKT010000086.1:0-217 GCF_030056855.1 Rhodococcus sp. IEGM 1354
ACTGAACACCGGCGCTGGGTGAGCGCGCACCACCTCCGACGGGGAGTCGATCTGCTTCGGCCGGGTGGGGTGGGTGGCGCCGGGCGCGGCGCGGCGCTGCTCGTGTGGGGGGGCGGGGGCGTCAGGGTGGCTCCCGAGGGGGCGGCGGGCGAGGTGGGTGGTGCGGCGGTGCCGGGGGTGTCCAGTTGGCCGGCCAGCCGTGTGGGCCGCGGGGGCG
>NZ_JASHKT010000087.1:0-216 GCF_030056855.1 Rhodococcus sp. IEGM 1354
GTACCGACACGTAGGCACCCACATCGACCCCGTCGCCGACGGTCGCCCGGGTTCCCTGCACCACCGACACCGTCTCGGACGTTCCCGGCCAGGCCGACACCAGCACCGCATCCACATCGGCTGGCACGGTGGCGGTCAGCGCAGGCGAAGGCCCGGTAGTCCACGGATCCGGGTGACCGTGCAGAGTCACGCGTGCCGACGGAGCGTGTTCTCGCA
>NZ_JASHKT010000088.1:0-215 GCF_030056855.1 Rhodococcus sp. IEGM 1354
AGTCTGATCCGACAGCGCCGCGGTCTGCAGAGAGTCTTCGATCAGCGAGAGAATGCTGCTCATGCCGCTGAGGCCTAAGGTCACCACCAGCACGATGGCGATCTCGACCTTGATGGTCGTGCGTTCGCGCGCATCGTGCGGTGGAGCGGTGCTCTCCGGCGGCGGTGTCGTCAACCAATTCCTGAAGTCGATCACGGCACGAGTGTGCCCTGTTC
>NZ_JASHKT010000089.1:0-215 GCF_030056855.1 Rhodococcus sp. IEGM 1354
GGGCTCGCCGCAGATCACGGCGGTGTGGGCCGCCGGCGGGGAGCGACTGCTCGGCGCCGGGGGGGACCGCGGCGCCCGCGGCGCGGGCGCGCGCGTGGGGCGGGGCGGGCGGGGGGTGGGGGCGAGGCCGGCCCTCACCGAAGCGGAGTGGGTGGTGGGGTCGGCGGTTTCGGTGGCAGGTGGGGGCGGTGGGTGTGAGGCGGCCCGCGGGGGGG
>NZ_JASHKT010000008.1:0-221046 GCF_030056855.1 Rhodococcus sp. IEGM 1354
GCGCCGATGGTACTGCACTCGACAGGGTGTGGGAGAGTAGGACACCGCCGAACACAACTTGAACCAAACAACCCCCGACCATCACGGTCGGGGGTTGTTTGCATTCGAAACCAACACCCACACAACACAATCGAAAGAACGCGTACGCACTGTGTACCGTGCTGGTTTCGTGTGGCACAGTCGTCTTCGATGAAACTTCCCGTCGACGGCCAGCGCGTCCGCAAGGTTCTCCTCGATTTCGACCTGACCGTCGAATTCGGCAGCGGTGCCACTGTCGCGTTCAGTGAAGTCGTCGTCGACGATCTTGTGGTCGACGAAGACAATCAATTCGAGGGACTCAGGGCGTTCGCGGTGTTGCTCGGTGTCGTTTGCGATGAAGCCGAGTTCGACGAATCCGGTGTTCTTCGTCTGACGTTCGACGGACGGACTCGGGTTGTGGCCCATCCACGACAAGAGGTCGAGTCGTGGGAATTCTGTGCGGCCGACGGGTCGACCGTTCTGAGTGGTGCCGGGGGCACCGTCGAATCGTGGCCGGCACCGCCGCACCGAAGCGACGAAGAATCCACTCGGGAGGGTCTGCCCTCGATCGGTGCGACGGTTGTTCGCATCTCGACCGGCGACGATGCTTCCGTAGAATTCTCCGACGGAACTCGCCTGAATTTCGATCTACCGCTCGACGCGGGTTACTTGGTGCTGCGGGAGAGCGTTACTGCAAGTTCAGACGCGGGCGGGGACTGGGTCGTCGAGTTGTCGTCGGGGCACGTCATCTTCTACCGACCACGCACCACATAGGGCTTGCCGAACTGAGTTGCGACACCGTCCGAGTACAGCACCGAGTCGGGTGGTCGAGTACTGACCCCCGGAAGACCCGCAGCGGCAATCAATTGATCCGAGCAGTGGGTCAGTTCCGCGTCGACCAGGGCCCAATGTCGATGCACGTTCGGCACGTACAGCAGGTGCCCGCCCAGCGCGGTGTGCAGTCCCCACCGAGCGGTGAGGAAGACCGCCAGCGGGTCGTCGGACATGTAGCGTGTGCCCCGCACGATGCCGAAGTCCGTCGTCGCACCGCGCTTCGGCGGTGCCAGTCGCCGGCTTCGGTAGGAAATTGTTCGCTGGTCGTCATCGATATCGATCGATGCCCACCGGTAGGGGATTCTTGCGGCATTGGTGCCCACGACGACTGCGAGTCGGGTCGCCTCGAGGGAGCGAAAGACGACACCGCGTCGGCCTTCTGCGTCGATCGAGTACAGCCGTACATTGATCTCGCCGAAGGTCCCGAAGTACGGCACCGGGTGCCGATATCCGAGACCGGCACCGACCATGTGGAACCCGATGAGACCGACCCACGACGAACCGTCGAACTCGTCCGGTACGCACCCGTCCGGTAACAGCGGCGCTACGACCGAACTCGGTACTCGCCAGTGCAGGAAGACGAGTCGTTCCCACCGCTGGTCCATCAGAATCGGACGAGGCAACAGCGGTGGCCGGGGCCAGAGGCGTCGGGCATCGTCGCGGTTCATGATGTCGAGGGTAGGCGCGCCACGTCAGGAGGCGGTGAACCTGGCGTGCACGCTGGCGGAGATCGTGATGTTCTCGGGCTTCAGGGCGAACGCGGCGGGCCCGGATCGTGCGGCAAGCATGCGGTGGGACGGCTCGGTGACGCCGTGTTCGGCAGACCCCGTCAGCAGTCCGGGATCGGCAACGGCCACAGCCTTCACATTCACCCTCCCCAGGCTCGACGCATAGGCCTCTGCCTTGGACACAGCGTCCTGCACTGCACGTTCGCGAACGTCATGGGTGTGGGCTTTCCTGCTCGGTTCGGTGAGGTCCCAATCGAAGTGGTCGATCGAGACCCCGTCGAGAGCGGATGCCGCGTACACGAAGGCATCCACCAGGTCGAGTTGGCTGAACTTCACTTCGACGGACGCCTCGGCCTGGTAGACGTACGGAAGTTGTTCGCCATCCTGGTTGAACGGGCGGTGACGGGAACGCCGAACCTGATCGATGGTCCATCGATCGATCGGCCCGTGTTCACTGTTGTAGAGGGGTTCGATGAGGCGAGTGAGCTCACGAACGAGTTGCCCCGCCGGCTCCGACGCGGACTCTGCGCTGCGGCCGTCGGTACGAATGGTCAGGGACAACGTGCATTGTTCGGGTGGGTAGGTCACCTCGCCGTGACCGACGACGGTGATGTCGAGTGCTTCCGAGCTCATGGCGTCCAGTCTGGCATCCGGGCACGGGGATTCATCGAATCTCAACACTGCTGGCCGACGCGTCAGGTGCGGAGGACAATCGGGTCATGCTCCCTGTTCTCGATCTCGAGTCGTCCGAACACGACCCACAGACCTTCCGACGGGCTCTGCGCGAGGCCGCCCACGACTCGGGATTCTTCTACCTCGTCGGACACGGCATCGGCACCGACCGGGTGGCCGACGTGTTGCGTTCGGCGCGGGCATTCTTCGCGGTGCCCGACGCCGTCAAGGACGAGATCAGTCAACTGAAGAGCCCACACTTTCGCGGCTATTCGCGAGTGGGCGGCGAGCTGACCAACGGTCGGGTCGATTGGCGCGAGCAGATCGACATCGGTCCCGAGCGGCCGGCGATCGAGCACGCGCGGGGCTACTGGAATTTGCAGGGACCGAACCTGTGGCCGTCCGAACCCGAGGGCTTCCGCGAGACGTTCGAGCAGTGGGAGCGTTCGGTGTCGCAGATCGGACTCGCGCTGCTCCGACATTGGGCGGCCTCTCTCGGCGCGGACGAGCACGTGTTCGACGACGCGTTCGGCACCGCGCCGGCAACGTTGATGAAAGTGGTGCGCTACCCGGGGACGCCGGATCACTCGCAGGGCGTGGGTGCGCACAAGGATTCGGGGGTGTTGACCCTGCTCCTGGTCGAACCGGACTCGGCCGGTCTGCAGGTGGAGACGGCAGCGGATACCTGGGTCGATGTACCTCCTCTGGAGGGCGCGTTCATCGTCAACATCGGTGAGCTGTTGGAGGTGGCGACGGGCGGCTACCTCCGCGCGACACGGCATCGGGTGATTGCCCCCGGGCCGGGTACCGACCGGGTATCGGTGCCGTACTTCCTCAGTCCCGCACTCGATGCCGTCGTACCGATCATCACGCTGCCACCGGAACTGGCACGGCACTCACGTGGGGTCGAGGACGATCCCGACAACCCCATTTACGACACCTACGGGGAGAATGCCTGGAAATCCCGTACGCGCGCACATCCCGACGTGGCTCTGTTGCACCATGGAATCGTTCCGGCCGGGCACAGCTCCGCTCAGTGACGCCGGCTGCGACGCCCACTCGAGGCGCGCCACTGTGCCCAGGCACCGGTGCACCACAGCGCCCACACGATCAGAAGAGGTTGGAACAGCAGTCGGATGCCGCGTGCGGCATCGGAGTCGAGACCGAACGCGTCGGTGTGCGTGACGAATTGGGAGATGTTTCCGGGGAAGACGGCGACGAAGAAGGCGGCGACCACCCATCCCACGAGCGCTGAGCGAGCCGTCCAGAACAGGAGAGCAAGACCGAGAACGATCTCGACGACGCCCGAAGCCAGCACGACGAAGTCGGTGTCGACGGGCATCCATGTCGGTACCTGGGCCGCGAAGGTACTTCGTGCCCAGAACAGATGGCTCAGACCGGCGAAGACGAGAAATGCTCCCAGCACGATCCGGCCGATGGTCCGAGATATCGATTTCGTCATTGCGCCATGAGACACCACGGGCACACTGGTGACCATGACCGGGACCACCACGACCGAGCATGCGTCGACCGATGCCACTCGGCGGCGCTGGGTACTGCACGTCGATCTCGACCAATTCATCGCAGCGGTCGAGGTGCTGAGGAACCCCGACCTCGTGGGCAAAGCAGTGGTGGTCGGCGGTAGGGGAGACCCGACCGAGCGCGGGGTGGTGTCGACGGCCTCCTACGAGGCACGGGCGAAGGGTGTGGGATCCGGATTGCCGCTGCGGATCGCAGCGAAGAAGATTCCCGACGCCGTCTTTCTCCCCGTCGACAAGCCGGCGTACGACGAGGCGTCGGCGACGGTGATGGACACGCTGCGTTCCCTCGGAGTGGTAGTGGAGGTGATCGGGTGGGACGAGGCGTTTCTGGGCGTCGAGACCGACGATCCGAGGACATTCGCGAGGACGGTGCACGACGCGGTGTTCGATGCGACCGGACTGCATTGCTCGGTCGGGATCGGGGACAACAAGCTTCGAGCGAAGATCGCCACCGATTTCGACAAGCCTCAGGGCATCTATCAACTCACCCAGGACAATTGGTACGAGGTGATGGGCGAGCGCGGCACCGATGAACTCTGGGGAATCGGCAAGAAGATCTCCACCCGGCTTGCTGCACTCGGTATCACCACCGTCCGTGAATTGGCCGATGCGGACGACGCGGACCTCGCCGCGGCGTTCGGGCCGAAGATCGGGCCGTGGCTCGGTACGAAGGGGCGGGGGATCGAGCTGTCTCCGGTGACGTCCGAACCGTGGGTCGCGCGATCACACAGTCGGGAAGTCACGTTCCAGACCGACGTCGCCGACTGGACCGTGATCAGGGACGAGGTCGCGAATCTGACGTCGAAGGTGCTGGCGGACATCGAAAGCGAGAACCGGCCTGCGGTCCGCGCGGCACTGAAGATCCGGTACGCGCCCTTCGAGACGCATACCGTCAGCGCCCCGATCGCGGGCCCGCCTACCTTCGACTCTGCGATTCTCACGTCGGCCGCGGTGGCCCTGGTGGATCGGCTCGACCACAGTCGAGAGGTTCGCTTGATCGGTGTGCGACTGGAAATGGTTCCGCCGCAACCGAAATGAGCTTCCTAGGTCACTTTCGGCCGGCAGCCCACTTCATTCCCCAGCCGTACTTCTTGTCGAGATCGGCTTGGCTGCCCTGGATGTACTCCACCTCGCGCGTCACGGTGATCCCTGCGGACGTGTTCTGCAGCAACGCGATCGAGCAGATTCGCGCGGAGTTCTCGGCCGAGTCCAGGCGAACCTCCACCTGCGGGCCGCTGGTGGGATACAGGGTCACCACGCCGTCGACCGCGGCCCAGTTGGGTGCGCCGTCGTAGATCATCGCGAAGATCAGAATTCGCGTGAATTTGTCGGGGTCGGCGAGATTGATGTGCATGTTCTCGCCGCCGCTGACCGAACCCGAGCGGTCGTCGCCGTCGAGCGCGATGAACGGGGGCTGCTGCAACGACCCGAAGCTGTTTCCCAGTGCCTGAACGACGCCTTTGGAACCGTCTCGCAGCTCGTAGAGGCAGCCGAGGTCGAGGTCCACCCCTCCGGTGCCGTACGACGCGGCAGCCAGCTTCGCCAGAAAGCCTTTCTTCTTCGGTTGCGCGGCAGGTGCGCCGCTCGACCAGTTGAGGTTCACCCGCATCGAACCCTGCTTCTCACCGGACTTGGTCAAGCTGATGGTGGGCGACGCCTTGGACAGCGTCACCTTGCTCAGATTCACCGACGCGGCGGGCTGGGCGGGCTGAGAGGGCTTGCGGGTGTAGTCGATGGCCATCGTGGAGCCTTCCGAAACGGTCGAGTTCCGGATCGCGATGTCCGGTTTGGGCGGTCCGTCGAGAATAACCGCAACCGGGGTCGACGACGTGGGCCGGGAGTGCACTATGGAGTTCTCACGTTCGAAACCGAAAGGAACCGATGAACCCGGTCGTAGAGGTCGCGCAAGGGAAACTCAGTGGTCGCACAGTTGCGGGGGTGAGCGCCTTCAAGGGAATCCCGTACGCGGCACCGCCCTTCGGTGCACACCGCTTTCAGGCACCACAGCAACCCGAGTCGTGGGAGGGCGTCCGGCAGGCCACCCAATTCGGCCCGACGGCTCCCAAGCCCGGATTTCCCAGCCCGATCGACCAGATTCTGTCCGAGGTGGCGATCGACGGAGACGATTGCCTGAACTTGAATGTCTGGACGCCCGACGTCGAGGCCGCGGGGTTGCCGGTACTGGTATGGATTCACGGTGGGTCGTTCACCAACGGCAGCGGCGCGGTACCCACGTACGACGGCACCGCCTTCGCCCGCGACGGAATCGTGTGCGTCACCATCAACTACCGATTGGGCGTCGACGGATTCCTGGCGATCGACGGAGCGCCCGCCAACCGCGGCCTGCTGGATCAGGTTGCGGCGCTCGAATGGGTGGCCGCCAACATTGCGGCGTTCGGCGGCGACCCCGCTCAGGTGACGGTTGCGGGGGAGTCGGCGGGCGCGATGAGTGTGGGCACGCTGCTGTCGATGCCTCGCGCGAAGGGGCTGTTCCGCCGCGCCATCCTGCAGAGCGGCGGCGGGCACCACGTGCTCTCGGAGGAGACGGCGAAGAAGGTCACCGCGGCGTTGGCGTCGGACCTCGGTGTGGAACCCACCGTCGACGGTTTCGGTTCGGTGCCGGTGGTGGACTTGACGGCCGCGCAGACCGCGCTGTCGAATCGTATTGCCAAGCAGCCCGATCCGCGTCTGTGGGGCGAGCTGGTCCTCAATGTCATGGCGTACGAGCCGCACATCGACGGGGACGTGGTGCCGGCCCGGCCGATCGATGCGATCGCCGCTGGCTCCACCGCAGACGTCGAGATCATGGTCGGATCCAACTCCGACGAACATGCGCTGTTCTTCGTACCCAGCGGGGTGTTCCGGCACATCGACGAGAATCTGCTGCGGATGGCCATGGCGGGCATGGGCGCCGACGCGGACCGGGTGCTCGAGCTCTACCGCGCCGACGCACCCGATGCCACTGCAGGTGAGGTCATGATGGCCGCGATGACCGACTGGTTCTTCCGGATTCCTGCCATCCGTATCGCCGAGGCTCGTTCGAGTTCTACGACCTATATGTACGAATTCGCTTGGCCGTCAACGTCGTACGAGGGCAAGCTGGGAGCCTGCCACGCCATCGAGATTCCGTTCGTCTTCGACAACCTCGCAGAAGGGACCGGTGGGTTGCTCCTCGGGCCCAACCCACCACAGGAACTCGCCGACCGAACTCACCGCGCCTGGGTCGATTTCGTCACGGCAGGCGACCCGGGCTGGGCCCCGTACGGGTCGGAGCGAACGGTGATGACGTTCGACGAGGAGTCGGCTTCGGTGCAGGATCCTCGTGCGGCGCAGCGAGAGCTGTGGGACAAGATCCGGTAGACGACAGCACCGGTGGTACAGGCCGTACCACCGGTGCCGGGTCTGGATCAGGGGCGCGGAACGTTACGCAGGTTCGACTTCGCCATCCGAACTGCCTCTCCTACACCGCCGTTGAGGACCACCTTGCTCATCGCGAGCGCGAAGCCCTTGAGCTGCTCGCCGGTCAGGGTCGGCGGAACCGACAGTGCCAGCGGATCGGTGATCAGTTGCACCAGGGCCGGCCCGTCCGTGGCGAACGCGGTTTCGAGTGCGCCGCGAATATCACCCGGCTGGTCTACGCGCTGCGCGTGAATGCCCGCAGCCTTGGCGATTCCGGTGTAGTCGACCTGTGGCACGTCGACACCGAAGTCGGGGAGGCCGTCGACGAGCATCTCGGCCTTGACCATGCCCAGGGTCGAGTTGTCGAACATGACGATCTTCACCGGCAACTTGTACATCGCCACGGTGAGGAGTTCGGAGAGCATCATCGAGAATCCACCGTCACCCGAGATGGAGACGACCTGACGGCCCGGGTGCGCGAACTGCGCGCCGATGGCGTGCGGTAGCGCGTTGGCCATCGAGCCGTGCAGCATCGACGCGACGAAAGCTCTTCTGCCGGTGGGGTTGATGTATCGGGCGGTCCACACGTTGCACATACCGGTGTCGGTGGTGAACACGGCATCGTCATCGGCCAGATCGTCGAGCACTGACGCGGCGAACTCGGGATGGATCGGCACGAGCTTCTCGGCATTGCGGGTGTACGCGCCGACTGTCTTGCCCATCAGGTCGTTGTGCTTGTCCAACCATTTCTCTGCGTAGCGGCGATCGGTCTTGCGAGTGACCAACGGAGCCAACGCGTTCAGAGTTGCACGCACGTCTCCGTGGATGGGGTACTTCACCGAGGTACGGCGACCCAACTTGGTCGGATCGATGTCGATCTGCGCGGTCGCGACATCCTCGGGAAGAAACTGTTGGTACGGAAAGTCGGTGCCGAGCAGGATCAACAGATCCGCGTCGTGGATACCGGCGTGCGCAGCTCCGTAGCCGAGCAGACCGGTCATGCCGACGTCGTACGGGTTGTCGTACTGAATGAACTCCTTGCCGCGCAACGAATGTCCGACGGGAGCGCCGATGGTGTCGGCGAATGCCACGACCTCGTCGTGGGCACCCTTGACGCCGTAGCCGGCGAAGATCGCGACCTTCTCGGCATTGTTGATGGCGTCGGCCAGCTGTTGGATGTCGGCGGCGGGAGGAGTGACGACGGGAGTCGACGGAATGACGATGGGATCCATTGCGCCGGCAGCGGACAGCTCGGCGATGTCACCGGGGAGCGTCACCACCGATACTCCGCCGCCGGTGATCGCTGCGTTGATCGCAGCGCGAAAGACGCGCGGTGCTTGCTCGGCGGTGGAGACGAACTCGTTGTACAGCGAACATTCGACGAACAGTCGATCGGGATGCGTCTCCTGGAAGTACCCCGACCCGATCTCGCTGCTGGGAATGTGGGATGCGATCGCGAGAACCGGTGCGCCGGAACGGTGTGCGTCGAACAGCCCGTTGATCAGATGCAGGTTGCCCGGTCCGCAGGAGCCGGCGCACACGGCGAGGGTGCCGGTGGTCTGCGCGTCCGCCGATGCCGCGAACGCCGCGGCTTCCTCGTGGCGAACATGGATCCAGTCGATGCCGCCCTTGGCCGATCCTCCGGTCCGACGCACCGCGTCGACCACCGGGTTGAGACTGTCGCCGACGATTCCGTAGATGCGCCGAACTCCGGCGTCGACGAGTCCGCGAACGAGTTGATCGGCCACTGTGGTGGACATAGTTTTTCTCCTCGGATGTAGTAGCGTGCCTCGGGGTCGATGTGCCCTGTGCGCATTCTCGACGCCTTCCCGGCGTCGAGGGTGTACGAAACATCCTGGGTAGGTACGCGTGAACCGTCAAGAGCGAAGGCCCTGGTCACAGCGAACGCGATCTTCGTCACGTGGGCTTTTTCCCGTCAGCACCCAACCGAATGTGGGGGTGGCCTTACGCCGACATCCGCAGTATCCGCACAGAAGCCACGGTTCCGAGCACCAGCACTCCGGTCGCGATGGCGAAGGCGATCGCGTACGAATCGCCGATTGCGGGCGCAACCACCAATGGCCCCACCACTTGTCCGACGCCGTAGACGGCAGTCAGTGTCGCCGCGGTACGGCCGATGGGAAGTGTTTGCGCTGTGCTCATCGTCAGCATCGTGATGCCCATGAACGTTCCCCCGAACAACAACGCTGAACATACGGCGGCAAGGGTGTTCCCGGTCAGTGCGGGAAGCACTGCGGCCACGGTCTGCAATGCGAACGCTGCTACCAGAGCTTTGCGCAGGCTGGTTCGGCGTGCCACCCCTTGCCACAGCACTGTCGCCGGTACCGCGGCGAATCCGACGACGATCCACACCACCGGACCCACCGACGTGCTGCTGTGGCCACCGACCGCCGCAACGAGGAATGTGCCGACGATGATGTACCCGAGGCCCTCGAGGAAGTACGCGACGAGCAATGTCCGCCACACCGTGCGGGTTCCGGCGTTCACCTCGCCCGCCTCGGACCGCCCTGCAGGCTCGGGGTGTACCCGAAGCGTCCACGCCGGGGCGACGAGCACCGCGGTCAGTATCGCCGAGCACAACCACAGCGCCTCCCACGACAGATGTGGTCCGGCGAGCAACGTCAGAATGCCCGACGCTGCAATACCTGCACCGACGCCGCCGAATGCGATTCCTGGTGACGCACCGTCGGCTCTGTGCTTGGTGACGGTGCTCGCGCAGGCGATGAACACGGCGGCACTCGCCAGGCCGGCCAGGAACCGCAGCGCCGAAAACGTTGCGGTGGAATGCACTGCAGCCATCGCCAATTCGCTTGCGATGAGCACGAGCGTCCACAGCCTGAACGACGTCGTCGTATTGATCGACGGGCGCACCGACAACACGATCGCGCCGACGAGGTAGCCGGCATAGTTCGCGGTTGCGATGACGGCACCGCTGCTCGGGGTCACCTCCGCCGCGTCGACCATGATCGGTAGCAGCGGCGTGAACACGAATCGCCCGACGCCCATCGCGGCCGCGAGTCCGGCCGCGGCAGCGAACGATAATCGACGGCCGTTCATTGCGATCGCCCTCCTAAGTCGTTAGCCGCGCCAACGGTACGCGTTGGATCCCCGTCTCATCGAACCGAGCAGCAGGGAACCGATCGCACCACCGGTGCGTCCAATACCTGATACCGACTGTGGGGGACGCATGAGTGAGACGAAGTACACCGACGCAGAACGACCTATCTGGGTCCCGTACTGGCCGAACACGTTGGGCCGCCTGTGGCAGGCCGTCATCGCGATTGTCGCGGTGGTAGCCATTGCGATCTATCGCGGACGGCTCGAGGTGCAAGGAAGCGACAATGGGCACACGATCGGATCGATCGCTCTACTTGCCCTCATGGCTTGCGTTTGGATCGGCATCAACGACAACGTGATTCGATGGGGAATCCCCGTCCGATTCGTTCGGCGCGTCGAGGACCACGCGCTCGGTAGCGGCGTCTGCATTCCGCCTCGGACCGCCAAGCTCTGGTTGATCACGGTCGCGTCCATTTTGGTGTCAGGAATGGGGGTCGCCCTGTCGAAGAGTGACGTGTTCGGCGCGGCCGGTATGCCGATTGCTGGAATTGCCATCGTTGTACTGGTGGCGACGCTCGGCTTCCGCAGCAGCGTCGAACTGCGCTTGTTCGCGGACGGATTTGTCAGACGCAGACGGTCGTGCATGTTCTTCTTTCCGCGCACTCACGACATCCTCGTGCGCTGGGGCGATGTGGAGCAGAACGAGGCCTCGACGTACCGAACGTCAGAGAAGCGGGGGAGTGGGTTCACCGAGCCCGTACTGTATGTCCGAGCGACTGGGCTCGGTATCGAGCGTCCCCGCGACCGGCTGGATCAACCGGACCGGATGGCGATTCGCATCCATTTGCTCGCAGCCGAGCCGAATGCCGTTCTGGCATCGATGAAGTGGTGCACCGACGGCCCGGTCAACCGGATCCGCATGACCGGCTACGACTCACCCGACCTGCTGGTGCCACCACCGCTTCGTGAGCGACTGGAACTGTCGCGGTCCTAGCTTCGGCACGGAACCGATAACGGGCTCGCTGCGTCAAACCCGATGACGCCGATTCACCGGGCGTCGATACGGTGCGACTCGGGGGAGCGTCATGACAGTGAATGTGGATCCAGTGATCCTGCGGCAGTTCTCGAATGTGCTGTCGGGAACGGGGGAGGTGATCGCCGAGTTGGACATCCTCGCCCCGTTCCGAGCATCCGAGAATGCGCTGCAGGGTACCGACTTTCGCGCAGCGTGTGCGGCAGCGTCCGCAGCGGCGGCGGGGGCTGTCTCCGCTCTGGCCGGCCGAGCCGAATGCGTTGCGGACATCTCACGTGGTGTCGCGCAGAACTACGAGATCACCGACGACGACCTTGCCCGCCGCCTCGCTGCGATGGACCAGCCGAAATGACCCCGACCGTGCCGCACGTCGCCGGCTGGGAGCCGCAGTCGATGCGCAAGACGATGATCGAACTGGCCGAGATAGTCGAGCGCGTCAACGGCCAACGAACCGGGGTGTTGGAAGAGCAGGACACACTGGCCGAGACGTGGACCGGCGAGGCAGCACGCGCCGCAGCCGACCGCGTGGTGGCCGAATGCTCCCGGATGAGCTCCGTCTGCAGTGAAATCGACTCGCTCGCAGCCGCATTCGAAGGTGCGGCCGACATCGTCGAGGCCGCCCAAGCGCACGTGCAGGCTCAGGTGTCCGCGGCTACGACGAGTGGGTTCGCGGTACGGGCCGACGGTGTGGTGAATCCCGAAGGGATGATCGCGCTGATTCCAGACAGCCTGGGTGAAGAGAAGACGCGTCGAGCCGACGAACTGCGTTCTGCAGCATATCAATTGACCGAGGACATCCAGAGTGCTCTGCGCCAGGCCGAGAGTGTCGCTCTCGACGCTGCGCAGCAGCTGGCCGAGCCCACCGAGGTGCTGACGGCGCTCGCCCTCGACAATCCCACCGGAAAGTTCGTCGAGAACCCGGACGGGTCGTTCTCCTGGATGCCGGACTGGCCGTCGACCATCGCGGCGTCGGTCGTCGGAGGCATGGCCGCCGTGACGAGGCGGGCGCTGGAATTGCCCGGTGTCGAATCCGTCGACGACGTTGCCAAGAACATCGGACGCGGGCTCGGGGTCTTCGGAGTCGTTGCCGGTGCGATTCCTGGAATTGCGGGAAAGATCGACGAGGGGGTGAACCCGGCCGAGGCCGTGATCGTCGAGGCGACGCCGATAGTCGCGGGAGCAATTACGACCTGGGCGTTCGGAGCCGTGGGTGGTATGGCGGGTTCCATTTTTCCGGGGCCCGGCACGGTGGCCGGCGCCGCTGCCGGGATCGCTCTGGGCCAAGTCGTCAGCTACGGCGTGGAGAAGTTGTTCGAGGCGGCAGGAAAATGAGCGAGATCAGAGATGATCGCACGCCCCGGACCGAGGACGTGCTGCGTAAGAGCCTGGTAGCGCAGAAGTATCCATTGTGGGTGCGGACGTGGCGCAGTGTTCACCTGGGTTGGCTGGTAGCTCTCGGGGTTTCGTCCGCGGTCCTTGCCGCGACGATCGTGACTCCGGTTCTCCTGTTCGGGACGCTTTCTGGGGAGACCGTTCTCCTCGTGTCGCCCCTGGTGCTCGCGGTGCTGATACCGCTCACAGCGGCCGTGGTGTTGTCCGGCATCGGGTCTGCGCGGCTGTCGCTGTTCGTGCGACCGGTGACTGTCGCCGGAGTCGGCCGAGGCGTGGCAGTGCCGGGGCGGGGGACTGTGTTGTATCGCAGCGGAATACTCGCATTCGCGTTGGTGTCCGGCCTGTCCTACATCCACTGGGGAGGAGACGCACGGGTAAGTACAACGCGTCACGACCTGAGCGTCGTAGTCATGTCGCACTTCGGCGCTCCGATATGTCTGCTGTTTTTCGCACTGAGTGTGCTCGTCGTCAACCGGACCCGAATTTCACTGCATCCCGATGGCCTCGTGGAGGAGATCTATCGGCGCCGCGGATGGAAG
Organism: Rhodococcus sp. IEGM 1354; assembly: GCF_030056855.1. Lineage (NCBI taxonomy): Bacteria > Bacillati > Actinomycetota > Actinomycetes > Mycobacteriales > Nocardiaceae > Rhodococcus > Rhodococcus sp. IEGM 1354. Next base: position 13,235 of record NZ_JASHKT010000008.1, read on the forward strand.
GCCACCACTGCAATCACGGTTGTCCCGTGGGACGGGATCGTCGAGCTGCAGCCGCAGACGCATCCGAATCCTGCGGTATCGCATTCACATTGGTACCCCACCATCCGAGTCGTGTATCGCGACCCTGCCGGTGGAACGGATCAGGTGCTGGTCCTGATGGCGTGCGAGAAGAAGGTCGAGCCCAACGCGCTGCTGTCCGTACTGCAGTGGTGTCGGGACAATCCCTGGGGCCGTGCGCAGCTTGCCCACGACGACGCGCGAGAGCTACTGCGCCCGCCTCGATTCCTCGATCGCATCGAAGCAGACCGAGCGGCGTCGATGTCGGGTCGACGGGACGTCCAGTGACAACTCGGGAACAATCGATGCAGAGCGTTCTGCAACAGCAGCGTATCGAGCTCGTGCCCGTACATCTCGACGAATGCGACAGGTTCGGTCTGGAGCTACCTGCGCTGCCGGGGTGGGATCTCGTTCCTGCGCATCTGTTTCCGCACGCCACCGCGGTGCTGTGTACTCCGGCAGATGCGGTCGACGGGTTCGTTCCCAACGCGGCAGTCTTGACCGGAAAGTTGACGCGGTCACTCGATCCGCAGACCCTGCTGGCTTGTGGGTTCGGCGACTCCCGGGCGCTTCCGCAGTGGATCGACGTCAGCTACGACCGCGACCCGTTCTGCGGTCTACCGTCCGTTTCGATTGCGGGTCGATACGAGTGGGACGGTCGGACGTTGTTCGCCCGGACCCGCTATGTCGTCGTCCACCACATCGTCGATCAGTACCTCGTCCAATTGACGGTTACCCTGCCCGACCAGATGAGGTCTCGTTTGCATTGGGCGGCAGATGTATTCGTGGACGAGGTTCGTATCGGGCATCGATAGCTCACGCGGGGATCTGTTGTACCACCGCGGCGACGGCCTCTGCCTGGTCCGCAATACGTGGGCCCCATCGACTCGACAGGTCCTCGTCCATCGGGAAGATGCGGCCGTCGCGGACGGCCGTCATCGATCCCCATCCCGGTCGAGACGCGACGGAATCGGCTGTGACGCCGCAGCATTGGGCGTCGGCAAGAAACACCACATCCGGGTTGGACGTGATGACGGCCTCGGCGGCGAGCTGCGGGTAGTCGCCGGCATCGGAACCGTCGGCGATGCTGGTGAGTCCGAACAGACCGTAGATCTGCCCGACGAAGCTCGCACTCGTCACCGTGTACAACGTGTCGTCGAGTTCGTGGAAGTACGTCAGCGGCGCTTCGCGCGTCGGGACGCTCGCGACGGCTGCGTCGATCCGGTCACGAGTCCGGGACACAACGGCATCGCCGTCGGCGTCGTGGCCGGTGGCGTCCGCGACGCGCTCGATCTGCGAGTAGGCGTCGTCGATGCTCGTCGCGGCAGGCAGCACCAGCGTCGGAACGCCTGCCTCGGCCAGTGTCGAGGTCACCAGGCCCAGGTCGGTGGAGGCGATCACCAGATCGGGGTCGTACGCGACGATCGCTTCGAGACTCGGGGTGAACGCCGACAGTCCGGTCTTCGGAGCATTGGCGGGGAAGTCCGATTGATCGTCCACGGCTACCACCTGGTCGCCCGCCCCGACGGCGTACAGCGTCTCCGTCGCGGTCGGGCTCAGCGACACGATCTTCTGTGGCGCAGCGTCGATGGTGACCGTGCCGCCGTCCGAGCCGGATGTGATGGTCCTCGGAAATTCGCCACTCGCCGCGGGTGCCGAATCGGCGGCGGGTGGCGCGTCCGTTTCCTGCGTGCTGCATCCCGCCGCTACGAGCGCGACGACCGCGAACCCGGCTGAGATCATTCGTGCCGATCGACGCTGCACTGCCACTCCTGTGTTGTCCGGTTTCTCTTCGAACGCCAACACTATCGGGGAGCGGTCAACGCCCCAGGCTCCGTGCCAAGTACCTACCGGTGTGAGTGTCCGAGGCCACCAATTCGTCGACCGTCCCGGTGAACGTGATCAGCCCGCCGTTGTGGCCGCCGTCGGGACCGAGATCGATGATGTGATCCGCCGCGGCGACGACGTCGAGGTTGTGTTCGATGACGATCACCGACCTGCCCTCGTCGACCATCCCGGACAGCAACGCGATCAAGTTCGACACATCCGACGGGTGCAGGCCCGTCGTCGGTTCGTCGAGCACCAGGACCGAAGACGACCCGATCAGTTCGGTGGCGAGTTTGAGCCGCTGGCGTTCGCCGCCGGACAGGGACGACAGGTTCTGGCCGAGCGAGAGATAGCCGAGTCCGACGTCTCGGCAGCGACGAAGAATGTCTCGAATCTTTTTGACCTCGAAGAAGTCCTGCGCATCCTCGACGGACATCTCGAAGATGTCGGCGATGCTGACGCCGTCGACGGTGTGTCTGATCGCGCCTGATCGAAACCTCCTGCCCTGGCACGTCTCGCAGGTACTCGTCACGGGATCGGTGAACCCGAGCTCGGTGAAAATGACGCCGCTGCCTTGGCAATCGGGGCACGCGCCGTCCGAGTTGGGGGAGAACAGCGACGGCGGCTGGCCCGTCTTCTTGGCAAAGTACGCGCGGATTGGATCGAGCAGACCGGTGTAGGTCGCGGGGGACGAACGGCGTGAGCCCCGGATCGGTGCCTGGTCGATGACAACGGCGTCGGGCGCGGCCTCGCGCAGATGACCGTGGATGAGGCTCGACTTTCCGGAACCGGCGACACCGGTGACGGCTGTCAGTACCCCGAGCGGGATGTCGACGCTGACGTCGCGCAGGTTGTGTGTTGTGGCACCGGAGATGCTCAGCCAGCCCGAAGGCGCACGGGGAGTGCATATCTCGGCGTCATCACGCCGGAGCGCGGAGCCGGTCCTGGTGTCGGCTCGGCGGAGCTCGTCGAAGGTTCCCTCGAACACCACTGTGCCACCTGACTTTCCGGCACCGGGTCCGATCTCGACGATCCGGTCGGCGATGGCCATCACCTCGGGGTCGTGCTCGACGACGAGGACGGTGTTGCCCTTGTCGCGCAGCGCGAGCAGCATGTCGTTCAGACGGTGGACGTCGCGAGGATGCAAACCGGTCGTCGGTTCGTCGAAGACGTAGAGCATGTCGTTCAGCGTGGCTCCGAGGTGTCGGACCATCTTGATGCGCTGGGATTCACCACCCGAGAGCGAGGACGTCGCACGGTCCAGGCTGAGGTACCCCAGGCCGAGATCGACGAGCCTGGTCAACTGCGTGACGATTTCGGCGGTGACGGAGCGTAGGCCCTTGATGTCCCATTGTTCGATACGGTCGGCGAGTTCGGAAACCTGCATGGCGAACGCGTCGGGCAGGGACAGTCCTTCGAGAGTGGCGCCGCGGATGGTGTCGTTGTAGCGGGAACCGCCGCAGGCCTCGCAGACGCCGCGCGTGACGATCCGCTCGAAAGCGGCCTTGGACTTGCCCTTGAGTGCATCGGCATCCTTGGCGAGGTAGCTTCGGCGGAACCTGGACACGATGCCTTCGTAGCTCTTCATGACGGCGTCGGGATTCGTCACCTCGACCTCACCGGGCTTGGCGTCGAAGAAGAGGTGACGCTCCCGCGCCGAGTACTGCTCTATCGGGACGTCGAGATCGAACAGGCCCGAGTCGGCGAACACCCGGTACGGCCATTTGCCGACCTCGAAGTCGGGATGCTTGAACGGGCCCTCGCGCAACGACTTCGACTCGTCCACCAGTTCGCCGAGGTCGACGACCTTCGCCTCGCCGAGCCCCTCGCATTCGAGACACATTCCGGCGGGGTCGTTGAACGAGAAGGCGTTGGCGTAGCCGATGTTGGGCGTGACGGCGCGGGACCACAGCATGCGCAGCCAGTCTCCGATGTCGGTGATGGTGCCGACCGTCGACCTCGGGCCACCGAACAGTCGCTTCTGATCGACGATGACGACGGCCGACAGGTTCGCGATCAGGTCAGCATCCGGTCGGCCGTAGGACGGCAGAAACGTCTGCGCGAACGCGGTGAACGTGGAGTTGATCTGCCGCTGGGCCTCGGCAGCGATGGTGTCGAATACCAGTGACGACTTTCCCGACCCGGAGACGCCGGCGAACACGACCAACGAGCGTTTCGGCAGATTCAGGTCGACGTTGCGCAGATTGTTCTCCCGGGCTCCACGCACGACGATCGTGGACAGTCCATCGATAGGTGGCTGGTCTTGTAGTAGCTGGGGCTCGGTCATCGCGTTGTCGATTGCCTTTCGCCGCGCCCCGAAGGGCGTACACCCATGGTGGTTCACGCAGTGCCGCCGCAGCCTACCGTACGGTGTACGGAAACGCTACCGGTAACGGATCGACGCAAGGGTCGATCCATAGAAGACGGTTGCTGTGGTGGGGGTTCGTCATGACGAAAGGTCCCGATGTCGACGAAAAGACATGTGCTCGCGGCTTGCATTGCCGTGTTGCCGGCGCTGGCGGGATGCAGCACGCCGAGCGCAGACGTCGGCGCAGAGGTCGAGGCGGTGGCAGGGCAAGGCCTCACGCGCTCTACCGCTGTACCGAGGATCGTCATTCCCGATACCCCGACGGTCGAGAGGCCCGCACCCGCAGCCCCGGCCTACATGCCTCCGGTTGTGTGTATGAATCTGCAGTCTGCGCAGAACGCGATCCAGGCGGCCGGTGTCTTCTACTCCCGCAGCGCGGACGCGTCGGGGGAGGGCCGTATGCAGGTCAATGACTCGAACTGGATTGTCGTCGAACAGGATCCGGCTCCCGGCGTCCTCATCGGCGAGGGCGACGCCGTGCTGTCGGTGGTCAAGACCGGGGAACCGAACAGCTGTTGATGGGTGGTCAGCTCGGTAGGCGGTGTCGAGCTTCCGACTCGGCCTCGCTGCCGGGGGTGCTGTAGGCGAGGTGCCCGCCGATCAGTCCGCCGAGTCCTGCGGCTGCGAGGCCGGCCGCCGCCAGAGCTTTGGCGACTCCGTCGGTCTGCTTCCGGCGACGGAGGTAGGAGCCCAGAAACAGGAACACCCCGGTTGCGTTCGAGGCCGCGTGGATGATGCCGACCCGACGCTGAACAGTGTTCATCGTCGACCAGTCGGCCCATCCGGTCGCTATCGCCGGAGGCGCGGACGCGAGACCCAGCGCGACGACAATTTTGGCCGCCCTGGACTGGTTCTTGACGAGGTCGAGCGCGACTGCGCTGGTCCAGCTGCCGAGGGTCACCGTCACCAGCGCAGGATGGATGGGGTGCCCGATCCATCTGCCGTGCAGCGCTGATCCGACGGCGCTGTCCGCTACCGCAGGTGCAAGTACGCCATGGATCGCGTCGCTGGGTCCGTCGAGAAACGAGGCAGTCTCGAGGCTGTCGAGTGCTTGTTTGATTGTCATGCAACACCGAATGCCCCGTGATCGGCGAGCGAACCATCGACGTCGAAGTCGAGGCAAGAAGCTTGGACGTCCTATAACGTCATTGTCATGACGAACGGCACCCGAGTCAGCACCGTCGACGGCGTTCTGCGCAGGTCGGCGGCGAAATTTCCCGACCGTCCGGCTGTGACATTCGAAGGCCGCAGCCATAGCTACCGCGAACTCGACACCGCCGTGACGCGAGCCGCCCGTCGGTTGATCGCGATGGGCTTGGACAAGGGTGACCGGGTGGCGGCGTACGGCGTCAACTCCGACGCGTACGTGGTGGCATTTCTTGCCTGTGCGCGAGCAGGATTGGTGCACGTGCCCATCAACTACGCACTCGTGGGCGACGAACTGCTGTATCTGCTCGATCAGTCGGGCGCACGGGCAGTGCTCGTCGACCCGGAATTGTCGAACACGCTCGATTCCGTTCGGAGCGGTACCGCCGTCGAGGTCGTGGTGTCGCTTCCGGATCTGCTCGACGCTGCCGGGGATGATTCGGTCCTCGAGCCGGCCGCGGACTCCACGGACCTGGCGCAGTTGCTCTACACCTCCGGCACGACGTCGAAACCCAAGGGCGCGATGATGTCTCACGGCGCGCTCGTTGCCGAGTACGTCTCGTGCGTGATCGCTCTGGGGTTCACCCGAGATGACGACCCGCTGCTGGTGATGCCGATGTACCACTCGGCGGGGATGCACGTGTTCATGCTGCCGTACCTGTCGGTCGGGGCGACCGTGCGATTGATGCGCAAGCCCGACGTCGCGGAGATTCTGCGGCGGATCGAGGACGAGAAGATCAAGTCGTTGTTCCTGGCCCCGACGGTGTGGGTTCCGCTCGCCAATCATCCCGACCTCGATACCCGCGATCTCTCGTCGCTGAAGAAGGCTCAGTACGGGTCGTCGATCATGCCCGTCACCGTGTTGACCCGGCTGCGTGAGCGATACCCGGACATCGAGTTCTACAACTGCTTCGGACAATCCGAAATCGGTCCGCTGGCAACGGTTCTGCAGCCGTCCGAGCATGAGGCCAGACCGGCGTCGTGTGGTCGTGCGGTGTTCTTCGTCGAGACCCGCGTTGTCGACGCGGACGGTAACGATGTGCCGGACGGTGAGCCCGGTGAGATTCTCTACCGCTCTCCTCAATTGTGCGACGGTTACTGGGACAAGCCGGAGGCGACGGCGGATGCGTTCTCGGGTGGGTGGTTCCATTCGGGTGATCTGGTGACTCGGGACGCCGAGGGGTTCATCACGGTCGTCGACCGGATCAAGGACGTCATCAACACGGGCGGAATTCTGGTCGCTTCTCGTGAGGTCGAGGACGCGATCTACACGCACCCCGCCGTTGCCGAGGTTGCGGTGATCGGGACACCGGACGACAAGTGGATCGAAGCGGTGACTGCTGTCGTCGTGCTCAAGGACGGAAGTGAGGCGTCGGCGCAGGAGTTGATCGACCACGTGAAGGGCAGGATCGCGCCGTTCAAGGTGCCGAAGACCGTCACTTTCCTGGACGAGTTGCCCCGCAACCAGAGCGGAAAGTTGCTCAAGCGCGCGTTGCGCGCCTGAGTTGTTCAAGCGGCTCGCTGTTTTCGTCGGTGGTAGCTCGGGAGGGGTTGCTGTCTGGGGTCGACGGATTCGGGTGGGATGGCGTAGGGGTGTCCGTCGTCGCCCATGATCAGTTGCCAGTCGCCGTGGTGGACGAGGCGGTGGCATTCTCCGCAGACCAGCGCAAGGTTGATCAGGTCGGTGTGGCCGCCGTGTTCCCAGAATTCGATGTGGTGGGCTTGGCACCACTGGGCTGGGCGGCCGCACATGACGCAGCAGGTGTCGCGGATGGTCAGGGCGATGCGTTGGTCGTCGCTGGCGAGTCTGGTGGTTCGTCCGAGCGCGAGTGGTACGCCGTGGTGGTCGACGATGACGGGGGTCAAGTCGGCGTCGCAGGTGACCAGCTCGGCGAGGGATCGACTGATCGGGCCGGTCCAGTCGAAATGGAACGGCCAGTCAGCGTCACCCGGCTCGGGCACAGACTTCTGCCCGGCGTGACTGCCACCGCCACGACCGGCCGCGGCATCGCCGCGAGGACCAGCGTCGTCCGGGGCGGACGCAGACTCCTGCCCGGCACGGCCGACATCGCCACCACCGGACGCTGCTGCGCCGCGAGCAGCCATACTCCCTGGGTTGGGGGCAGTCCCATGCCCGGCGCTACTGCCACCGACACCATCACGACTGGATGCCGCATCGCCGTGAGCAGCGATATCCCCTCGAGCAGATCCATCCGGACGCGAGGCGTTGCTATCGCTGCCGCTCGAGGAACCATTCGAGACCGAACCCTTGTCACCCGAATCCGTTGCACCGCTATCTGATTGCTTGTCACCGCCGTGGGCGAGCAAGTCGAGCAGGGGAACGATCAGGTGCACCGACGCCCGCGACCCGCCCGCCGACCCGCGGGTGCCGCCGCGGAGGTGCCGGTCGAGGATCTGATCTAGTGCATCTGCCCGGCGCTTCGACGGGCTACGTGGATCGCGTTCACCGCCGGGACCGGGTCGCGGTGCCGTCAACGGCGACAGAACAGTGAGAAGCTTCTCGGCCAGCAACCGGTCGATGTTGCCGCCGACCTGGAAGCGGCCGTTGGCCAGAGCATGCAGGTCGAATCGGTTCAGGTCTGGGTTCTCCGACACCGGTCGCGGCGCGGGTGTCGGCGGAACAGGCTCGGGCGCAGGTGGTTCCGGATCGGGAGGCGTGCCGTTAGTGGTCGCTGTATCATCTTTCCGCCGCTCCTGATCGTGGCGTTCCTGTTCCTGCTGTTCCTGCTCTCGGCGTTGTTTCTCGGCTTTCGCGTGTCGCGCTCGGGCGTCGTCGGCGGCCGCATGCGCCAAAGCCTGCGCGCGGGAGGTCACTTGGCCGGCGGTGTTGCGCATCGCGGTGTCGAGCAATTCGGCGACTATTCCGTTGCGCCGGTCCTGATTCAACGTCGGGTCGGCCACCAGCACGACGTCGTATCCCTCGGCGATGGCGGCGGCATGCGCGGCATGGATCCGGCCGTCGGCGAGGGCGTCGAGCACGGTGGGGTGATCGAACAGCCAGTACCCCAGTGCGTTCTGGCGGGCGGCTGACCCGTCGGTGATCCGAACCGACTTCGCGTACCAGCGGGTGACGGACGAGTGCCCGAGTTTCATTGCCAAGCCGCGGCGGTCGATCTCGGCGAGCAACGTCAATCTGGTTGCGGCGAGGACATTTTCGAGTGAAGCCACGTCGGCGAGCTCGGAGACCAACTCCTGGTCCCCGAGCCCGAACACATCCCCCCATGTCTTCACACCACGAAAGCTATACCCACCCACCGACAGGTTTCCGTCAACGCTTCCAACGGATCCGGATCGGCCCCTTTGCGGTCGAGGGATCTATGACCGACCCCTTCTGGGTGATCTCGACTTCGCCGGCGTCGACCATACGTCGGGCCGCGCGGCGAACGGGCTCCATCAAGTCGCGCCAGTCGTCGTCGGACAGGGCTCGTGCGACGTCCGAGGGGCAGATCGTCGCGTCGCGTGATCGGGCGTCGAGCAAGGATCGGATTTTGTCTTCGAGTTCCTTGTCGGTTGCACTCACCTTGCGCCGCCGGCAGGTGTCGCTGCAGTACTTGACGTCATCCCAGTTCTTCTCCCATTTCTTGCGCCACTCGATCCGCCGACCGCACGACGCGCAGACCTTGTCTGCGGGGTGCGCGGTGGAGGGACGACGGGAGTGGGCCACAGATCGACAGTAACCTCGTTGCCCAGGGCTTCGCCGCTCTCGGAGCGAAACTATCCTTATCTCATGGCGATTCGAGCGATCCTGGTTGCCGGTGATCCCCGGCTGACAACTCCGGCAACTCGCGTGACGGTGTTCGACGGCGAACTCGAAGCGTTGGTCGAGGACATGTTCGACACCAATACGGCTGCACCCGGTGCGGGCCTCGCGGCCAACCAAATAGGCGACCCACGTTCGGTCTTCGTCTACGACCTGCGGGACGGCGGGGTCCGTCATCGCGGACACGTGATCAACCCGGTGCTCGAGACCTCTGAAATTCCGGAGACTATGCCCGACCCGGACGACACCGAGGGATGCCTGTCCGTGCCGGGGGAGCTGTTCCCGACCGGGCGTGCCCACTGGGCTCGCGTCACAGGTGTCGATGTGGAGAACAACCCGGTGACGGTGGAAGGAACGGGCTATCTGGCGCGGTGTCTGCAGCACGAGTCCGACCATCTGGCCGGGCTCCTCTACCTCGACCGCCTGCTCGGCCGCCACCGACGTGCGGCGAAGAAGATGATCAAGGAGAGAGGGTGGGTCGGGCCGGGCCACAGTTGGTTGCCCGGGGCCGACGCGCATCCGCTCGGGCTGTAATCGCGGCTGTGCCTTATTCGACTGTCAGAACGGGTTGTAGACGTAGAGCATCCGGTAATCCCATTCCGACGATCCGGCCGGAATGCGGATGTCGGTGAGCGCGTGGCTGTTCTGAGTGCACCAGGTGCGGGCATGGAACGAGGAACAGTCGATTTGTCGTGTGGTCCCGAATGGGCTGACGATCAACGACTTCTCGCTCGCGCTGCTGTAGGCCGCGGGGTCGAATGCGTTGACGAAGCTCGAAGTGGAGTCCTTGGGGCCGAACGGGTTGTCGTCGGGCGCGGCGGATGCCATCGGTGCGGCGAGCACTGCTACGCCGATCGTCAGTGCAGCGCCTGCGAGGATCTTCTTCAGCATGGTGACTCCGTTCGTTTCGAGCACGAATACCCGGTGCTCGGTGTTCGGCAGCAACGGACCGCGCGTTACGGGTCGCCCTCGGCGTCGGGCCCGGCACACTGGAGCCATGACTCGTATGGAAGCTCCCGCCGTCGCCCAAATACTCGGTCGGCGTCTCGCCGTATGGGGCGGTGTGAGTGTGCTTGCCGGAACGGTGTTGGCGGTGCGCGGCTCGTCGCCTGCCCGTCGTGCCTTCGGCCAGCAGACCGCGGGTTGGGGTGCGATCGATGTGGCGATCGCAGGGGCGGGAGCGCTCAATTCCTCGGTCCCGACGTCGAAGAGTCTGAGCAAGTTGCTGTGGATCAATGCGGGGCTCGATGTTCTCTATGTCGCGGCCGGTGCGCACATCGCCGTCCGGAAGCCCAGCTTCGGCCGTCGAATCACCGCTGAGCAGGCGATCGGTCACGGAACGGCGGTCGTCGTGCAGGGCGCTGCGCTGCTCGCACTCGATACGACTCACGCGCGCATGATTGCCGGCTAATCACACGAGTGTCATTCTCGCCGTAGGCGTTTTGTCAAGTACCGACACGCCCGATTTGTTGCGCGATCAGTAGATTTGCGTAACACTCGTCCCATCAGTCACATCAGTATCGTGGGTCACACGGGAAACGGTGGGTTCGTCCATGCGTGTACGTAGTCGGCAGATCGCTGTCGGGGCTGTCCTGGCACTGGCAGTGAGCGGACTCAGCGCTCTGACTGCGCCCACCGTGTCGGCCGAGCCGTGCGGCGGGCTCGGTGGGCCGGGCTCCTCACCGCTGTTCGGTTCGTCGGGCAGCGCAGGAATGTCGGGCAAGAACCCGCAGGGCCCGCAGGGTCCTCTGCCGCGCATCACCGGCAACACGCAGAGCATCGCCTGGGTCACCGGTCCGCAGAGCGTGAACGACACCTACGACAACCTGGCGATGTCCGGAACCGACCTCGGTATCACTTGGGACAACGGTGCGGGCCAGATCTTGATGGCGTTCGGTGACACGTTCGGTGATTGCTCCTCCGGCAATGCCCAGTGGCGCAGCAATGCACTCTTTCGCTCGGACAAGGCGTCGACGAACTTGTCGCAGGGCATCACGATCGGTCCGGCCGACCCGGCGAACACCACCTCGGGTGCGGTTGTCAAAGCGAACAATCCGCGTTACGCCGCCGAGATCATCTCGAGCGCGAAGCTACCGAGCGTCGAGGACACGACCATCCCCACGGCGGCTATCGCGATCGGCAACACCCAGTACATCAACTACATGTCGGTGCAGAGCTGGGGCACACCCGGCCGCTGGATCACGAACTACTCGGCGACGGCCAAATCGACCGACAACGGCCAGAATTGGACGACGGATCCCAAGACGATCCGCGTCAACAAGGGTGTCACGATCCCAGGCTTCACCAACGTCCACGAAAGCCAGGGCAAATTTCAGCAGAGCGCCTATGTTCTGGGACAAGACGGTCAGTACCTGTACCAGTTCGGTACTCCCAACGGACGATTCGGCGACGCGTTCGTCTCCCGAGTCGCGCCCGATCAGATCGAGAATCTCGACGCCTACGAGTATTCGACGCAAGATCCCGATCCGGCCAAGCAATGGTCCAAGAACGTCGGCGATACCGTCGCCGTAGTGAAGGGCCCGGTCAGTGAGATGTCGGTGGCGTGGAACGACTACCTCGGCCGGTACGTCATGATGTACGGCAACGAGAACAACCGGACGCTGGTGGCGCGCACGGCGGAAAACCCGGAGGGACCGTGGAGCGAACCGAGGACGATTCTCGACGCCAACCAGACGGCAGGCGGCATCTACGCGCCGTTCATTCACCCGATGTCGAGCGGAAAAGACCTGTACTTCACGGCTTCTCGGTGGTCCGATTACAACGTCATGCTTCTGAAGACGAACCTCGATGCGTTGAAGTGACGCGTCCGGCGGCAGCGTCGAGGTAGGCGTCGACGTCCATGTCGATTTCTGCGGACAGTAGTCCACGCCGGATCGTCGAGAGATACTTGCGCGACGGTTCGCCGTGCTCCCGCACGATCGAACTCGTCAGTGTGAACGCGGGCTGTCCGTCGATGTCCGGAAGCCGTAGCAGCGCATCATATTTCCCTCGGTATGCTTCACCTCGGCGGTCGATGTCGAGTGCGGCCCACTCGCCGATGCCCAGCGATTCCACAGCCGAGATATCGACGGAATCGACCACGTTCTCCACTGCGGAAACATGCGCCAACCGCGCGCCGTCGATCAGGTATCCGTGTGCCAGTGAAGGTTCGGCGGGATCGGTCGTCAGTGACACGAAGGCCGACGCCCCGGTCCACCGTCGGGACACGCCCGCGAAGTACAGGGCGTGATCGATCCACAACCAGCGTTCCGCCTCGACCTCTTCCGACGAGGGTGCCGGTGGATGCGCCCCGAACTCCGATCCTTCCTCGGAGCCCGTCAGATAGACGGAGAACCTCTCTCGCAACAGGTTCGAGCCGTATGCGACGTACCAGAGGCGGTCGGTCACTCGGCCTCGAACAGCTGCCGGTATGCCTCGGCGAGTAGGTCGGCCGCGAGATCGTTGTTGTGTGCCGCTGCGCCCGTTGAGTTTCCGGACCGCATGAGCCTCGCGTTGAGGCCGTAGGCGAGATCGTCGAACGTGTCGTCGTCGATACCGAGATCGACATCCACGTCTTCTTCCAGCAACGCGCCGAGGTCGATCGACCACGACCACACCCGTTCGTCTCGGTACGGTCCCCGTCCGGCGCTGACGGTTTCGTTGGAGACCTCGAGTTGCTCGTCTGTCCGGTCGCGCGGAACGTTGGTGTTGATGCGCAGGTCGAGCTCGATCGTGTCGTCGTCGTGCACGATTTCGTCGACTCGCAGGGTCTCGAAGCCGCCGCACGTCAGCGTCAGCAATCGTCGCGGACCGGTGTTGTCCTGTACGTCGGACAGAGCGGCTGTCTGCCAGAGGTATTTCGCGGTGTTGGCTGGGTCGGGGATCGACGAGTTGATGTAGTCGGCCACGATGCTGCGGATGGCGGGGTACGCGATGTGGTCGGACAGTTCCCAGAATTGGCGACGACTGCGTCCTACGGCCGCGTCGAGGAGCGTCGTGCGCTTGGCTCGTTCTTTGGGCAGTGCCGTCTTCACTCCCGGAGTTTCGCCGATCGCGCTGGGCTCCGACGGGCGTTGTCGCAGGGGGTGGAGCTGGGACACGAGATCGGTGAGCTGCTCCAGGCGATCTGCGGCACCGGGTGCAACCTCGATGGCTTCGATGTCTGGCCAGATCTCGCGGTCGGCATTCACTCGGGCCGCGAGTGATTCGGAGTAGCCCACGAAGGCCGCGTTGTCAGCGAAATGCAGAACGTAGAGTCCGTTTCGGTAGTCCTTGGCGGCGAAGATCGTGGCGATGGCCCCGGAATCGGTGACGTCGAAGCGTTCGAGAGCGAATCCGTCGGGTGTGGAGTCTGTCGGCATGGCAGTGAATCTACCGACGTGTGCGAGCACCGCCTATTCGTCTCCTGTCCGCATTGTCGCGAATGCGTCCGCCGAGCCGATGAATTAGGCGACCCTACGAGTGCCAGGTCGTCAGACTTGTTCTGCGACCGATGATTCCGCATTGTCCGAAGTGTCGGTAAGAGTTTCTCAACCGTCGTCGAAATACGAATTCCTGGTGCTATCTTGAGGAATGTCCGTTTCCACCGCTAACGAAACACGCAGGAAACAAGCGGTGTGAACAATGCCGGGAGCAGTGCCGTCGGGCACGGCCGTGGTGCTCGATGGAAGGTGGTTGCGCGTGGGCGGTTATCTCGCACGCAGGTTGCTGAACTACGTCGTCCTGCTGATCATCGCGACGTTTCTCACGTACTTGCTGGCCTCGCTCACGTTCGATCCATTGTCGAATCTGCTCAGTCGCAACCCGCCGCCGTCGGACGCTGTGCTCGACGCCAAGCGCGCGGCACTGCATCTCGACGACAATCCCGTGCTTCGGTATTTGAAGTGGCTCTGGGCCGTTCTTCACGGTGACTTCGGTCAGACCATCGCTGCGGGCTCGGTCAACGACGAACTGTGGCGACGCATCCTGGTCTCGCTGCGGTTGGTCGTGCTCGGCACCGTCCTCGGCGCGGTACTGGGAACACTCGTCGGTGCGTACGGCGCCGTCCGGCAGTACAAGATTTTCGATCACGTCGCGACGGTCGTGACGTTCATTCTCATCAGCACCCCGATCCTGGTTTTGGCACCGGTGCTCAAGTACCTTGCTGTGCAGGTCAATCAGAGCACCGGCAGTCAGTTCTTCCAGTACACCGGTGAGACGTCGACGACGCTCGCCCCCGGTCTGATGAACGAAATACTCGACCGCGCACAACATTTGTTGTTGCCGACCGTCGTGCTGATGTTGTTCACCATCGGCGGTTACAGCCGGTACATGCGCAGTTCGATGCTCGACGAGCTGAACATGGACTACATCCGTACTGCCCGCGGCAAGGGGCTCACGCGCGGTCGCGCAATCTTCAAGCACGGCTTCCGTACTGCGTTGATCCCGATGGCCACGCTGTTCGCATTCGGTATGGGTGCGGTGATCACCGGCGCGACGTTCACCGAGCGCGTGTTCGGCTGGTACGGCATGGGTGACTGGCTGATCTACGGCATCACCAGTCAGGACATCAACATCACGCTCGCGGTCTCGCTCTTCACGGCGCTGTCGGTCCTGGTTTCCGGAATGTTGACCGACATCTTCACTGCTGCTTTGGATCCGCGCGTTCGCTACGCGGACTGACCCACCACTTCGAGTAGAGGAAAGGACCGGCGATGGCGACACCTGTGGTTCCCGAGATCGCTGCGGTCGAGGGCCCGATCGACTCGTCTGCCCCGATCACCCGTCGGCGGTTGGTGCTGCGCCGGTTCCTGCGTAACCGGCCGGCGCTGGTGGGCATCGTGGTCCTTCTCGCGATGTTCGTCGGCGCGTTCGTGCTCCCGCATTTCATCCCGTTCACCTACGAGGAACTCGACGCGTACGCGCTCAACTCGCCGCCGACCACACGACACTGGTTCGGCACCAATCAGATCGGCCAAGACGTCCTGGCGCAGACGTTGCGCGGCCTGCAGAAGTCCCTGATCATCGGCATGCTCGTCGCGCTCATTTCCACGGTGCTTGCCGGCGTCGTCGGCGCGGTGGCGGGGTACTTCGGCGGTTGGACCGACCGGGCGCTGATGTGGGTCGCCGATGTATTGCTCGTCGTACCCAGCTTTCTGGTCATCGCGATCTGCTCTCCGTTGTTCCGCGACAAGAGCTTCTTCATCCTGGTGCTGCTGCTCGCCGCGTTTGCGTGGATGATCACCTCCCGCATCATTCGCGCGATGACTCGGTCCCTGCGTGAACGCGAATTCATCCGCGCCGCCAAGTACATGGGCGCGACACCGAGCAGTGTGATCGGCAAGCACGTGCTGCCGTCGATGGCCTCGATTCTCATCGTCGACGTGACTCTCAATGTGGGCATCGCCATCATCGGCGAGGCGTCCTTGAGCTACTTCGGGTTCGGTGTGCAACGACCCGACGTCTCGCTCGGCACGCTGATCGCAGACGGTACGTCGTCCGCGCTGACCTATCCATGGCTGTTCGCGTTCTGCTGTGGCGCATTGGTGTTGATCGTGCTGGCCACCAACTTCGTCGGCGACGGCCTGCGCGACGCTTTCGATCCGAACTCGACGAGGGGACAGGCACGTGGCTGAGACTGTGCCGGTATTGAAGGTCAGCGGACTCGAGGTCAGCTTCCCGAGCGAGGAGGGGCGCGTCACCGCGGTCCGCGGATTGGACTATCAGGTGGGCAAGGGCGAGGTGATGGCCATCGTCGGTGAGTCCGGCTCGGGAAAGTCGGTGTCGTCCCTGGCCGTCATGGGGCTTCTTCCGCAGACCGCGCGGGTCACCGGATCCATCGAACTGAACGGCCGTCAACTGCTCGGCTTGTCCGACCGCGAAATGTCGCGTGAGCGTGGACGTTCGGTAGCGATGATCTCGCAGGACCCGCTGACGGCGTTGACGCCCATCTACCGCATCGGCGACCAGATCGCCGAGGCGATCTCGGTACACAATCCGTCACTGTCCAAGGCGAAGGTTCACGAGCGCACCCTTGAATTGCTCGATCTGGTCGGTATTACCGATCCGGCGGCCCGGGCGCGGTCGTATCCGCACGAGTTCTCCGGTGGCATGCGTCAACGCGTCGTCATCGCGATGGCCATCGCAAACGATCCCGATCTCATCATCGCCGACGAGCCCACTACTGCTCTCGACGTGACTATTCAGGCCCAGATCCTCGACCTCCTGCGTACCGCCCGCGACGTCACCGGCGCAGGCGTCGTGTTCATCACCCACGACCTGGGAGTCGTTGCCGGCGTTGCCGACCGGGCCATGGTGATGTACGCCGGTCGTGCTGTCGAGACCGCTCCGGTCGACGAGCTGTACGCGCACCCATCGATGCCCTACACGGTGGGACTGCTCGGCTCCGTCCCTCGCCCGGATCGTCCTGCGCAGGAGCGGCTGGTGCCCATCGAGGGCACTCCACCTGCCCTGGTGAACCTGCCGACGGGATGCCCCTTCGGGCCTCGGTGCCCGTTGCACACGGAGGCCTGCGACGAAGGCGAACCGCCGTTGATCGAGGTTGCCCCGAATCACAGGGCGGCGTGCATCCGCGTCGACGCAGCCACAGCCGAGTCGGTGGAGGCCGAGTTCGAGGGTGTCCCACGGTCGGAGGCCCCGGCGGAGCTAGTGGTGACGGTTTCCAAGGACGCACCGGTGCTGTCGGTGACCGATCTGCACAAGAGCTACCCGATGTTCAAGGGTTCCGTGCTGCGTCGTCGGGCTGGGGAAGTGCCTGCCGTGCAGGGCATCAGCTTCGATGTGCATGCGGGGTCCACGTTGGCAATCGTCGGTGAGTCCGGGTGCGGAAAGTCCACGACTCTCCTCGAGATCATGGAATTCGTGAAGCCGCAGCAGGGTTCGATAAAGATCAACGGCGTAGAGCCCTACAGCCTGAGCCGCGCCGAGCAACGAAAGTTGCGCGCCCACATCCAAATCGTGTTCCAGGATCCGATGGGCTCGCTCGACCCGCGAATGCCGGTGGGGGAGATCATCGCCGAGCCGTTGAAGATCAACGGCGTGCCGGTCGACGAACGCACCCGCAGGGTTCGGGAACTGATGGACACCGTCGGAATGCGTCCCGAGCTCGCGGATCGGTATCCCACCCAGTTCTCCGGCGGGCAGCGCCAACGAGTCGGCATTGCACGGGCTTTGGCGCTGAAGCCGTCGATCCTGGTGCTCGACGAGCCCGTGTCTGCTCTCGACGTGTCGATCCAGGCGGGTGTGCTCAACCTGTTGCAGGATCTGCAGGAGGAGCTCGGTCTGGCGTATCTGTTCGTCTCGCACGATCTTTCGGTGGTGCGTCATCTCGCCGACGAAGTAGCGGTGATGCGTAACGGTGTGTTCGTGGAGAAGGGCCCGACGGAGCAGATTTTCGACGCACCGAAGGACCCGTACACGCGGGCACTCCTCAAAGCCATCCCCATTCCCGATCCCGTGCTCCAACGAGCCCGAATCGCCGAGGCCGCAGCACTGGCCGACGCCATCTGACCCTGCAGGTTACGTGCACACTGAGAAAGGTGAATTGATGAGAGCCAAGCTATTTCGGGCACTGGTCCCGATTGCGGTGGCCGTGACCACTGTGGGACTGGTGGCGGGGTGCAGCTCCGGCGATACCGGGCCCAACCCCGATGCGCCCGCGTCCTTCGAGAGCGGAGCGCAGATCAACCCGCATCCCATCAGCGATCTCCAGCAGGGCGGAAATATGAACTTTCCGCTCTCGCAGGTGCCGACCAACTACAACTACTACCAAATCGATGGCACCACGGTCGATGCGGCACGGTACTACCTGGCATTGATGCCGAGAGCATTCAATGCTGCAGCCGATGCAAGCCTGACGGTCGCGACGGATTTCTTCACCGACATCACCGAGTCCGAGGTCGACGGCAAGCAGGTCATCACGTACAACATCAACCCGAAGGCCAAGTGGAGCACCGGGCGTCCGTTGGACTACACAGACCTCGTGGCAACGTGGACTGCCAACAACGGTAAGGATCCGGCCTACGAGGCGTCCAGCACCGCTGGCTGGGACAAGGTCGAGTCCGTCGTCCGCGGCGAGAACGACCAGCAGGTCATCCTGACCTTTGCCGAGAAGTTCGGTGACTGGCGGTCGTTGTACGAGCCTCTGATGCCGGCTGAGTCCATGGCCAGTGTCGACGCTTTCAACACCGGATCTGTGAGCACGATGCCGGCCACCGCAGGGCCGTTCCGTATCCGGACCATCGAACCCGGTGGCAAGCGCATTGTCGCCGAACGCAACCCGGACTGGTGGGGCGAAAATCCCGCAGTGCTCGACACCATCACGTACCTGCCGCTCGATTCGACAGCGTCCGTCGGCGCGTTGCAGAGCGGCGAGATCGACTACTACGAACTGGGCAGCAGCGCAGATGCATTCAAGGTCGCCCGCGGTATCCCGAACGTCGACCTGCGGCAGAGCCTCGGGTCTCAGTACCGCCACTTCGACTTCAACGGTGCTCCCGGACGCATCACGTCGGACAAGGCGGTCCGGTTGGCTCTGATGAAGGCAATCGACCGCGACTACCTGGCTACCTCCCAGCTGGGCCAGATCACCTCCAACCCGACGGTGCTGAACAGTCACATTTACGTCGATGGCCAGAAGGGCTACCAGGCCAACAACGGAGATATCACGTTCGATCCCGAGAAGGCGAAGTCTGAGCTCGATGCCGCAGGCTGGACGATGAACGGCGACTTCCGGTCCAAGGACGGCCAACAGCTCGATCTGCACGACGTCATTCCGGCCGATACCCCGAACGCGACGCAGGAAGCGCAGATCATCCAGCAGAACCTCAAGGCTGTCGGTGCCAACCTCATCATCGATGCGGTGCCGTCGGACGACTTCTTCGAGAAGTACATCCTGGTGGGTGCCTTCGATGTCACCCACTTCACCTGGGAGGGAACGCCGTACACGTCCAGCAGTGACGGCATCTTCCGTTTGACGCCCGGCAGTACATTGCAGAACTACGGTCAGGTCGGGTCCGAGGAGATCAACGGACTACTCGACAAGGCTGCAGGCGAGCTCGACGACGAAGCACGAATCGCCGACTACAACGAGGCGGACAAAGCGATCTGGGCCGAAGGCCACAGCCTGACGCTGTTCCAGCGTCCGTTCACCTATGCGACGAAGTCCAATCTCGCCAACTTCGGTGCTCCAGGATTCGGCGACATCGATATGTCGAAGGTCGGGTTCCTGAAATAGGCAACGGGCTCGAATATCCGGTCGGTGTCGCGGCAATCACGCTGGTTGTCGCGGCATCGACCGCTGTCTACACCCCGCTCGGCCTGTTGGTTGCGCTCGTCGTTCTGATCTGGACGGGTTGGTCTGTGGCCTCGGCCTTGTTGGCCGGACGATCCGCAGCACGCTCTGGGAACCGAATCGCCGTGCGTCGTGTTCGGTTTCAACACCGCATGCGCTCGCGCGGGTATGTGGAGGTTCAGGAGGGCGCCGGCCGGGCCTGGTATCCGGTGTACTTCCACACCGGTCTTCTCGGACTGGTCCCCGACGCCGAAGCGAAGGTCGGTAGGTCGTTTCTCGGACGCCGCGCTTTCGTCGTCGAACCGGGGATCGTTGCCCTACCGTCGGGTCGGCGTCGATCGACCATACCGCCGGGAGCACCTCTCGATGCCCCGCGCCTCAACGAGTCCGATCTGCGCACGCGCAGCGCCAGATTCGGTTCTCTGCGCCGCCGAATCATGCTCGACGCCCCCGCAGCAGTGGCCGGCCCGTTCATCGGGCTGCTGTGGTTGATCGTCGACGGTGGGGGCTTTGCACAATTTCTGGCGGTGAGTCTGTTGGCAGCTGTCACCGCGATCTGGTGGTCGGCGATCGCCGGCAGCGACCCCAGTTGAGTCGCTGAGCAATTCGCGTGACGCGCGTTCGTAACTGCTGAGAAGCACCCCTGATCTACGTTCGAGATTCGGACAATTCAGGAGGCAGCATGGCGCAGTCGATGGCAGAGCACGCAGCGGAAACGATCAGCAAAGGAATCGGCCGACGCGGCTTCATTCGGGCGGTGGCAGCGATGAGCGCAGGGGCTGGTTTGGCGACTACAGCTGCGTGTTCGCCGTCCTCGACCATTACCGCGGCAACAAGTTCGTCGGCTCCTGCCGCGTCCGCGGGTGCCATTCTCAACCCAGGATCGGGCGACATTTCGGGAGACCACTATCTGAGCTCCGAGGTAGACAAGGTTCTGTGGGGTTACGTCCCGACGGTCGAGTCCGAATCGGTACTGCAGATGAAGTCCGGCGAGACCGTGACCATCGATGCACTGAGCCACGAGGGCATTCTCGAAGACCAGGGCCGCGATCCCGTCGAATTCTTCGGCGGCAAGGGCGTTTCCGAGTCCGATGTACTCCAGGACGCCATCGACATTGCCGGCGGATACGACCGGACGGTACGCAACTTCGACGTCGACGGACCGCATGTGGTGACCGGTCCGGTGTTCGTGGAGGGCGCGCAGCGCGGAGACGTTCTCAAGATCGAGACACTCGAGGCCGTTCCTCGGGTGCCGTACGGCGTGGTGTCGAGCAGGCACGGCAAGGGCGCTCTGGCGGTCACAGCGTCCGGCGAGGCACCTGCGGGCATCGGCCTGGACGAGGTGATGCCGCCGATCGGAGGCGACGGCAGGAAATCGGGTGACCCGACGCAGTACGGCAACGTGTCCACGTTCACGGCCGTCGAGGACGGGCAGGGCGTGATGCGGTACGGCGATGCGGCCGTGCGCTTTCCGCTGCGCCCGTTCATGGGCATGATGGGCGTGGCGTTCGCCAGCGACCCAGGTCTGACATCCCCGAATGCCAACTCGATTCCCCCGACGCTCGGCGGCGGCAACATCGACGTCGGTCTGCTCGGCGTCGGGTCGACGTTCTACCTTCCCGTGTTCGCGGAGGGCGCGCTGTTCTACGTCGGCGATCCGCACATGGCGATGGGTGACGGTGAGGTAGCGCTCACCGCGATGGAGGGGTCTCTGCGCGGCACCTTCCGCCTTACGGTCTGCAAGGCGGGCAGCGGTGACGCGCCGTCCGTCGCGTACTCGTATCCCTTTGCCGAGAACGAGGACTCGTGGATTCCGATCGGCCTATCAGATCCGGACGGGGCCGTCGGCGGCCAGAGTTCGGACCTGAACGCAGCGATGCGTCGGGCTGTGGTCAATGCTCTCGACTTCTTGGAGACCGATCTCGGCATGGATCGAGCGACGGCGTATGCGTACCTCTCCGCTGCCGCGAACTTCACCGTCTCGCAGGTGGTCGACAAGACCGTCGGCGTGCACGGACAGATCTCGAAGGCGCACTTCGACCGGTAGTAGTGCGCCTGCGGCGCAGTGGTGCGGGTAAGTGCCTCTGCGGGCACATAATCACGCCACTGCGCGTAGCGCACCTCAGCGATGCGCCGTCGCGATGAAGTGACGTGTTGCGGCGTCGACGATGTCTGCAGGTGCGATGTCGATTTCGTCGTTCAGCCAGGCGATCACGAGTTCGGCCAAACCCCCGATGAAGAGCAGGCCGTTGATCTCGGACTGTGGTTGGGGCCAAGCCTTGTCGCCGTAGAGTTCACGCGACTGTTCGGCCACCAGATGAGCGAAGCCGCGCAGGGACGTTCGTCGGTATTCGCGGAGGGAGTCGACGGCCAGCGATTCGATCATCGCGACCCGGCCCTTGCGGCGGTCCTCGGTCAGGACGCCGACGAACGCGGTCACCGCGTTGTGTACCTTCTCGTCGACGGTCCGGGCGGGGGAGTGCAGTGCATCCAGCGCTGCCGTTCGTATCTCGGCGGACACCGATTCCACGACCTGCTCGAGCAAGTCGTCTCTGCTGCTGAAGTTTTGGTAGAAGTAGCGCTCGGTGAGCTTGGCGTGTGCGCAGATCGCGGTCATGGTCGCACCCCTCGCTCCGGCTGCCGCGAATACCTCGAGGCCGGCGTCGAGCAATCTCGCTCGGCGGTCGGCCGCGCGGTCGTCGGCGCTCATGCCGTTGTAGCGACGCGTCGTAGGGGGCATGGGTAGATCTTGACAGAGACCGTGACTGTGACGCAGACTACATCTCATCTGACATGGCGTCATGTCAGATTGACGGAGGTCGACAATGGCACGTGCGCTGGCTGCTCCACCCGCAGATTCAGCTCTCCAACCGGTGTTCGGCGACGGCGGTCTTCCCGTCGTCGGGCACACGCTCGAGTACATTCGAGACCCTCTGAAGCTGCTCGGTAGTCGGTGGGACAAGTACGGCGAGGTCTCGTGGATGACGATGGCCGGGCAGAAGTGGATCACCGTTCTCGGTCCCGATGCGTGTCAGCAAGTGCTGCAGAACGCGGACAAGGCGTTCGCCAACGGTGACGGCTGGTCGCTGTTGATCGGGCCGTTCTTCCACGGCGGGCTGATGCTGCTCGACTCCGAGGAGCATCTACGTCATCGACGAATCATGCAGCAGGCCTTCACTCGGGACCGGCTGACCAAGTCCGTCGCAGCGTTGAATCCAGTTACGGCAACAGGTTTGGACGCGTGGCAGCCGGGCCGCGATTTCCAGGTCTATCCGGAGCTCAAAGCACTGACGCTGGACGTCGCGACGAGCATCTTCATGGGCGGTGCGGAGGGAACGACGGACGCCGACATTGCGGAGCTCAATTCGAGTTTCATTGCCTGCGTGCAGGCCGCCACGTCGATCGTGCGCTATCGGGTTCCGGGCACGCGGTGGAAGCGAGGTTTGGACGGCCGAGCGGTGCTCGACCAGTTCTTCCGCCGCTATCTCCCGGCCCGTCGAGCCACCGAGACCGACGACCTCTTCTCGGTGTTGTGCCACATCGAGGGTGACGACGGAGAGCACTTCTCCGACGACGAAGTGATCGACCACATGATCTTCCTGCTCATGGCTGCGCACGACACGTCGACGATCACGCTGTCGACGATGATGCAGTACCTCGGTCAGCATCCGGAGTGGCAGGACAAGTGCCGGGCCGAATGCGAGGCGCTGGGCACCGATGCTCCCTCGTTCGCGCAACTCGACGAGCTGACCAACGTCGATCTGGTGATGAAGGAGTGCTTGCGCCTGGTCTCGCCCACACCGGTAGTGGCCCGCCGCGCCGTGAAGGACACCGAGGTGCAAGGGAAGTTCGTCCCCGCGGGAACGTATGCCTCTGTCGCGCCGCACTTCACGCATCACATGGAGCAGTACTGGCCCAACCCCGAGCAATTCGATCCCGGACGGTTCGCCGCCGATCGCCGCGAGGACAAGGTGCACCGCTATGCGTGGGAGCCGTTCGGCGGCGGCGTCCACAAATGCATCGGCATGTTCTTCGCCGGGGCCGAGATCAAGACGATCATGCATCACCTGCTGCTGCGGTTCGACTGGACGGTCGACCCCGATTACGTTGCGCCGCTGAACTTCACGTCGCTGCCCTTCCCGGAGGACGGGCAGCCCGTGCAGCTGAGACGGCGTTAGACCGATCCGGCGCGGTCGGTGAGCCAAGCGATGATGTCGGCTGTGACCTCGTCACGGTTGGTCTCGTTGAGAATTTCGTGGCGCGCGCCGGGGTAGAGCGTGACGGTCACATCGCTCATTCCCGCCTCGCGGTAGCGGGCGGCCAGCGTCTCGATCAACTGCCCACCGCCGGCGAGTGGGTCGTCCGTTCCCGACGTGATGAGCAGGGGGAGATCGGAGCGAATCTGCTCCAGGTTGTGCGGATCGGCGAGCTTCGCGGCCTCGCCGAACAACGCGGGAACCGTCGACGCCGGAAGGTCGAAGCCGCACAGTGGATCTGCGACGTAGGCGTCCACCTCGGCCTCGTCACGCGAGAGCCACTCGTAACCGGTGCGGTGCTCGAAGGCGGCGTTGAACACGCTCAGGTCCCCGGCGGGGGCGTCGGCCATTCCGGCGGCGAGGACGTCGAGTGTCGTCGAGCCCGACAGCACCACACCCTCGTACAGATCTGATCGCTCGATCAGAACATGCTGGGCGGCAAAGGATCCCATGGAATGAGCGAAGAGAAACAGAGGCAGGTCGGGGTACTCGGTCAGCAGTGATTCGCCCAGTTGCTCGATGTCTGCCCACAGGCCGGCGAATGCGGCGGCCCCGAAATCGCCGGGGGTGTCCACGATCGACTGGCCATGGCCGCGGTGATCCGACGCGACGACGTGGAAGCCAGCGTCGTTCAGGGCGGCAGCGAAGCGTGCGTAACGACTGCCGTGCTCGGCGAGCCCGTGTGCGATCTGTACGACACCGCGAGCAGGATCGGCGGACGTAGACCAGGTATAGGTGCTGATCTCGAGGTCGTCCTGCTTGGATACGAACGACGAAGCGTTGGCCACGAAAATCTCCTCGGAGCTGTGATAAGGACGAGACTCGAACTTATCTCCTAGGCCTGCGGTATCGGGTCGAAATGCTCGACGAGGGAGAACGACAGAGCTCCCCGGGCAATTGCCCGGGGAGCTCTGTCAGCGGAGCCTATTTCGCGGAGACTCGGACGAGCTTCTTGTTCACGAATTCGTCCATGCCCCACGGTCCCAGCTCGCGGCCGACGCCGGAGCGCTTCACGCCGCCGAACGGCAGGCCGGGCAGTGTGGTGCCGTGTTCGTTGACGAAGGCCATGCCCACCTCGAGGCGTTCTGCTACGTCCCGGGCCTTGTCGAGGTCTGCGCTCCACACCGACCCGCTCAGTCCGTAGGGGGATGAGTTCGCCAATTCGATTGCCTCGTCGGCGTTCTGGATCTTGTAGATGACGCCTGCGGGGCCGAACAGTTCCTCGGTGTAGGCACGCATGTCCGGAGTCACGTCCGTCAGCAGCGTCGGCTGCACGTACGCACCCGGTCCGTCGATCTTCTTACCGCCGGTGAGCAGAGTGGCCCCCTTGGACACGGCGTCGTCGATCTGCTCGATCAGGGTATCGGCGGCGGTCTGCGACGACAGGGGACCGAGAGTGGTGTTGGCATCCAACGGATCGCCGGTCTGCACGGCCTCGAAGGATGTGACGAGCTTGGCGACGAATTCGTCGTAGACGTCCTCGGCAACGAGGATGCGCTTGGCGGCATTACAGGCCTGGCCTGCGTTGGACAGGCGCGCACGGGTTGCGGATTCGACGGTGGCGTCCATGTCTGCGGAGTCGAGCAGGATGAACACATCCGAACCACCGAGCTCGAGCACGACCTTCTTGAGGTTGCGCCCGGCCGTCTCGGCGACGGACGTTCCGGCCCGCTCACTTCCGGTGAGGGAGACGCCCTGCACGCGGGCGTCGGCGATCATGTCTGCGATCTGCTCGTTGGTCGCGAAGATGTTGATGTACGCGTCTTCCGGCAACCCGGCTTGCCGGAAGATCTCTTCCATCAGCAACGCCGATTGCGGGCAGTTCGGTGCATGCTTGAGCAGAATCGTGTTGCCCACCATCAGGTTCGGGCCGGCGAATCGGGCTACCTGGTAGTACGGGAAGTTCCACGGCATGACGCCGACGAGTGCGCCCACCGGCTTGCGTTGCAGCACACTGATTTCCGCGCCGGGCACGTCGAGTGTCTCGTCCTCGAGCAAGCGGGGGCCGTTGTCGGCGTAATACCGGTAGATGTTCGAGGACAGTTCGACCTCGCCCTGAGACTCGGTCAGCGGCTTGCCCATCTCGAGCGAGATGGTGCGGGCCAGTTCGTCGGCGCGCTCGACATAGAGGTCGGCGACCTTGTGCAGGATCTCTGCGCGATGCTCGGGTGAGGTCTTGCGCCACGTCTGGAAACCAGCGTGCGCGTCCGCGAGGGCGCGCTCGATGCCGGCCGAGTCGAGAGTTTCGAATTCCTTGACGGTTGTGCCGTCGGCTGGATTGACAGTCTTGTAGGTCGTCATGCTCGGTTCAACGGACGGCGGGGCCGATGTTGTTCCCAATCGGGCAAATCGGATGGCCCGACGGTGGTCAGAGGCGGGACGGGACACGGTCTCGAAATCCATTGAGCGCCCTACTGGTCGGTAACTTGGATGCGCAGATGGAGTGATACCCCACTGCCCCCCACAGCGGCGAGAACGAAGATTAAAGTTGAGGACGAACGCATCCAAAAGACGACGTCGAAACTGAGGCAAAGGCGAAACATGACTGCGAAGAAGCCGACCATCATCTATACCCTGACCGATGAGGCGCCGATGCTGGCGACTCACGCGTTTCTGCCGGTCATACGTTCTTTCGCCAGCGCGGCCGGCATCGACGTCGACTCCAGTGACATCTCGGTTGCGAACCGCATCCTCGCCGAGTTCCCCGATTACCTCAACGAAGACCAGCGAGTGACCGACAACCTCGCGGAGCTGGGCAAGCTGACGCAGCTGCCCGACACCAACATCATCAAGCTTCCCAACATCAGTGCCTCCGTTCCGCAGTTGCTGACCGCGATCAAGGAACTTCAGGACAAGGGCTACGCGATCCCCGACTTCCCCGGGAACCCGAAGACCGACGAAGAGCGCGAAATCCGCGACCGTTACACCAAGTGTCTCGGCAGCGCGGTCAACCCCGTTCTGCGCGAGGGTAATTCGGATCGCCGCGCACCCAAGGCCGTCAAGGAATTCGCGCGCAAGCACCCGCACAGCATGGGTGAATGGTCGCCGGCGTCGCGCACCCACGTTGCGCACATGCGCCACGGCGATTTCTACCACGGCGAGAAGTCGATGACCGTCGAGGGCGACCGCGAGGTCAAGATGGAGCTGCTGACCGAGGGCGGCGAGACCATCGTCCTCAAGGAGAAGGTGTCGCTCACCGACGGCGACGTCATCGACAGCATGTTCATGAGCAAGAAGGCGCTCATCGAGTTCTACGAGGAGCAGATGGAGGACGCCTACAAGTCGGGCATCATGTTCTCCCTGCACGTCAAGGCCACGATGATGCGGGTCTCGCACCCCATCGTCTTCGGCCACGCCGTCAAGGTCTTCTACAAGGACGCGTTCGCCAAGCACGGCGACCTGTTCGAAGAGCTCGGCGTCAACGTCAACAACGGCCTCTCGGACCTCTACAGCAAGATCGAGGCACTCCCCAGCGCGCAGCGCGAGGAGATCATCGACGACCTGCACAAGTGCCACGAGACTCGTCCGGAGCTGGCGATGGTCGACTCCGCACGCGGAATCTCGAACTTCCATTCGCCCAGCGACGTCATCGTCGACGCGTCGATGCCTGCGATGATCCGCAGCGGCGGCAAGATGTGGGGCGCGGACGGCCGGCCGAAGGACACCAAGGCAGTCAGCCCTGAGTCGACCTTCTTCCGCATCTACCAGGAAATGATCAACTTCTGTAAGACAAACGGCCAGTTCGATCCGACGACGATGGGCACCGTTCCCAACGTCGGCCTGATGGCACAGAAGGCCGAGGAGTACGGCTCGCACGACAAGACGTTCGAGGTCCCTGCCGGTGGCGTCGCGAACATCACCGACCTGGCGACGGGCGAGGTTCTGCTGACGCAGGACGTCGAAGAGGGTGACATCTGGCGTCTGTGCATCGTCAAGGATGCACCGATCCGCGACTGGGTTGCGTTGGCAGTGCGACGCACCCGTGAGTCCGGAATGCCCGTCGTCTTCTGGCTCGACCCGTACCGCCCGCACGAGAACGAGCTGATCGGCAAGGTGCGCAAGTACCTGAAGGATCACGAGACCGAGGGCCTCGACATCCAGATCATGTCGCAGGTTCGTGCGATCCGCTACACGATGGAACGTCTCATCCGCGGGCTCGACACCATCTCCGCGACCGGCAACATCCTGCGTGACTACCTCACCGACCTGTTCCCGATTCTCGAACTTGGCACCAGCGCGAAGATGCTCTCCATCGTTCCGCTGATGGCCGGCGGTGGACTCTACGAGACGGGTGCGGGCGGCTCGGCCCCCAAGCACGTCAAGCAGCTCATCGAGGAGAACCACCTTCGCTGGGATTCGCTGGGTGAATTCCTGGCTCTCGCAGTCAGCCTCGAGGACCTGGGAACCAAGACCGGTGACGTCAAGGCGACCATCCTCGCCAACGCACTCGACTCGGCCACCGGCAAGCTGCTCGAGAACAGCAAGGGCCCGTCGCGCTCGACCGGTGAACTGGACAACCGTGGCAGCCAGTTCTACCTCGCCCTCTACTGGGCACAGGAACTCGCCGAGCAGACCGAGGACACCGAGCTGGCCAAGCACTTCGCAGCTCTGGCAAAGACCCTCTCGGAGAACGAAGAGAAAATCGTCGGCGAGCTCAACGCGGTACAGGGCAACCCGGTCGACATCGGTGGTTACTACTACCCGGACCCCGAAGCCACCGCCGCAGTTATGCGTCCGTCCACGACGTTCAACGAGGCACTGGAGTCGGCGAAGCAGTAGTTCCTTCTGCCTGCTTCACCACCCCCCCTTCGGGATGAATGGCCCATTCACGCGCTCAGACGTTGTGAATGGGCCATTCATTCGTTCGGGGGCAACAACTTTCGAGCTCCGGTAGCCCTGAACCGTCCGCGGTCTACAGTTCGCCCCCCGGGTTGGGATTGCACGCCCGCGACGGATCAATGTGACTTTCACGCGCTCAGACGTACTGAATGGCCCATTCATCCCGTCTGGGGCGGCACCAGAACGCTGAGAAACGCCGAACAGCTTGCACTTTGGCGTCGCCCGGGCAGCTGGACGACGGAGATGGTCCTGTGGATCGTCGGCTCGATCGGCAGGTAGACCAGGTTCGCGAACGACATCATCGGCACCACCAGTTCCGGGACGACGGTGACGCCCAGTCCCGCGGCGGTCAGTCCCGCCACTGCCGCGACGTTGTGCGCCTGAACCGATGGTCCGACGTCCACTCCTGCGTTGTCCAGCGCCAGTTTCACGTGCGAGGCGATACTCGATTCGGGGCCGAAAGCGATGAAGGGCTCGTCGGCGAGGTCGGTCCACGACATGTTTTTACGTTGTGCAAGAGCGTGATCCGGCGGTAGCGCACAGACGAACGCATCCGCGCTGACTGTCGTGCGCATCAAATCGTTCGCTCGCCCCGATGCTGCCACTACTGCGAAATCCACGGAACCGTCGCGGACGGAGGCCACCACGTCGTCGCGTAGACCGTCCTTGATGTGCACCGAGACGTCGGGGTGGCTGCGGCGGAACTCCACGATGTATGGGGGCAAGAAGATTGCCGCGATCGACGGCAGGCATGCGATCGTCACGGTTCCGCGGTCACCCGAGACGAACCGTCCGATCTGCTCCAGGCCGTCGTCGAACTCGAGTAATACCCGACGGGCATAGGCCGTTACTTCGTGTCCGTCGCCGGTGAGGTCGACACTGCGGGTGGTGCGCACGAACAGTCGCACGCCCAGACGGCGCTCGGCTTCGGCGACGGTGCGGCTCAGGTTCGGTTGGGAGACCTGAAGCCAGGTCGCCGCCGCGGTGAAGCTCGCGTGATCGGCGAGTGCGACGACGGCGCGTAGATGGGCAATGCCCAGGTTTATGCCCATGATGCATGAATCTATACCCAACTGATGTTGGACTGTGTAAGTGATCTGCACAACACTCGTCGTATTCGATGAAGGAGATCACATGCTGTCACTGCTCGGCTTCGGGACGATTGCCATCATCCTGCTGCTGTTGTTCACCCAACGCGTCGCGGCGATCGTCGCGCTCGCGGGTGTCCCGCTTGCTGCGGCGTTCCTGGCCGGTAACTCGCCATCCGAGGTGGCAGGGTTCGTCAAGGACGGGCTCGGTGGCGTTGTCGGCGTCGCAGCCATGTTCCTGTTCGCGATCGTCTTTTTCGGGATCATGCGCGACGCAGGTCTGTTCGATCCCCTCATCGCGCGCATCGTGAAGTGGGCAGGCAGCGCACCGCCGACTGTCGCCGTGGCTACGACGGCTCTCGCCCTGGTCGCTCATCTCGACGGCGCAGGCGCGGTGACGTTCCTCATCGCCGTTCCCGCGATGCTCCCGATCTACGAGCGCCTCGGCATGAGTCGGCTGGTGTTGGCCACCTGTGTCGGACTCGGTGCTGGCGTTATGAACATCGTTCCTTGGGGCGGCCCGACGGCGCGAGCGGCAGCAACATTGGGCGTCGACGCCAACGAGCTGTGGGTGCCACTGATTCCCGCGCAGATCGCCGGAGTGGTGTTCGCGTTGGCCATCGCCTACTACCTCGGACGCCGCGAGCGGACACGGTTGGCGAAGGTCGCAGCAGGTGATGTCAAGGCAGAGGTGGCGGAGTCGACGGCTCGCGTCGGGCAGCGAATCTCCGTACCCGCTACCGGCGGAACCGACGAGCCGGCCTCGGCCGGCTCGGGCGGTGACGAGACCCCGGAAGAGCCCGACAGGCCTGACGAGCCCAGCTTGCTACGTCCGAAGCTGTTCTGGGTCAACGTCGTTCTCGTCGTCGCGACACTTGCCGCACTGATCGCGGCCGTCGCGCCTCCGGAGACCTGCTTCATCATCGCGACCATCGTTGCGCTCCTGATCAATTACCCGGGCATGAAGGCGCAGTCCGCGCGGATCGAGGCGCATGCCGTCGGCGCGATGCTGATGGTGGGCACGCTGCTCGCCGCCGGTGTTTTGCTCGGTGTGCTCGACGGTAGCGGCATGATCGAATCGATGGCCGTCAGCGCCGCCAACGTGATTCCGGACTGGATGGCACCAGCACTTCCGCTCATCGTCGGGGTGTTCGCGGTACCGATGAGTCTGATCTTCGGCCCGGACGCGTACTACTTCGGTGTGCTGCCGGTACTGATCGAGGTCGGCGACCAATTCGGCATCAGCGCAATCCATCTCGCTCAGGCATCGATCATCGGTGAGGAGACCGTCGGCTTCCCGATCAGTCCGATGACGGGCGCGTTCTACCTTCTCGTCGGATTGGCCAAGGTCGATATCGGCAGGCACATCCGGCATACCCTGGGGTGGGCGTGGCTCGTCAGCCTCGGCATGCTCGGAGTCGCTTTCGCGACGGGCGTCATCCCGGTGTGGGTCTCATGAGGGCCCGCGAAACTGTCCGATTGGGTGCCGGTGCGGGGTTTGCCGGCGATCGCATCGACCCCGCGCAGATCCTGGCCGAGCGAGGCGAGCTCGACTATCTCATCTTCGAGTGCCTCGGAGAGCGGACCGTTGCGACAGGGCAGGCCCGAAAATTGCTCGACCCCACGGCGGGCTACGACCCACTCTTGGGAGCGCGCATGCGCGCAGTACTCGGCGCGACGACGGAGCAGGGCATCACCGTCGTCACCAACTCCGGAGCCGCGAATCCTGTTGCGGCAGCCGCGGTCGTCGCGCAGGTGGCGGAGCAGGTGTGCTCGCGTTCGGTGCGCATCGCTGCTGTCACCGGCGACGACGTGCTCGACGCGGTACGTCGCATCGATCCGGTGGTGTGGGAGACCGGCCGCCCGCTGTCGGAGCATTCCGAGGAACTCGTATCGGCCAACGCCTATATCGGGGCCGATGCGGTACTGCCCGCACTCGACGTCGGTGCCGACGTGATCGTCACCGGCCGTCTTGCCGATCCGGCGCTGTATCTCGCGCCCCTGATGCACGAGTTCGGTTGGGCCGGGCAGGATTGGGAGACACTCGGCGCTGGGACGGCCGTCGGACATCTACTCGAATGCGCGGGCCAACTGACCGGTGGCTACTTCGCCGATCCGGTCACCAAGCCGGTGCAGGGTCTGGCAAATCTGGGCTTCCCGTTCGGGGACGTACGTGCCGACGGCACAGCCGAATTCGGCAAGGTCGACGGCACCGGCGGGGAGTTGTCTCGGCGAACGTGCGCCGAGCAGTTGCTCTACGAGGTAGGTGATCCAGCCAGATACTTGACGCCGGACGTGACCGCCGATTTCACCGGAGTCGACTTCGAGACGCTCGGACCCGATCGGGTAGCGGTGTCCGGAGCGACGGGCAGCACGCGGCCCGAGGAGCTGAAAGTGACACTCGGATTCCGCGGCGGTTGGCTCGGTGAGGGGCAGATCAGCTACGCCGGGCCACGCGCTCTGCAACGCGCGCAGCTCGCCGGAGAGATTGTGCAGCAACGACTGTGGGAGGTACACGGCATTCCGACGGGGAACGTCGGCATCGAGTACATCGGGGCGGGTGCTGCATTCCGCGGACTTGCGTCGATGACCGATGTCCGCGAAGTGCGACTGCGTGTGACCGCAAAGGTGCCCGACGCCGAAGCCGCTGCACTGGTGGGATGGGAAGTCGAAAGCCTCTATACCAACGGCCCGGCCGGCGGCGGTGGTGCACGACGCAGCAGCACCGAGGTTCTTGCCATCAGATCGTGTTTGATACCACGTGCACAGGTGTCGACCGCCGTGCACATCACGG
The DNA here is from genome assembly GCF_030056855.1 of Rhodococcus sp. IEGM 1354. Classification (NCBI taxonomy): domain Bacteria; kingdom Bacillati; phylum Actinomycetota; class Actinomycetes; order Mycobacteriales; family Nocardiaceae; genus Rhodococcus; species Rhodococcus sp. IEGM 1354. The sequence goes on from NZ_JASHKT010000008.1 coordinate 45,682, forward strand.
AGGTGACGGTATGAGGACTGTCGACGATCTCGCCAACGTGCGAACCGGGGACAAGGGCGACACCCTCATTCTCGCTGTCTTCCCACGAACCGACGAAGGCTACGAGCTGTTGTCCCGTGAATTGACTGTCGATGCCGTTGCCACACACTTTGCACCGCTCGTCACCGGAGACGTGCGCCGCACTGAAATGCCGTTGGTCTCCGGGTTGGTGTTCGAGTTGCCCGGCGTACTCGGCGGGGGAGTGACGGGTAGCCCTGTTCTCGACGGACACGGCAAGTGCCTGAGCTACCACCTGCTCAGTATGCCTGTGCCCGAATCTCTTTGACCCTGCTTCCCGACTCTCGCGGCCCAGCCGCCCGATGGATGGAGATCGACATCCGTATCACCCGCATACCCCTGGCCCTGACTCTTGCTGTAGTGCTCCTTGGACAGGCAGCCGGTACTGCTGCGGCGGCACCCCGCGAAATACCGACAGACCCGTTCTTCGCCTATGGGCGGGCGGCCGAATACACGGTCACCTCGGAGCGCATGGATGTTCCGATGCGCGACGGTGCCACGCTGGCGTGTGACGTGAACCGACCCGGTGATGACGGCAACGTCCCAGTCGCAGAGAAGTTCCCGACCATTGTCTACGACTTCAACGCTTACGACGGCCTCGACCAGTTGGCAGTGGACTCGGCGTATCTGGTCGAACGTGGTTACAACATTTTGTTGTGCAACGTCCGGGGATCCGGAGATTCTCCAGGCGTACTGGATCCGTTCGGACTGCAGGAACAGCAGGACAACTACGATCTCGTCGAATGGGCTGCGGCACAGCCATGGTCGACGGACAAGGTCGGACAATCCGGTGTCAGCTATGGCGGTCACACGTCGATGCTCGCAGCGGCCAACAACCCACCGCACCTGGCTGCGGTCATCCCGGTCGATGCATTCAGTGACTGGTACGAGAACACCATCTACCGCGGCGGAATTCGATCCGACACCATCCGTACGTGGCAAGCGAGCACAGCTCCGGCCACCGAGGGTCCGTACGACGAGCATCCGCTGTACGACGAGTACTGGATCGACCGCAGCGTCAAGGCGAAATGGCAGAACATTGATGTCCCCATGTTGCAGGTCGGGGGATGGTACGACCGCTACCGAGATCCAATGATGCAGAACTACTCCGCACATCCGGATCTGACGTGGGTCGTTGCCGGGCCGTGGAAACACGGGATGCCGGCGGGCCAGAGGGCCGATATCGGTACCGGGGCGTACCTGGCATGGTGGGACAGGTGGCTCCGTGAGGACGGCTCCGCACCTCTGCCTGAGCAGCGGATCAATTCCTACGAGATCTCCTCGGAGCCCGTCGAGCGTGGCTGGCAGGAATTCGGCCAGTGGCCGCCCGCCGAATCCACCGAGCTGACGCTGGCGATGGGAACCGATGGTGGTCTGAGTCCGGTGTCGACCGAGCAGGGCAGTCGCGCATACACGGTGCCGACGGACCACACCGACGCTGCCGAAGCCGCGGTGGTCTTTTCGACCACTCCGCTACCCGCTGATGTGGTGATCGCAGGGTCCCCGACGGCGAAGGTCTCCGCGACCTTCACCGCGTCCGACGGCAACCTCGCTGTCATTGTCGACGACGTCGCGCCGGACGGCACCGTGGAGCGAATCACTCAGGGCTGGCTCAAGGCAAGCCATCGCAAAGGATCCACTGCGCGCGAGCCCGTAATACCCGGGCAGGAGTACGAAATGGACGTACGGGCGTGGCCGACACACTTCCGGTTGCCGGCCGGACATCGGCTGCAGGTCCAGGTTCGTAGTGACGACTACCCCGACATCACCGATGACGCCCCTGCGGGAGATGTCACCGTCCGCACTGGCTTCGGAGGTTCATCCCTGACTGTGCCGGTGCTCCCCACCGCGGCAGTGCGCTGACCGGTAATCACCAAGCCTATTGTGGTTCAACGCTCAGCCGGAGGGTTCGTCAGTGGACGGGAAATGAGTAAGGACAAGATGGCGTCGGTTCTCAGCGAGGGGGGACGGCACTGATGAGTGCTATGGGGAGGGTGGTCGAGCAGGCTTTGATTTTTGTTCCCACTATCGAGGCTTTCGTCGATGGAAGTTGCACCGCCGATGACTTCGAGGAGGCATACTCGAGGCTCGTAAAGCGGACGCCGGGGATTCTTGAAAGGGAAGTGTCCGAAATCGTCAACGGCCTGTTCGGCGATGTGGACGCTTACGTCGCTGAGGACAGGTTGCGTGGCAATGACGATCTGGACGCAGGGCAATTGCTTACATGTGCGACCGGAGCGTTGGAGCAACTCCGTCAGTTGAGTCGAGATGGATAGTGTCGATCTCGCGTTGATCCGCGTTCACAAGTCAGCGATGCGCTCTGACATGCGAATCCTGGGGAGGTGAGCAATGGCGGAGCATCAGAGATCGGTCGAAGCAATGCTGGGCCAATACAGAGAACTGATCGAGAAATTTGTGAAACAAGAAATTTCGGCGGATGAATTCGAGACAGAATATCTTCACACCTTCACCAAGGATAATTTTCAGGTTCAGGGGAATGAGTTCGTGCTTCTCGAGAAGCTGTTTTTCGATGTAGACAGTTACGTTTCGGATCCGGTGCTGCGCGATAGCCCGGACGATCTGTCGGGCGAACAGCTCAGAGGCCGTGCGGCGGCGACTTTTTCGAAACTGTTCGGGCTCGAGTGAGACGGCTCTTGGACGCTTGGCGCGCGCTGCCTTGTCAATCCCGTTGGTGAATAGCAGCCAGTGGAAGGGACCGGTGTGAATAGGCGAATCATTCGTTCAGGGCGACCTGTGCGCTGGGAAGCGCTGGGAGCTCGACCGGAAACAGTTGGAAGCTTCCGCTCATTCCTTTCAATTCGACTTCACGGGGCAGGCCTAGGGGCAGATCGGCGGCCGTGCTGATGGCATTGCGCACCGGTTCGCTGATCAAAATCTCACCTCCCTCGGCCTGTCCCGCAACCCGTGCCGCCATGGCCACGTTGAGGCCGAACAGGTCGTCTCCTCGGCGCACCGAGCTGCCGACGTGCACGCCCATACGCACCCGGATGCGGTCCCACCGATCGGGATTGTTCAGTAGTGCTTCTTGCACTTTCACCCCGCAGCGCACGGCCTCGGCCGGGTCGGAGAAGGCGATCATGTAACCGTCGCCCTGGCTCTTGACCACGTGGCCGCCGTGGTCGTCGACGTGTTTGCGGATCAGCTTGTTGTGCTTCTCGAGCAGTTTCACCCAGCCGCGATCGCCCAGTTCCTCGTTGCGTGCGGTGGACCCCTCGATATCGGAGAACATGACCACAATGTCGCCGTCGGCCGTCATGCGCGCCAGATCGGGGCGTTCCACCTTGGCCCAACCCGCGAGGTCTTCGACGGAGTTGCGGACAGTTGCGCCGAATCCCTTGTTGATGAGTAGGTCCGTGGTGTGGAAGGCGGTTCTGATCGCAAAGGGCACCAGGCCGCGTCGCTTACGGCGGTGCTGCGATTCGAGAGCGCGGTCGAGTGCTCGGCGCGTGTGCTTCAACTTTCGGCGCGAGACGATCACGACAACACCGAGCGCGATGATGGCGGCGAGCTCGACTCCGGCAACTATCCACAGGATCACGTTGCTCATCCTCGCCTGTCGGCGGTGTCCGTGGTTGCACAACCGACCGCGAACTGCTTCCGATAGGCCGTCGGCGTGACGGCGAACGCCGAGTGGAAGTTCTGACGCAGGGTGACGGCGCTGCCGAATCCGCACGAGGCAGCGATGGTCTCGATGCTGTGGCCGGTCGTTTCGAGTTGGCTGCGGGCGGCGTCGAGCCGCTGGTCGAGTACCCAGCGCGCGGGCGTGGTTCCCGTCGCATACTGAAATTGCCGAATGAAGCTACGCCGGCTCATACGTGCCCGCTCGGCGAGCCGCTCGATCGGTAGTGGCTCGGACAGTCGTTCCAGCGCCCAACTCTGGACGTCGGCGATCGCGGAGTCCTCCGACGCCTCGATGACCGGCCGTTCGATGTATTGCGCCTGACCGCCGTCGCGATGGGGTGCGACGACGAGGCTGCGTGCCACCCGCGTAGCCGCTGCCGCGCCGAGGTGTTTGCGGACGATGTGCAGGCAGGAATCTATCGACGATGCCGTGCCCGCGGAGGTCATGACGTCGCCGTGGTCGATGTAGAGCACGGACTCGTCGAGGCCTAGTTGCGAATTGCGGTCGCGCAGTTCGGTCATCTTGGACCAATGGGTGACGGCAGGGCGTCCCGCGAGCAGTCCGGTGTCGGCGACGGCAAACGACCCCAGACACAGTCCTGCGATCTGGGCTCCCCGTCTGTGGGCACCTCGAAGAGCGGTGGACAGGTGAGCGCCGATGTGTGGCAACGACTCCGGCCACGACGTCACGATCACGATGTCGGCCCAATCGGCGATGTCGGGGCCCTCGATCTCGCCGACGGGAAAGCCCTCCTCGGTGCGGATCGACCCTGGCCTGTCGGACCACACCCGCGTCTCCCAGTCGGGGGCCAGCCCGAGGCGCGTCACCTCGCCGAACACCATCAACGGTGCGGCGAGGTGGAACATGGTGATGCCGTCGAACACGTACAGAGCGACGCGCATATATCTCCGATCGACGAATTGGCGCAATTTCATCGAAAGTATGCATCCGTGCCACTCGCGAACGCAAGGTCGGTGCCGAAGTATGGGTATCGACCGAGTACGCCACTTGAAGGAGAACGTTCATGACCGCACCGCGTAGAGCCCTCATCGTCATCGATGTACAGCAGGAGTACTTCGAGGGAGTGCTGAAGATCCAGTACCCGCCTCGCGACGAGTCGTTGGCCAACATCGTTCGTACCATCGAAGCGGCTGTGGCGCAGGATGTTCCGGTGGCCATCGTGCAGCACGAGATGCCCGAAGGCTCGCCTGCTTTCGTCAAGGGAACCCCGACGTACGAGCTTCATCCCGACATTCAGGCCGTCGTGCAGCCGTCCTTCGAGCGAGTCGAGAAGCAGTACAGCAGCGTCTTCGCTGGCACCGACGTGGCGAAGTGGTTGCAGGGCAACAATGTCGACACCGTCACGATCGTCGGATACATGACCAACAACTGCGATCTCGCCACCAGCGCCGACGCGGAAGCACTGGACCTGACCGTCGAGATTCTGTCCGACGCCACCGGCGCGATCAACCTCTCGAACGAGGCGGGGACGGTCTCAGCCGAACAACTCCACAAGGCGCTGATGGTGCTTTACCAGTCCAATTTCGCAGCGGTGGCGACGACCGACCAGTGGATCGACGCGGTCAAGAACGGAAACGGCCTCACGGCAAACAATCTGGTGGTCTCGGCTGCGCAGGGCAACGACGCGGTCGGTACCGCCTGAGCCCACGACAGGCGGTCTGACTTCTATCAGGTCGGGTGTCCGTCGTCAGTCGATTATCTTCGCCGCCCGGGCTGCACGTATCCAATCCGGGAATTCGCTGAGGATTCGTTCGTACAGTTCGGCGTCGGAGACTTTGTCGATGTCGTCGAGCGCGAAGAACCCGGCGTTGTCGATGAGCCGGCCTTCCATGGTGTCCAGCTTTTCGAGAACGCCGTAGTTCGCTTTGCCGACACCGATGAACTGCCAAAAGATGGGCGCGCTCGACGCCGTCCGCATGAAGCTCGCGATCGGCCCGCGTTTGGTGAAGCCACCGTCGGTGAAGAACAGCACCAACGTGGGCTGGCGCGAGGCCACCGTGGACAGGATCTGATTCATGATCGGCAGTTCGTCGTTGGTGCCGCCGATCGACGAGTAGTCGATTCCGCCATGGTGGCCGTACAGGTGGAGGTAGGTGTCGGCCCAGGAATCGGTGCCTGCGACGGTGATGACTGGCAGCTGCGCGTACCACGAGCCGTAGAGGTAGGGTTCGAGCTCGCCGTTGTCGTCGAGCTGGGTCGCAACCGGAACCATTCGTTCGACGACTCTGTGCACTACGCGCGTCGAGTACTGCTTGCTCATGCTGCCGGTTTTGTCGATGACAAGAATGATCCGAGCCCGCAGTCCCACGGCATTTTTCGTCAGCAACACCTTGTGTACATGTTTCTTGCGGAGATCGAGCTTCTCGCGTTTGACCATCGAGAGCTTTTCCTCGCCCGCTGCGGAACGCACTGTCGGGGTATCGGTGTCCTCGACGTCGACCCCGTGTTCGCGGACGAGATCGGCAAAGCCCGCGTCCCAGCCGGCGCTCACATTGCGCACCTTCCAGTCGCCGCCGCGGCGATAAATTTCGACCAGGACTGCTGCAGTTTCCGTCGTCAAACCCGATGCTGGACTGACGATGTCGCTCGACCTGACGGTCATTCCGGCGCGAGTCGACAGTGCGCTGTCCGACGCAACCGCGACGACGATGGCGTCGACGGCGGTAGGCACGAGACGCAGGTCGATGCTCAACGAACGCGTCGATGACAGCCGAACCGCGCCCTCGGGCGACGATGGTTGGTTGAAGAACACGAAATCGTCGTCGTTGCGCACTTTTCGACCCGTGTTCACCTGGAACGCAAGTAAGTCGAGACCGTTGGCATCGTCGACGGTGACCTCGAACGCTCGTGCCTCGATCAGGGCATTGCCGCCTCGTACCAGGGTCGTCATAGTGTCCTTTCGGTGTCGCTGGAACACATGAGGCCAGAGTAGTGGCGGCACGAAATGGTTCACGAGCTGGTGCGAGAGCCACCGCCTGAATGGATGACCGACCGGCGTCGCCGGCGAGTGGGAGATCCCAACGAGCTGCCATCCACACCAGGTGGGTTGGTAATTGTCCCTGCGCAGGGCAACGACGCGGTGGCGTAGTTCGTCATTAGGATTGCAAGTGTGACGGCACGGGCGATAACGGACCAGACGCTCGGCGCATGGGTGATCAAGTGCAATCCGCACAAGACCGACCTTGCACCGATGGTCGAAGCTGCACGTGCGGAAGAGAATTGGTGCGTCGCGAACAACTATCGAACTCGTCTGATGGCACCTGGGCAGCCTGTGTTGTTCTGGGTCAGCAGCCACCCGCGACGCGGGATCTGGGGTGCGGGTCGATTGACCGGCACCCCGGTCCCCGGCCCGCAGTGGAAGGTCTCGACGGACATCGCGCTGTTCGATGAGCCGATCCTCGCGTCGGATCTGCAGGCCGTTGCGGAACTGTCGATGCTCGAGGTGTTCCGGTCGCCGCAGCAGTCCAACCCCTCATGGGTCAACGCGTCCGCATGGGCAGTGATCCGACAGATGCTGCCTCTCGAATGATGTGATGGCGCTATGACACCGGAGGACGAACCGACACTGCACGGAATGCTCGATGTCGGGGACGGGCAACGGATCTACTGGGAGCAATGGGGTCCGTCCGACGGCGTCCCGGCGGTCTACTTGCACGGCGGACCGGGCGGGACCCTGAACTCCAGTCAGTTTCGTCGCCACTTCGACCTGTCCCGTGTTCGCGCAATCGGATTCGAGCAGCGCGGGTGCGGACGGTCGATCCCGCACGCGTCGGATCCTTCGACGTCGTTGGCTACCAACACCACTGCGCATCTGATCGCCGATATCGAAGCGCTGCGTGTTCACCTCGGCGTCGAGGCGTGGATCGTCAACGGCGCGTCCTGGGGATCCACCCTCGCTCTTGCCTATGCTCTCGCGCATCCGACAAGGGTTCTCGGCATGGTGCTCGTTGCTGTCACGACGACAGGTAGGGCTGAGGTCGACTGGATTACGGAGGGGGTCCGCGCGGTCTTCCCGGAGGCGTGGGATCGGTTCGCCGCATTTGCCGAGCAGGCCGGAGTCGGCTATCGACGCGGTGAGGGCCGCATAGTCGACGCGTACGACCGCCTGTTCAATTCGACCGATTTACAGTTGCGAGACAGCGCATCTCGGGAATGGGCGCTGTGGGAGGACGTCCACATCTCGATCGGTACCGATGGCGTGCGGCGCAATCCGCGATGGGACGACGACCGGTTCCGGCTGGCCTTCGTGCGGCTGGCCGCGCACTACTGGTCGCACGACGGGTTCTGCGATCCACCCTTGCTCGATCGTGCCGACGGTCTGCGAGATGTTCCGGGCGTCCTGATCCATGGCCGAAAGGATGTTTCCGGACCGGCTGTCACGCCGTGGCATCTACACCGACGTTGGCCCGGGTCGACACTCGTCATCGATGAGGGCGACGGGCATGGGGGACTGTCCATGGCGGCGCGCTGGGACGCTGCGAACGAAGAATTGACCGACCGGGCCCTGCAGAGGCCGAATGGTGCATGATCGAAGGGTGACTTCTTTCCCGATCGTTGATCTGACTCCCGACGAGCTGCTGACCACCACGCGAACTGTGCGTAAGCGTCTGGACCTGAGGCGGCCGGTGCCGATGGAGCTGATCAAGGAATGTCTCGAGATCGCGCTGCAGGCCCCGTCCGGATCGAACAAGCAGGGCTGGCAGTGGATCGTCGTCACCGACCCTGATCTTCGTGCTCGCATCGGCGCGATCTACGGCGAATTGTTCGCCGCATATCAGGCGTCGAAGCATTCCGCGTCGGCTTTGTTCGCCGACGATCCGGAGCGCGCATCGGTACAGAAGCGCGTCGGCGACAGTGCCGGGTGGCTCGGCGAGCACATGGGTGAGGTTCCGGTGCTGCTCATTCCGTGCATCCAAGCCGGTAAGACGCTTCCGGCCGGTAATCAGGCCGGTCTGTGGGGCTCGCTGTTGCCGGCGGTGTGGAACTACGCTCTGGCCGCACGCGCCCGTGGCCTCGGAACAGCCTGGACCACAATTCATCTCGCCCGTGAGCGGGAGATATCCGAGCTACTCGGCATTCCCGAGGATTTTCATCAGGGTGCGCTCATTCCGACGGCGTACTACACGGGTGAGACGTTCAAGGTTGCTCCGCGGGATCCGATCGAGACGGTTCTGCACGTCGATCGCTGGTAGGCGCATCGGCCCGGCGCAGCCATCAGACGAGCGTCTCCACGGGGATGATTTCGGTTCTCGCCACGGCCCGCCGATGGACGTCGGCGAGCGCAAGCCGCTCCGGGTCCTTCATGTAGGCCTGCAAGGCCGAATCATCCGGTAGGTGGATGACCTGCACCTCGAGTGGTCCGTCGCCGGTGTCGACTCGGCGGACTCTGCTCACTACTTCGCCGCCGTACTTCGGAATCAGGTCCAGCACCGTGTCCTCGTAGCGGGTGAGCGCGTCTGCTTGTCCGTCCGCCGCCCACAGCAGCACACACAGCTTCAGGTTCATGACGCGAGACGGTACCGGACGCCACGAACTGGACCTGGTCGATCACGTATGCAATGCCCGACGCCAGCCCGGCGACATGACGTAGACCTACCGCGACGCGGAGTTAGCGCGGCAGTCCCGACTTGTACTGCAAGGCATACGCCAGTTTGCCCGGCTTGGCGTCCGAGTACAGTGCCGAAAGCTTTCCGAATTCACCCTTGTTGGCTGCTTTGCCGTCGTTCCACGCATCCAGAGCGCCGAGTTCGGCTGCAGTGCGGCCACTCTCGATCACCGCGTCTTTCGGGGCGGCGACCTGAGCGCGGGAGACCGACTCGACGGTGCTGAGGTAGCTCGCGAGATTGTTGCTGTCCCATCCGCTGATGTCGACTTCCGCCGAGTCGCGAACCCATGCGCCCCAATAGAACTCCTGGAAGGGGATGGTGCCGGGGCTGAAGCCGATGTCGCGGGCGAAGTACATCAGGCTGCGGTACTTGTCGTTCTGGAACTTGGCGAGACCCACTCCCGACGGAAGCTGCTCCACCGGAACTTCGTTGCCGTCGACGTCGTAGTTCCACACCCACTTCTCGGCTTTCATCCGCGCCCAGAAATCAGTTGGGCTCAGGTCACTGAGATTCGCGACCACCCGCAGACGAAGGTGCAGATTCGGCCCACCGTCGGCTGTTTCGTAGAACGAGGTCAGCGTGTGGTGTCCGTCGGTCAGGTATGGCACGCCGCCCGGCCCGATGACGACGGTCTTCATGGGCGCGATGGTGTCGGGCGTTTCCTGCCCGACGGGGACTGTGCAGGTGAACGACGACGGATTGTCCAGTCGCGCAACGGGCGATGCCGAGGCGGCCTCCTCCTGGCCGTTGGCCTCGCACCAGTCGTCGAACTTCTTGTTGATCTCGTCTTTGCCGAGCGTGTAGCGACCGAGCTTGTAGTACACCTCGTCGTATCCGAGAGAGGGTTGCGTCGCGCGCACATCACCGATCGGGAGATCGAGAAGCTCACCCGCCTCGGCACATTGGTAACCGAGGCCCGACGACGATCCACTGGGGAGCAGGTCTGCGACCTGACACAGCGGCGACGCCGTCCGTGCCGGGCCAGCAGTGGCGACGCCGCCCATCGACGTGGAGACGACAGAGACCAGTGCGAGGATGCCCAGTAGAGCAGCTCTTCGACGCGATGCCATTCGTGAAACTCCCAGAGTTCGGAAAGTGAAGTTTTCCGAGACTGTCGCACCGCGGTCACCGGCCGGTGTCGGGGAACCGACTCGGAGGTGAACGTCGCGTGATGTGCGTCAGCGATCCTCGCGCAACAGTGCGTAGACGAGCGTGTCGGTCCACTCACCCTTGCACCACCAGTTCTGGCGGAAGTGCGCTTCCTGACGCATCCCGACCCGCGCCGCCAACCGGGCCGACGCGTCGTTGCGTCCGTCCAGCTGTGCGCTGATTCGGTGGATCTGGGGAAGCGAGAACACGTGCTCGATCAACGCTTTCACTGCCTCGGTCGCGTAACCCCGACCGGCCACGGCGAGGGAGAAGGTCCAGCCGAGCTCGACAAGTGCCGGGGATCCGTCCACCAACCATGCCTCGACGTTGCCCACCACAGTGCCTTGATGTTCGACGACCATCGCCAATGCCTGGGTGTGCAGCCCGCTTCGCTTCATCCGCTTACCCACCGCCGCAACGGCGTCGGCATGGGTCCACGCTTCGTGGAGGAGATAGCGGCACACCTCGGGATCGCTGTAGTACGCGAGAACCCTGTCTGCGTCGTCTGGTTCGTACAGACGAAGGGTCAGGCGCTCGGTGTGAATGGGCTCGACTGTCATATGTCCGATTCTGCCCGACCTAGATTCACGCTGATTCGAACCCTGGCCCCGGACCCCTCTCGTAACGAAAGGTGGTGAGTCGAAGCTGATCGTCATCAAGTGGAAGGCAAGTGAACATGGTCGTGACGTCGTACGCCGCTCCCGCGGGACCTGTGGACACGCGGCACAGCCTCGTATCGAAGGTCGACCCGGTTTCCGCCTCGTCCAAAACTCCACTGTGGCAGCGATACCGATGGACCGTCCTGCGCGCCTTGTCGCCGATCGTCCTCCTCGTCCTCTGGCAGATCGCCAGTGCTGCCGGAGTTCTCTCCGAACGTGTTCTCCCCGCACCGTCACTGATCTTCGACGCGGGTCTGGAATTGCTGCGCAACGGTGAATTGGCGGATGCGCTGGCCATTTCGGGAACGCGAGTGGTTCAGGGGCTTGTGCTCGGCGGGCTGATCGGGGTGGCGCTCGGAGCGCTCGTCGGACTGTCCAAACTCGCTGAAGCAACCGTAGATCCACCGTTGCAGATGCTGCGCGCACTCCCGCACCTTGGGTTGATCCCCCTGTTCATCCTGTGGTTCGGGATCGGCGAGACTCCTAAGATTCTGCTCGTCGCTCTCGGAGTGGCATTTCCGTTGTACCTCAACACGTTCTCGGCCATCCGGCAGATCGATCGCGACTTTCTCGACACTGCCGTTGTCCTGGGATTTTCGTGGCGACAGCGATTCACAACGATCATTCTGCCGAGCATCGCGCCCCAGCTATTGGTGGGACTTCGGCAGTCGTTGGCCATCGCGTGGCTGTCGTTGATCGTGGCCGAGCAGATCAATGCCGAATCCGGGCTCGGCTACATCATCAACAATGCGCGGGACTTCCTGCGGGTCGACACCATCATCTTCGGTCTCGTCGTCTACGCGCTGATGGGAATCGGCACCGACGGAATCGTCCGAATCCTCGAAAAGCGAGCCCTCCGTTATCGATTGGATGCGTGATTCATGACTACGACGACGACTTCCGTCGCCACCCTGCACGGCATCGACAAGTTCTACGGATCCAGTCACGTGTTGAAGGGTGTCGACCTGTCCATCGAGCGCGGCGAAATCGTCTCGCTGGTCGGACGATCCGGCTCCGGCAAGTCGACCATCCTGCGTGTCCTGGCCGGACTGTCGACCGACCACACGGGGGAGCGGCACGTCGCCGGACATCCTGCAGTCGCGTTCCAGGAACCACGACTGTTCCCGTGGCGGTCGGTTCGCCAGAACGTCTCCTACGGTCTGAACACCGCAGGCGTCACCGGCAACGAAGCATTGACTGCTGCGGACGCGACTCTCGACGAGGTGGGGCTGGCCGAGAAGCGAGACGCATGGCCACTCACATTGTCCGGTGGGCAAGCTCAGCGCGCTGCGCTGGCGCGGGCGTTGGTGGGGGAGCCCGAACTGCTGCTCCTCGACGAACCGTTCGGAGCGCTCGACGCACTCACACGACTGACCATGCAGTCACTTCTGCTCGACCTGTGGGGACGGCACCGCTTCGGCATCCTCCTGGTCACGCACGATGTCGACGAGGCGATCGCGCTGGCCGATCGGGTTGTGGTGCTCGAGAACGGCGCAGTCTCGGACACCGTCACCGTCGATCTGCCCCGTCCCCGTGATCGCGGAACGCCGGGCTTTTCCCGCCTTCGCACCCATCTGCTCGGAGCTCTCGGAGTTCACTGACCGTCCAATTCGGCACCTGACAAGGATCTTTCACACATGTCGTCACATGCTCGTCCTCGATCTCTGCGCGCACTCGGTGTGCTCACTGCCCTGTCCTTGACGGTCGTCGGACTCACCGGTTGCGTCTCGCGTGGTAGCGATACCACCAACACCCAGGCCCCGGAACTGGTCTCGAACGACCAACTCGCCACAGTCACCCTCGATGTCGGCGACCAGAAGGGTGGCACCGAAGCCCTACTGCGTGCATCGGGTGAGCTCGACTCGGCTCCCTACGATGTCGCGTTCTCCACCTTCACCTCCGGACCGCCACAGGTGGAGGCTGCAACGGCCGGCCAGATCGACTTCGCGGTCACCGGCAACACGCCTCCCGTCTTCGGGGTTGCAGCCAATGCCCGCATCAAGGTCGTGTCCGCCTACACCAACGATGCGAGTGGGGATCAGATCCTTGTACCCGCAGAGTCGACTCTGGCGTCGTTCGCAGACCTGCGGGGCAAGAAGATCGCAGTGGGCAAGGGAAGTTCCGCGCACGGCCACGTGCTGCTGCAGTTGCAGAAGGCCGGCTTGACCACCGACGACGTTCAGTTGGTGTTCCTTCAGCCGGCCGACGCGCTGACGGCATTCACTTCCGGTGAGGTCGACGCCTGGGCGATCTGGGATCCGTTCACGGCGATCGCGCAGGTGCAGAACGGCTCGAAGACGCTGACCACTGCCGAGGGTGTGGCCAACGGTTATGGCTTCGGTATCGCGTCTCAGCAGGCTCTGGACGATCCCGCGAAGAACACTGCGCTGCAGGACTTCGTGGTTCGTCTGGCCAAGGCGTCCGCATGGGCGGACGTACACCCGGCAGAGTGGGCGGCGGCGTACTCCACGGCCGTCGGCATCGACCCGGCCGCGGGTGAATTGGCGCAGGGGCGAAGCCAGCGACCAGCAATTGCTCTGGACGACAACGTGATCGAATCCGAGCAGGCGCTCTTCGATGTGTTCGTCGAGAGCGGCAGCATCCCTGGCGGCAACACGTTCGCAGACTTCGTCGACACGCGTTACAACGCCGCCATCGCCGCCGCGACCGCCTCCACCAACTGATCACCCACCACGTCGTAGGAGTTCACTCGTGACCGCACGCATCTTCTGGTTCCTTCCCACCGCTGGCGACGGCCGCTCCATCGTCGGCGCATCTCACGCGTCGGCCAACATCGTCGAACCTGCCGGGTTCCGTCGTCCGTCGTTGCGGTACCTCACGGAGGTGGCTCAGGCCGCAGACCGACTCGGCTACGAGGGGGTGCTGACTCCGACGGGAACGTGGTGCGAGGACGCCTGGCTGACCACGGCGGCTCTGCTGCAAAGCACCCGACGCCTCAAGTTCCTCGTCGCGTTCCGTCCCGGCCTCACACCGCCCACTCTCGCGGCACAACAGGCAGCGACGCTGCAGCGGTTCTCGGAAGGTCGGGTGCTGTTCAACATCGTCACCGGCGGCGACGACGTCGAGCAGCGTCGTTTCGGTGATTGGATCGACCACGATCGGCGCTACGCCCGCACCGACGAATTTCTCGGGCTGGTGCATCGGATCTGGACGGAGACGTCGGTCGATCACGAGGGCGAATTCTTCAAGGTTGCCGATGCTCGTGTGTCCGAAGCACCGGAACCGTTGCCCGAGTTCTGGTTCGGCGGTTCGTCCGATCCCGCACTCGCTGTCGCGGCCAAGCACGTCCAGACGTATCTGACGTGGGGTGAGCCTCCGGCCGACGCCCGCGCCAAGATCGAGAAAGTGCAGGCGCTCGCGGACGCCGAGGGCCGCAAACTCACCTATGGCATCCGCCTGCACACCATCAGCCGCGACACGCCCGAAGAAGCGTGGGCCGTCGCACAAAAGCTGCTCGACGAGCTTCCCGAGGAGCAGGTGTCTGCGGCGCACGCGCTGCACTCGTCGTCGCAGTCCGAGGGACAGCGTCGGATGGCTGCGTTGCACGGCGGCAGCAAGGATTCGCTCGAGATCTACCCGAACCTGTGGGCCGGAGTCGGTCTCGTTCGAGGCGGTGCCGGCACCGCGCTGGTGGGTTCGCACGAGGAAGTTGCCAACCTGATCGGCGAGTACCACGACGCCGGATTCGACGAGTTCATCCTGTCAGGCTACCCGCACCTCGAGGAGTCGTACCATTTCGCCGAGGGAGTACGCCCCATCCTCGACGCACGAGGAATCACGGTCCCCGCACGCTAGGGCACGTGGGATCGAACCCGCCGGGTCTGCGCAACTGGGAAATCTGTCCAGTAGATGGTGTGAAAAATGGATGATAGACGAGGGTAAATCTGTATGATAGCTGCGTGTCCAGTGCCATGTACGTCCCGCGAATCGTGGACGAGGAGCTCGACGACCTCCTCCCTCACCTAGCCGCGATCAACCTCGACGGTGCGAAGGGCGTAGGCAAGACCGCTACCGCCACCCGCCGTGCGAAGTCGGTTCTCGAACTCGACAACGCGGTGGATCGGCAGCTGATTTCTGCGGACCCAGATCTGCTCGCGAGATCGGCGCGCCCCATGCTTATCGATGAATGGCAACGATTCCCGCCGTCATGGGACTTGGTTCGCAGAGCCGTGGACAACGATGCGTCGGGTGGGCAATTTCTGCTGACGGGAAGCGCGCCGCCTTCCGACGCTGTAGTCCACTCCGGTGCAGGCCGAATTGTCCGTGTACGAATGTGGCCTCTGAGCTTCGCCGAACGTCGGCCGTCGGATTCGGCTGTATCCCTGAAGGACTTGCTGTCTCCCCGGCAGGTGACTATTTCGGGTTCGACCGAGACCGTGCTCGGCGATTACATCGAAGAAGTGCTGGTTTCCGGCTTCCCTGGCATCCGTCGTCTCGCCGGTCGCGCGAATCGCGCAGCTTTGGACGGCTACCTGCACGCGATCATCGAACACGACTTTCCGGAGCAAGGCCACGTGGTTCGACGTCCGGAATCCCTTCGTGCCTGGATGACTGCATACGCCGCAGCCACATCGACAACAGCATCCTGGGAGTCGATCAGGGATGCGGCAACGCCGGGTGCGACCCACAAGCCAACCCGTCAAACATCGATCAACTATCGCGATGTGCTCAGTCGCCTGCGCATGCTGCATGACGTGGAAGCATGGTTGCCGCAGGATAATTCGTTGGGGAAGCTGGCCAAGGCACCTAAGCACCATCTAGTGGATCCAGCCCTGTGCGCTCGATTGCTCGGCGTGACAGCTGAGTCCCTGTTGACGCCCGGCGGCTCGGCGGGCGTCAGATTGGGGCACCTTTTCGAGTCGTTCGTAACGCAAAGCCTCGAGGTGTACGCGCAAGCGAACGAGGCGAGGCTGTTTCATTTCCGTGGCAGGACTGCCGAAGTGGATCTGATCGTCGAGCAAGGCGATGGATCGTTCATCGGCATCGAGGTGAAAGTCTCGCCCGATATCACGGACCACGATGTCCGACATCTGAAGTGGCTTCGGAGCGCAGTGGGCAGTCGAATGAGGGACGCGATCGTAGTGACGACAGGTCCTCACGCTTACCGCCGGCAGGACGGTATCGCGGTGATTCCGTTGGCTTTGCTTGCGCCATAGCTGGGCCGCGATCGCTACCCCGGGTCGGCGTGGCCTTTACTGCTCCGGCGCGAGAACGATGTCGAATTCGACTCTCGACCATGTGTTTTCCCCCAGTTCTCGACCGTCGGGAGTGGGGGTGCCCGCAGGCTGTTCCACGAAGTCCTTGATGAGCGAATCCTTGACGCCGAACACCGAATCGCGATCGAGCAGTTCGTCGCCGCGCACGAAGATGTGGGTGATCAGTGTCCGTTTACCCTCGGCGGTGACCATGAAGTGCAGGTGCGATGCCCGCATCGGCGAGCGTCCGGCGGCGTCGAGCATCCGTCCGACGGGGCCGTCGAAGGGAATCGGGTAGGGAGTCGGAGTGAGGCCCCAGAACGCGAACTTCCCGTTGTCGTCCGAGAACAGGTGACCGCGAGCGGCAACCCGTCCGTCGGAGTACTGGACGTCGTAGAAACCGTCGTCGTCGGCTTCCCACACCTCGATCCGGGCATTCGCAACGGGTTCACCTGATATATCGGTGACCGTCCCCTCGACCCAGCATGCCTGGCCCGGTGCGCCGTGGGAGATGTCTCCGCCCGACTCGATTGCGGGGGCGTCGTCGACGAAGAACGGACCGAACACCGTCGACTCCGTTTCACCGGCGATCGCTTCGTTGTTGACGGTCACGGTCTGCATCGAGGTACCGAAAACATCGGACAGCAGGATGAATTCCTGACGCCGGTCATCGGTGATGTGACCGACTTCGGTGAGGAACTCGATGGCCTTGGCCCACTCGTCCTCGGTCAGTCGGACTTCTCGAATGAACGCATGGAGATGCTCGGTCAACCCGGTGAGGAGTTCTCGCAATCGCGGATCGGGGGTGTCGGCGAAGCTGGCGACGACCTTGTCGGTCAGCGCACGCTCTCTGCCGCTCTGCTCGGAGGAGACGTCGGTGCGGTTGCCGATATCCATGTCAGCGGTCCTCGTTCTCGGAAGTCGTTCCTGCCCAAGCATTACGGAGCAAAGCCATCAGCGATTCAGCAGTGACGGGCCGCGGATTGGACGCGGGAGCTGCTTCGAGAACGAGCGCGGCGGCCTCCTCGAGATCGGACTCCTTCAGACCGTAGTCGCGCAGCGCGGTCGGTGCCTCGAGTTCGGTGCGGAGCGACCACAGTCCCTCCACCGCGGTGGAGGTCCCGAAAGCAGCCGCGATGCGCTGCTCGGCTGCGGGCGCATACGGAGCGTTGTACTCGAGTACGTGGGGCAGCACGATCGCATGCGTCTGGGCATGCGGCATGTTGTACGTGCCACCGAGAACATGGCAGATCTTGTGATGCAATCCGGACCCCGCGGACGCGAAGGCGACCGCGGAAAGGTAAGCGCCGTAAAGGGTTTGCTCATGGCCGGATTGGCTGGCGGAATCTCGCTTGATGTCTCGAAGCCCGCTGGACAGCGCAGTGATGGCCTCCACTGCGAGAGTCGAATTGATCGGATCCGCCCGAGGAGCCCACATCGAGTCGACGGAATGCGCCAGGGCGTTGAGTCCTGACGCCACACTCAATTCCACCGGAAGGGTCAGCAGCGAGAGCACGTCGTAGATCACGGTGGTCGGGAGCACTCGCGCGTCGACGCCGGTGGTCTTGCGCGACGCCTCGGTCAGTCCCCACACATTCGTGGCCTCCGAGCCCGCGTACGTGGTGGGAATGGCGACGATGGGAATGCCACTGGTCAGGGCGACGGCTTTCGCCAGACCGGTGGTCGAACCGCCGCCGACGGAGACCAGCAGATCCACCTCGTGTTCGCGGGCTGCAGCGCGTGCCTTCTCCGCTGTCTCGATCGGAACATGCTGTACCACTTCGGAGTACATCAGGCGAGGCTCGATCTCGCTGCACACCGATGTTGCCAGCTCGGTTTCGGCGGGGCCTGCAATCACCATGACCGACGTCGCGCCGAGTCGACCGACCTCGGCAGCGAGGTTGGATGCGGCCTTACCTGCTCCGAACAGAACGCGTTGTGCGAGTGTGTCGTGCTCGAATTCGAGCATCCGTGCCTCCGGTGTGTCGGTGAGTCGAGTGCGCGTCAGTGCGAGGGGCGCGGAGTGGGCTGGTAGGCGAGCAGCAGCCACTGGTCGTTCTCCTTGACCCACACCGCAATCGAGTTGTTGACCAGCTCTTTTTCTTTGCCGTTGGCGGTGATGCTCGCGTTCATTTCGCCGACGACGACTGCGGTGTCGCCCGAGACGAGAATGTCGTCGGTGGGGTGATCGATGCGGTGGTAGACGTAGAAGCCCGAGGTGACCTTGTTCAGGTACGAGTCGACCGTGTCGCGGCTGCCGTCGGAGTGGGTGTACACGAGGTTCGGGTGGCAGCAGCTCACGAAGGCGTCGAGATCGCCGTCGACGATTGCCGCGTAGCGCTTGTTCTCGAGCTCGGAGATCGTGGCCTTGATGGCGTCGATATCGAGTTCCTGTGCCTGTGTCATGGATTCTCCTGGAAAGTCGAGCGGCCGCAGGTGTGCCGGTAGGTGATGACGGTAGGGAGCTGAATGGCAAGTGTCAACTGTCACAGAACACTCTCTACTTCGCCCGATCAGCGTTCGCATGGCCTCGGCGGCCACTTACGGGCATGGCTCGAGTTTCAGTATCCGCAGTTGAGAGACCCCTTGTGGCCCCTGAAAGTGGCGTAGCGCATGAGCTGCTTGACAAAGTGACCCACTGCACAGTTCAATCAGGACAGGACATTCATGCAGCAGTGGTGGACATTCTGACGCGATGTGCCGCGTGCGACGCGCACAGCTGACTTTCTCGCTGCAGAACCTGCCGCCGGCTCCACCACCCCCATCGCCCGATCAACGGAGAACTCTCGTGACATCACATGGTCAATCGGTTGGAGGACCGGCTCCCTCGACGGGCGTCGAGCCCACTCCAGGAAACGAACGATCGTCGGCAGGCGTAGTGGGGACGGCCCTCAGCGGACGAGCTCGAGGCGCTGTCGCCATCGGAATTGCCACCGTAGTTCTGTTCCTGATCAGCGCCCTGCTCGCGCCGCAGAGCGTCAGCAGTGGCGCGATATCGGCGATGTTGCCGTTCGCGGCGATCCTCGCGGTCGTCGCGATCGGACAGACCCTGGTCGTGCAGCAGGGCGGTATCGATCTTTCGGTACCGGGCGTGTTCTCACTGTCGGTCGTTGTGGTCACCAAGCTCGCCAGTAGCGGTACGACCGGTGCCATCGTCATGGCCGTGATCGCAGCACTGCTCATCTCCGCAGTGGCCGGAGCCGTCTCGGGCTTTGTGGTCGCGCGATTGAACGTTGCTCCGATCGTCGCGACTCTGGGTATGAATGCACTGCTCATCGGCGCGACCTGGGCGGTCTCCGAGGGTGCCGCACGTCGTACCCCGACCGGACTGTCCGATGTCATCGGATCGACGGTGCTCGGAGTCCCGGTGACCGTCGTCGTCGCGGTCGTCCTGACGATCATCGTCGGGGTCGTCGTTCGCCTCACCCCGACCGGACGCATCTTCGAGGCCGTCGGTGCCAATCCGCGGGTGGCCGTCGCGGCAGGCATCGCACCGCTGCGCTACACGTTGAGCGCGTATTCCGTGGCCGCCGTGCTCTACGCCGTCGCCGGCGTGTTGCTGACCGGCATCGTCAACACTCCTGGAATCAGCGAGGGCAACACCTACCTTCTGCCGTCGGTGGCCGCAGTGGTTCTCGGTGGCACATCGCTGCTCGGCGGTAAGGGCAGTGTGCTCGCCTCGTTGATCGCCGCAGTCTTCTTCACCCAGGTCGACCGTTTGGCGTCGACTCTGGGACTCGCGTACGGCTGGCAGATCCTCATCCAGGCTCTCGCGCTCGGCCTCGGTGTGGCCTTCCACAGCGGTTTCCGGCCCGGACGCACCCGTCGCACGGCTGCCGTCGAGGAACCCAGGAAGCCGGTCGAGGTGTCATGACCGCCGGCACACGGGACCTGCCCCGCTACGACATTCGTTCTTCCCCCTTGACTCGAGGACACCATCGATGAAGCTCAAGACCTACACCCTGCGGATGATGACGCTGTTGCCTGTCGCCGCCCTGATCGCGGGCTGCTCGGTGGGCGGCTTCGAGACCGTGTCCAGCAGCGAGCCGCGGCCGGACTGGTGCGGCCCCAACTCTGCCGTCATCGGATTCGCTGACGGCAGCGGTGGAAACAGTTGGAAGCGAACCAACTTCGCCGAACTGCAGGACGAACTCGCCAAGTGCTCGTCCGTCACGGACTTCATCACCACCGATGCCCAGGGTGACACGCAGAAGGCGATCGCCGACATCAAGAG
This sequence comes from Rhodococcus sp. IEGM 1354, assembly GCF_030056855.1. NCBI lineage: Bacteria > Bacillati > Actinomycetota > Actinomycetes > Mycobacteriales > Nocardiaceae > Rhodococcus > Rhodococcus sp. IEGM 1354. The sequence continues at coordinate 66,267 of NZ_JASHKT010000008.1, forward strand.
CCTCGGCGCTCAGGGCGTCGACGGAATGCTCGTGTTCCCCGACTCGGGCAAGGCCGTTCTTCCGGCGCTGCGCTACGAGTACAAGGCCGGCGTCGCCGTCGTTCCGTACCGAATTTCTCCCGGTGGCTCCGAGGGGTCGGAGTACACCACCTTCGTGGCCGCGGACTTCGGCGCGATCGGCCGCCTGTATGCCGAGTGGCTGGTGAAGTCGCTGCCCAACGGTGAGGGCAACGTTCTGTTCCTCGGCGGACCGCCCGCGAACTCTCAGGATCTCGCGGAATACGAAGGCATGCAGGAAGTCCTGGCCGATCATCCGGGTATCAAGTTGATCGGCGACCAGCCGTTCACCGTCACCAACTGGACGCCCGCGGAAACCCAGCAGGCCACCTCGACGATGCTGTCGCGCTTCCCGCAGATCGATGCGGTCATGACGGACTTCGCCGCGACCAGCATCATGACGGCATTTCAGCAGGCCGGCCGTCCGCTTCCGCTGATCGCGTCGGCCGATTCCAACGGATTGTCGTGCCAGTACGAGCAATTGAAGGACGCCAATCCCGGGTTCGAGCTGTTCACGGTCACCTCGCAGACCTACATGGTCCGGTTGGCCGTCCAGCACGTCGTGGCCGAGGCCACCGGAGGCGTCGCACCCGAGTCGAAAGTCGATGTGCCGGTTGCCTTCGAGGACTCGATCAGTGGTGCACCGAGCGCACCGATCTGCGAGCCGAATCTGCCCGAGGACGCGCTCCTGTCGAGCACGCTCGATCCGCAGCGCATCGGAGAGGTACTGCAATGACACGTCCGATCACACCGCAGCCAGTGCTGTCAGGAGCTTCGATGAACGAGAGATCCACGTCCACAGTCACTCTCGCCGAGCCGTACCTTCAGGTCCGTGGAATCGGCATGACGTTCGGCCCGGTGACCGCACTGGCCGGTGTCGACATCGACATCAGGCCGGGGCAGGTGCACGCGCTGCTGGGTGAGAACGGCGCAGGCAAGTCGACGCTGATGTCGATCATCTCGGGAACGCTGACCCCGACGTCGGGATCGGTGGTCGTCGCGGGCGAGGAGCGGACCGGCTTGACGCCCGCCGACGCTCTCGAACTCGGCATCTCCATCGTCCATCAGACTCCGGCTCTGTTGCCGGACCTGACGGTCGCCGAGAATCTCGTTCTCGCCATTCCTCGCCATCTGCGCCCCTCGGTCTTCGAGATGGGGCCGTGGGTCACCGAGAAGCTGGCGGTGGTGGGATGCACCGTGCACCCGGACACCAAGTGCGCCGACCTCCCCATCGCCGAGCGTCAACTGATCGAGATCGCCAAGGCACTCGCGATCGACACCAAGGTGCTCATTCTCGACGAGCCGACGGCACCGTTGGTGCAGGACAAGGTGGATCTGCTCTTCGAGCAGGTTCGTCGGTTTGCTGCAGCCGGGGTAGCGGTCGTCTACATCACCCACCGCATTCCCGAGGTCCGGGAACTGGCGGACACGATGACCATTCTTCGCGACGGCCGGGTGCGCGGCTCCTACGATCCACAGTCCCTCACCGACGACGAGATCATCACGCTCATCGCAGGCCGCGACGTCGACGCCGTGTTCCCGCCGAAGGGCAGCGGCCCGAGTGCGGAAGGCCTCGTCGTCGAGAATCTGTCGAGCTCCGATTTCGAGGACATCTCGTTCACGGTCGGTGCGGGCGAGATCGTCGGTCTCGCCGGTGTCGCGGGCAACGGCCAGGTCGCGTTGCTCCGTGCCCTGGCCGGTCTCACCGAATCCACCGGCACCGTCCGGCTGGGCGGTGATCGATTGACGCTGAAGTCGTCCGCCGACGCACACCGCGCCGGAATCGCGTTCATGCCTGCCGATCGCGCAGGAGAAGGCGTATTGCCGGAATTCTCGATCCGGGAGAATTCCGCCCTCGGCGCGTTCGGGCGATTCGTGTCCAACGGCATCATCGACAAGAGCCGCGAAAGTCGACTCACGACGGCGATGGCCAAGGCCCTGACCGTCAAGGCACCGAGCGTCGAGACCTCGGTGGGGAACCTCTCCGGAGGCAACCAGCAGAAGGTGGTCCTGGCCCGAGCGTTGCTGTCCGAGCCCACGCTCATTCTGGCCGAGGAGCCGACGCAGGGCGTCGACGCCGGGGCCCGCGCCGAGATCTATTCGCAGCTACGAGCGGCCGCGGACGACGGTATGGCAATCGTCGTGCTGTCCTCCGACGCCGTCGAACTCGAGGGATTGTGCGACCGGGTTCTGGTCGTCTCCCGCGGTGCCGTCGTCGAGTCCCTCAGCGGTGACGCGGTGACCGAACACAACATGATGCAAGCCATGGTGTCGGCCACCGGACACCGAAGCGCTGCGGCGGCAACAGGAGTCGGGGCGGTGGACAAGCCTCCGAGCAAAATCGCTCGATCACTGCCCGCCTACACACTGCTCGGGGCCATCGTGCTGCTGTCCCTGATCGCCACGACGCAGAACGCACGGTTCCTCGGTGAAGCCAACCTCGTATCGGTACTGCTCACCACCACGGCGCTCGGTTTCATCGCGCTCGGCCAGATGCTGGTGGTGATGACCGGCGGCATCGATCTGTCGGTGGGACCTCTCACCGGGCTGGTGCTGGTGATCATGTCGTTCTTCTGGTTCGACGGGGCGTCGGTGGGGAGTCTGGTGGCCGGTGTTGCGGTGGCCGTCGCCGCCGCGATCATCGTCGGCGCAATCAACGGCGGATTGATCCGCGGCCTCGGCTTCACTGCTGTGGCAGCGACACTGGTGACCTACATCGGAATTCAGGGAATCTCGCTGCTGCTCCGACCCGAGATCGACGGATACGTCGACTTCGCCATTCTCGATGTCATCAATTACAGCGTCGGCCCGGTTCCAGTGGCCTTCGTGGTCGCGGTACTCGCAGCGGTGGCACTCGGTACCGTTCTTCGCTTCGCTCGGCCCGGAATAGCGCTTCGCGCTTCGGGATCGGACAGCGTCATCGCCGAAAAGATGGGCGTCCGCACCGGCCTCACCGTCACCGCGGCCTACATCGGCTGCTCGTTGATGACGATGCTGGGCGGCATCATGCTGGTCGGACAGGTCGGCGTCGGTGACCCGAACCAGGGGATCGGTTTCACCTTGTCGGCCATCACCGCGGTCGTCGTGGCCGGAACGCTGCTGCGCGGCGGTAGCGGTTCGCCGATCGCCGTACTGCTCGGAGCGCTTCTGCTGCAGGTGATTCTGGCCCTGGCCAACTTCCTGCGCCTCGATACGGCCTGGCAGTACTGGCTGCAGGGAGCCATCGTCATCGTGGCCGCCGTCCTGTACATCGCTCTGCAGCAGCGCAATTCGGCCCGCACGCACTGACCTTCCGCACAAGAACGTCATACAGAGGAGACAGCAGTGAAAGCACTCAGATTCGTCGCAGAGAACAAGGCCGAGGTTGCCGACCTCGATATCCCTGCGATCGCGGCGGACGAAGTTCTGATCGCCGCACGGTCGGTCGGCGTCTGCCATTCCGATATCGAACTGCTCGAGGGCCGCTACATCATCCCGTTCGAGTACCCGATCATTCCCGGCCACGAGTGGTCCGGTGAGGTGGCGAAGGTGGGTGCCGACGTCGACGGCTTCCAGGTGGGCGACCGTGTCGTCGGAGAATGCGTCATCGGCGAGGACCACTTCGGGTTCTCCATCAGCGGCGCAGCGGCGGAGTTCTTCGTCGTCAAACCTGCGTGGCTGCACAAGCTTCCCGACGAGGTCTCGTTCACCAGCGGCGCGCTCGTCGAACCGTTCAGCTGCGGCTACTACGGGTTGATGCGCGCCGGAAACGTCAACGCGAGCGACGTACTCGTCGTGCTCGGAGCCGGACCGATCGGGCTCGGGGTGGTTGCCGGTGGCGCCGCGCTCGGGGCGACGACCATCGTGGTCGAACCTTCCGAGGGACGCCGGCAGGCGGCGTTGAAACTCGGTGCAGCACATGCGGTCACCCCGGACGAGGTGGACGAACTGCTCGAGAAGGTGAGCAACGGCCGAGGTGCCGATGTCGTCGTCGAGGCAACGGGCCGTCCCGAGGTCATGGCCAGTGCACTCGAATTCGCCGGGCATCGCGCCCGAGTGGTGTACATCGGTATCGACGTCGGACGATCGGCACCGGCGAAACTGGGGCTCATCCAATCCAAGGAACTCGACATCCGTGGCGCGATCGGCTCGCCGGGCGTGTGGCCGGCGACGCTGCGTTTCATCGCCAGGAGCGGGCTCGATCTCGGTGGACTGGTGACCCGCGAAATCGCCGCCGACGATGCCGTGACCGCTCTCGACGAGGCACAGAAGCCGGCCGAGAACATCAAGGTGCACATCACCTTCGACGCAACTCTCTGAAATCCCGAAACCCATACGACACCGAGGACCCTTCATGTCTCGTCTGACCGACAAAGTCGCCATCGTCACCGGATCCGGCAAGGGAATGGGCCGTGCCATGGCAACGCTGTTCGCTGCGCACGGAGCTGCCGTCGCCGTCACCGACGTCTCCGAGAAGGACGGAGTGGAGACCGTCCGACTGATCGAGGAACAGGGCGGCCGGGCGGCGTTCTGGCGATTGGATGTCAGTGACGAGGCCGAGGTGTCCTCGGTGTTCGAGCAGGTGTCCGCAGAATTCGGGAAGCTCGACATCCTCGTCAACAACGCAGGCATCTCCGGTGTCGACAAGCCCACCCACGAGGTCACCGAGGCAGAGTGGGACGCAGTCTTCGCGGTCGATGTGAAGGGCGTCTTCTTCTGCACCAAGCACGCGATCGGGCACCTACGGGCCAACGGCGGCGGCAGCATCGTCAACATCTCGTCGATCTACGGACTCGTCGGATCGCACGAGATGGCCCCGTATCACGCCGCCAAAGGCGCGGTCACGATCATGACGAAGAAGGACGCGGTGACGTACGGACGCGACGGCATCAGGGTGAACTCCGTCCACCCGGGCACCATCCTGACTCCGTTCGTGCGTGAACTGGCCGAACGCAGCGAAGGCGGGCTGCGCGGCTACCTCGACATCATGGAGCCCAAGCATCCGATCGGTCACGTCGGTGAGCCGGAGGACGTCGCCAACGCCGTGCTGTTCCTGGCCAGTGACGAGGCCCGCTTCGTGCACGGTGCCGCGCTGGTGGTCGACGGCGGTTACACGGCGGTGTGAGACCGCATCATTTCTGCCGACCGACCACGAACCAGATTGCGACACAGGTCTCGTCGTGCGGGTTGCTCAGTCGATGCGGAATGGACGAGTCGAAATGGAGACTGTCACCCGGGCCGAGCACCTGCCGGGCGAAGGCCACCTGAATCTCCAATCGTCCGGACAGGATGTGGATGTACTCCTTGCCGCCGTGGTTCATCAGATTGTCTGCGGGGCAGGATTCGGTTCCAGCCGGGTAGGTGACGCGGAGGAACTCCACGTCCGGGTCGTCGTCCGGCGTCAGGCGTTCCCAACGCACACCCCCGAGATACAACTCGGGTCGTTCGTCGGCCCGCTGCAGGCCGGGAAGCGCTCCCACCTCCGGGAGCGGCTGAACCGAGGACGCTCGCGCACTGCCGTTCGCGTGGGCTACCTCGGTTCGGTCCGCGAGCTTCGGCCGAGTCGACGGTGTAGGCCGCGGGGATTCGAGGTCATGCGGTGCTACGTCCTCGGCCATCAGAGAGTCGAGCGAGAGACCCAACTCGGTGACCATGGCGTACAGCGTGCCCACCGAGGGTGCCGTCCGTCCGAGCTCGACCTGAGAGATGAAGCTGGGGGACAGATGAACTCGACGTGCCATCTCCCGCAACGACATGTTCGCCTTCTCGCGCGCTCCACGCAGTCGCAAGCCCATTTGCGCGTTCATCTGAACGGCCGTCTCGGCCGATTCGACCTCGACGCTCTCTTCGGTCATTCTTCCGTCGCCTCCCACCTCTGCAATCAACGTCGCCCCCTGATGCCGGGTGTACGCACCCACTGGACGGACCGTAGTGCATCGATTGTCTCATTGCTCGGTCATTCCGCTGTTCCACGTTCTCGCACAGGTTTTCGTGCCGTAACCGCTTGGCACTGAACATGTGCAGTGTTACTCTACACTTAACAAGTAGCGTGCATCACATTCGAAATTCGTCCAGGAGGAATTGTGCCCGACACCATGCAGGCGGCCGTGTACTACGGCGCGCGCGACATCCGCGTCGAGGAGGTTCCGGTTCCGCGACGTGCGTCGGGTGAAGCGCTCGTCCGTGTTCTGCGCTCGGGTATCTGCGGCACCGACGCCTCGGAATGGGTGGCCGGACCCAAGACCTTCCCGGTGCTGCGGCGGCACCCCCACAGTGGACATCAGGGCCCGTTGATCCTCGGCCACGAATTCGTCGGCGAGGTGGTCGAAGCAGACCCCGACTCCGAGAACAAGATCGGAGATCTGGTGGCTACCGGGGCCGGAATCTGGTGTGGCACATGCCGACGATGCAAAGAAGGCCGCACCAACCAGTGCGCGACCTACAAGACCCTCGGACTCAACGTCGACGGCGGCATGGCGGAGTACGTGAGCGTCCCGTCGAAGACGCTGCGAGCGTTGCCCGAAGGACTGTCCGTCGACTATGCCGGACTCGCTCAGCCATTGGCCGTCGGCATTCACGCTGCGCGGCGCTCTGGTGCCCGTGACGGTGACAACGTCGTCGTCATCGGTGCCGGTGCCATCGGTTCGTTCGTCCTCGCCGGCCTGAAGCACCTGGTGGATGTCGATGTCACCGTCGTCGACTTCCCGGGGAAGCGGCTCGATCGTGCGACGCGCCTCGGAGCGCATCGCACGCTGACTCCGTCCGAGGACCTCGGCGCGGAGATCATCGAGGCACTGGGCGGAAAGAAGCCGGACGTCGTCATCGAAGCAAGTGGAGCGCCCGGCCAATTGGTCTCGGCGTTGACCATGGTGGCCGATGGCGGCCGCGTACTCGCAGTAGGAATTCCCAAAGAGAAACCGGAGCTGGACGTGCATTCGCTCGTTTTCCGAGAGATCACTCTCGAGACCACCCTCGCGCACGTGTGCGACACCGATCTACCTGCCGCACTGGACATTCTGAACACCGGACCGCTCGGCAAGGAGCTGGCCGAAGCACCTGTGGGGCTGGCAGATCTGCCCGCGGCGCTGGAGCGGCTCTCGACCGGCAAGGTCGAAGGCAAGGTCCTTATCGATCCGGCCATCCGATGAGCGCGCCCAGCAAGGCGGCGCTCGTCATCGGTGCCACCGGGATTGCCGGCCAGACGATCTCGCGCCAGCTCGTCGACGCAGGATGGACCACCTACGGTCTGGCCCGCGGCACGACCAATCCGGTCGAGGGCGTGGTGCCGGTCTCGGCGAATCTGCTCGATCCGGAGTCGTTGGCTGCAGCACTCGACGGCGTCGACCCGGAGATCGTGTTCATCACGGCCTGGATGAAGCAGGACTCGGAGGCCGAGAACATCGAGGTCAACGGCAGCATCATCCGCAACGTCCTCGGTGCGATGAAGGGCAAGTCCGCGCTGCGTCACGTCGCGCTGATGACCGGCCTGAAGCACTATCTCGGCCCGTTCGACGATTACGCGACCGGTGTCATGGCCGAAACTCCGTTCCACGAGAGCGAACCCAGGCTGCCGAACCCGAACTTCTACTACACCCAAGAGGACGAACTGTTCTCGGCGTCGGAAGCGCAGGGGTTCACCTGGAGTGTGCACCGAGCGCACACCGTCTTCGGTTACGCGGTGGGGAACGCGATGAACATGGCGCTCACGCTGGGCGTGTACGCCGAGATCTGCCGCGAGACCGGTGCGCCGTTCGTGTTCCCCGGTTCGGATACCCAGTGGAACGGCTTGACCGACATCACCGATGCGGACCTTCTCGCCGAGCAGATGATCTGGGCGGCAACACATGTCGAGGGCGAGAACGAAGCCTTCAACATCGCGAACGGTGACGTGTTCCGATGGCGCTGGATGTGGCCACAGATCGCGGAGGCGTTCGGCGTCGAACCCGTCGGTTTCGCCGATGCCCCCAAGCCGCTCGCCGAACGCATGGGTGACGCCGCGAAGGTGTGGGCCGAGATCGCGGCGAAGCACGATCTGGTCGAAGCAGATGTCGATCGTCTGGCGTCCTGGTGGCATACGGACGGCGACCTGGGCCGCGACATCGAATGCTTGACCGATATGACGAAAAGCCGCAAGGCCGGTTTCCTCGGGTTCCGATCCACGTTCGAGAGTTTCATGGACAAGACCGAGAGTTACCGCGCGGCCGGAATCCTCCCGAGGAGTCAGCGATGAACGAACAGTCTCAGTTCACGAACAAGGGTGCAATAGTCACCGGTGCCGGCAGCGGCATCGGCCGGGCAGTGGCGCATCGGCTGGCGTCGTTGGGTGCCCGAGTGCTCGCCGTCGACATGAACATGGCGGCCGCAGAGCGCACGGCTGCGGAGTCGGAGGGCGAGATCCATCCGTTCGCCGCCGATGTGTCCGTTCACGATCAGGTGAAGGCGTATGCGGACGCCGCGACCTCGCTGATCGGCGAACCGCGACTGTTCTTCAACAACGCCGGGGTCGAGGGAGTGCACAAGTCCATCGTCGATACCACCGAGAGCGAATGGCGATCGGTGGTGGACGTCAACCTCAACGGAATGTTCTTCGGACTGAAGAACGTGCTCCCGCTGCTGCAGCGGTCCGGGGGTGGAGCGGTGGTCAACACCGGTTCGATTCTCAGCCTCAAGGGCGCTCCTGATCGCTCCGACTACGTGGTGACCAAGCACGCCGTTCTGGGGCTGACGCGCAGTGCTGCAGCCGAATCCGCGGCCCACGGCATTCGGGTGAACTGCATCTGCCCCGGACCGGTCGACACTCCGTTGATGTCGAGGTCCGAAAGTCTGGTCAACCCGGACGATCCGAACTTCGAGCGCGACCGGTTCATCGAAGGCACACCGCTTCGGCGGTACGGATCTCCCGAGGAGATCGCCGAGCTGGTGGTCTTCCTGCTGCGCGAGGACGTCGGCTATCAGACCGGTTCCGCGGTCACCATCGACGGCGGAATCACCGCGGTCTGACGCAGGACCTCGCCCCTTCACACAGATTTTTCGACTTCAGGAGAAAGCTATGCGCGCTGCGGTATTTCACGACCGACACGATGTACGGGTAGAAGACGTTCCGGCCCCGAAGGTGGGCCCGGGCGAGGTTCTGCTTCGACCGTTCTTCTGCGGCATCTGCGGAACGGACCTGCACGAGTACGCCTTCGGTCCGATCGTCATTCCGACCGAACCCCACGCACTCACCGGTGCGAAAGCGCCGCAGGTGTTCGGACACGAATTCTCGGCGCGCGTAGTCGAGATCGGCTCCGACGTCGAGTCGGTCGCGGTGGGCGATCGTGTGTCGGTGATGCCGCTCGTCACCTGCGGTAAGTGCTACTACTGCCGACGCGGACTGAACCATCTGTGTGTGATCATGGCCTGCACCGGTCTGAGCTGGGGCGGCGGAGGAATCTCCGAACTGGTTGCGGTGCAGGAACAACAGGTGTCGGTGCTACCGGACAGCGTCAGTGATGTCCAGGGCGCGCTGATCGAGCCGGCAGCGGTGGCCGCCTACGGCGTCGACTGCACGGGGTTGCGAGCAGGGGACACCATCCTCATCACGGGTGCTGGACCGATCGGGGCCCTGTCCGCTTTGTATGCGCATGCGTCGGGCGCAGCGAAGATCATCGTCTCGGAGCCGAATGCCAAGCGCCGCGCGCTGATCGAGGCATTCGGTATTGCTGAGGTGCTGGATCCGACGGTGCAGGATGTGCCCGCGGCCGTCCGCGCCCTGACCGGCGGTATCGGAGTCGACGCCGCAGCGGAATGCTCGGGTCATCAGCACGGATTGACGGCAGCGCTCGACAGCGTTCGCTCCGGAGGAACCGTCGCGCAGGTCGGTCTGCACGTCAAGCCCGCAACGATTGATCCAATGGCCATGTCCAACAAGGACCTGACTCTGGTGGGCACCTGGTGCTACCCGGTATACGACTGGCCGCGCATCATCGCACTGGTCGCGTCGGGACGCTACCCGGTGGAGAAAGTGGTCAGCGAAATCATCGACGTCGAGAACATCGTCGCCGACGGATTCGAGCGGCTGCTGGACCCGAACGGTGACGCCCAGAAGCTCCTGGTGCGGGTCGGCGACGCACCGACGTCCTGATCGACATCGAAGTACACACTTGATGGCCCGCCCCACCCTAGGAGAGACAATGCACATCGGATTCGCCGGAGTCGGCCGCATGGGTACCCATATGGTGCGCCGCTTCCTCGAGGCGGGCCACACGGTCACCGCCTACGACCTGTACCTGACGTCGGAGACAGCGCCGGCCGGCCTGGTCGATCTGGGAATGACGATCACCACGACGCCCGCCGATCTGGCGCGAGCCGAGATCTCCTTCAGTATGTTGCCCGATGCGGCAGCGACCGAGGAGGTGCTGTTCGGTGAGCACGGAATTGCGACAGCCGGCGCGGCGGAACACCTTCATGTGGTGATGGGGACGGTCGGGCCGACCGCCGTGCGCGAGTTCGCCGAGCGCGCAGCAGGATCGGGTACAGCGGTGGTCGACGCCCCGGTATCGGGCAGTGTGAGCCTGGCCGAGACCGGGCAGATCACGACCATGGTCGGGTGCGACGACGAACAGTTCACCTACCTGAAGCCGGTGTTGGAGGCAGTGACGCGCGCGCAGTTCCACACCGGTGCGGCCGGTACTGCTTCGGTGGCGAAACTCGCCGTCAATTCGGTTCTCGCTGCATTGAACCAGGCCGTTGCCGAAGCACTGATTCTCGGTGAGTCGGCCGGTTTGGCACCGGCCGCCCTGTACGAGGTGTTGGGTTCCAGCGCGGTGGCTGCGCCGTACGTGGGCTACAAGAAGGAACACTTTCTCGACCCGTCCGCGGCTGGTGTGGCATTCCCGTTGTCGCTCTTGCACAAGGACGTAGGCCTGGGACTCGCGCTCGCCCGCGACCACGGGCTCGAGCTTCCCCAGGCCACAACCGTCGGGAACGTTCTCGACGGGGCGTTGGACTCCGGACTCGGGGCCAAGGACATGGCGGCAGTGCTCGAATTCTTGACGCCGTCCGAGCGCTGACCGTCAGACCATCGCCTCGTACACCGCCCGGACGTACTGCTCCGCGCGGTCCGAGCCGATGATTCCGGGCCCCATTCGGTTCATGACGTAGGAGACGGTCAGCTTCGACTCCGGGTGCAGAACGGTGAGCGATCCGCCCCAACCTCCCCAGAAGCAGATCTTGCCGTCGGGGATGTAAGGCATCGATTCCTTCTGTGGCAGAGCGAAGCCCAGGCCGAAGCGCAACGGAATGCCCAGTGCCAGATCGAGTCCGTTCGATTGCTCCTCGAAGATCGTGTCGATGGTCTCCGGGCTCAGCAGTCGTATGTCGTCCACGGTGCCGCCTCGGGAGATGACCGACAGGATTCTCGCGACCGATCGTGCATTTCCGTGCCCGTTCAACGCGCCCATGTCCGCGCCGCGCCATGCAGCGGTCTTCGCGGACGAGGCCTGCACCAACGGCCCGAGGAACGTTTTGCGACGCACCATCGTCGGATCGGGCACAGCGTCGTCGGTGGGCGGGGGCGGCGGAACCACATCGGCGATCCGATCCCAGTCAGCCTCGGCGGCACCGATCTGGAAGTCGGCACCGAGAGGACCAGCAATCTCATCGGCGACGAACTGCCGCAACGGCTTTCCGGTGACGCGCCGAACCACTTCGCCGATCAGGTGCCCCTGGCTGGCTGCGTGATACCCCGACGTGGTGCGCGAGTCCCACCACGGAGCCTGCTCAGCCAGACGTGAGGTCGAGAGGTCCCAGTCGTAGAGGTCCTCTTCGCTGAACGGCCTGTCCCATCCCGAGACTCCGGAGGTGTGCGACAGCAGGTTCCGGACCGCGATGTCCTGCTTACCTGCCGCTGCGAACTCGGGCCAGTACGTCGCGACCGGCGCATCCGGATCGAGCACGCCACGCTCGATGAGCATCAACGCCGCCAGGCACGTCACCATTTTCGTGGTCGACCACACGTTGGTGATCGTGTCCGACTCCCACGGCAGCCGGCGCTCGGTGTCGCGGTAGCCACCCCAGAGGTCGACAGCGGTATGGCCGTCGATGTCGACCACAATCGACGCGCCGAGTTCGGCTCCGCTCTCGACATTGGCGGCGAGTGCGTCGCGCACCGCCGCGAATTCGGGGTCGCAGTGACCGTCAATTGTCATGTGATGCCCCCAGAATGCGGTGAACGGCCAAGTCGACGTAGTTGTCGGCAACGTCCTCGATGCTCAGCTCGCCGCCGTCGTGGAACCAGTTGCTGATGCCGTTGAGCATGTCGGTCAGGGCGAACGACGCCAATCGTGCATCCGGGACGGTGAATTCACCACTGCGCATTCCGGCGGTGATGACATCGCGGACGCGTCGTTGATACTGGCGGCGGTAGTCCTCGATGACAGTGCGATGCTCGGGCGTCAGCGAGGCCAACTCGTGAAGGCCGACGATGTACTCCACCCGTCGCCGGTTCAGATGCACCAGGTGCGCACGCACCAGAGACGACAGGCGCTCGGTCGGGGTTCCGGCCGCGTCGAGCAGCGGCAGGTTCTCCTCGGCCGGTTCCTGCGTGACCGTCAGACAGATCGCGAAGAGGATATCTTCCTTGGACGGGAAGTGGTGGTAGAGGCTGGCACCCTTGATACCGACGGCGTCGGCGATATCGCGCATCCCCACGTTCGAGTAGCCCTCACGCGCAAAGATATTCGCGGCATTGGCGACGATGTCCTCTCGCCGTTGACGCGTACGAGCCTGACGAGGCAGTGGACTCACATCGGCCGGCTGCGTCATACCGTTTCCTCGACCGCCGCCAGCAGTCGCAGTTCACGCTTGAGGATCTTGCCCTGCGGATCGACGGGCAGTTCGGCCACGATGTGTACCGACTTCGGTGCCTTGTACGACGCCAACTCGGTGCGGCAGTACTCGATGATCGCGGCCGGGTCGGCGGTCACCCCGTCGCGGGCGATGACGAAGGCGGTGACGGCCTCGGACCAGTACGGGTCGGGTACTCCGACGACGGCGGCACGCAGCACATCCGGGTGCGTGTGGATGGTGCGTTCCACTTCCTGCGACGACACGTTCATCCCTCCCGACTTGATCATGTCCTTCATCCGATCGTAGAAGAACAGGTTGCCGTCGGCGTCGATGCGCACCATGTCGCCGGTGTGCACCCAGCTGTCTCGGAACACCTCGGCGGTACGCTCGGGGTCCTTGAAGTAGCCGAGCATCACCGATGGAGTGCGGCAGAGCAATTCGCCGATCTCGCTCTCGTTGCCCGCGGGGTCGACCACCTTGATCTCGAGGTGGGTGACGGGCTTCCCGATCCACGACGCGTCGCCGTCGGGAATGTCGTCGAGGGTCGTGAACCAGCCGACCGAACCGAGCTGCGAGAGTTCCGACTGTCCCCAGTAGGTGCCCCAGATAGCCTCGGGTGCGGCGGCGGCCCAGGCGCTGATCGTGTGCGGTGACACCTGGCCACCGTAGGTGAGGCAGCGCCGGACCTGGCTGACGGTCTCGGGGCCGAACTGCTCGTCACGGGCCAGGGCCAGATAGAACGTCGGCGTCTGCGCGATGACGGAGATCTTCTCGGCAGCGATGATGCGCAGTGACTGAGCCGGATCGACCGTCGCGGGCAGTACGAGGGTGGCACCCATCAGCGTCAGGGTCGTCATCGAGCCGAGTCCGGCGATGGTGTGGAACGGCATGACGAACAGCCAGGTGTCCTCCGGTCCGGTGCGCAGGCCCCAGCTCCATGCGGGCGCGGTGGAGATCAGGAAGTTGCGGTGCGGAATCATCACGCCCTTGGGAGCTGCTTCGGTTCCGGAGGTATAGATGACCATCGCGACGTCGTTCTCGTCCATGTCGACGTCCGGCTCGGTGGACGGGGTGTTCGCCGTCAGTGCGGCGTATTCGGTACCGAAGGTCACCAGGGTGGTGGTCTCCGGCTTCACCGAGGAGATGATCTCGGCGTAGGCCGGATCGGCCACCACCACAGTCGGTTCCGCGTGTTCGAGTTGGTGCTTCACCTCGGCCGCGCGATACATCACGTTGATGCCGGTGAAGGCCGCACCCGCTTTGAGCGTGCCGTAGTACGCCACCACCACGTCGACGCTGTTACGTGCCATCGATGCGACGCGGTCGCCCGAGGTCACGCCGAGATCGACCAGCAGATTGGCGAACTGGTTTGCGCGAGAATCCAGTTCGCCGTACGAGGTGACCTCGCGGGTGCCGTCCGCCGCGTAGCTGATGAACGCGACCTTGTTCGGCTGCGTGCGTGCATGGCGACGCAGCTGATCGCCGATGGTGGCGCGGCCGATGGGGGAGCGGTGGTGGATGGCAGTACCGGGCACGGCGGACTCCTCGAGGTGCTAGCTATTAAAGGGCGGGGGAGAGTGCAGCGGACTCGAACATCGGCTGCGAGAACGTCTCTGCCGCAACGATCTGTTCGACGGGATCGCGAGTGAGCCTGCGCGGGAACGACTTCTCGGGATAACCGACGGCGATGTGCGCGGCGGTGATGTAGTCGTCCGGGATCCCGAGCAGTTCGCGAATAGCGGGCTCCTCGTGGCACAGCAAAGTCGTCACCGCGGTCGCGACACCCTGGTCGCGCAGACTCAGGCACAGGTTCTGCACGGTGGGGTAGATGGATGCGCCGCCGACGACGGAGAGTCGGCCGAGTTCGTGGTCGGTGGGGTGCAGTCCGTCCAACGCGGCGCAGACCACCACGATGGCGGGTACCTCGTGGAGGTGGCGGGCGAAGTAGTCGGCGTCCTGCACGGTCTTGGGCAATGCGCCGACGGCGACGGTTCCGCCGGTGATGCCGGCGAAGTAGGCGTCCCACATCGGGAGGTAGAGATCGGCGAGGGCCTGCTTGCGGGCGGCGTCGCGCACGACGATCCATCGCACGGGCTGTCGGTTGCCGCCCTGCGGGCCGAAGCGGGCGACGTCGAACGCGGCCTTGAACACCTCGTCGGGAACAGGATCGCTGAGGTACCGCCTGCAGGTGCCGGTGGTGCGCATCGCCTCGGTGAGTTCCATGGGTGTGTCCCTTCGCCTGTCCGCTGTTAGGTAGTGCCATGAAGCATCGTGTGGCGTGGGCCACATTGTCAAGGCTCGATGTGCTGTGAATTTCGAGATCGCGAATCCCTTGCGCGAAATTGCCTAACCGTGGTTAGTTGAGCTGTCGGAGTCGGATGGAG
Source organism: Rhodococcus sp. IEGM 1354 (assembly GCF_030056855.1). Lineage (NCBI taxonomy): Bacteria > Bacillati > Actinomycetota > Actinomycetes > Mycobacteriales > Nocardiaceae > Rhodococcus > Rhodococcus sp. IEGM 1354. The sequence continues at coordinate 81,515 of NZ_JASHKT010000008.1, forward strand.
CAGCGCGCAACAGGAGGTACCGGTGTCCACAGACGCAGCAACGGCAGTGGAAACCGTGGGTGGGGTCGATCGGGACCGGCTCTCGCGGGCTCTCACCGCAGCCAACCTGCCCACGCTGGTGGCGGTGCTCTATCAGTTGACCGGCGATCCCATGTGGCTCGCCGATCCGTATCGCCCCACGCGCAGTCGGGGCATGGACAACAACGACACGGGCGGATTCGACGACGCAGTTGCCGACCGCATCCGATCTGCGGCGCTCGACGCGATCTGCGCGTTCCACGAGGGTGCGCCCATGGCGGTGCCCTCGCCCGATTCGGAGCACCTGGTCGAGATGATCAGCGTGGCCGTCGGTGAGCAGGTTCCTCCCGAGTTCGGCGTCATGGTCGCCGAGGACATGGGCTTCACCGCCTCGGACACTCCGGTGGCTGCTCCGAACGATCTGTCGGTCATCGTGATCGGTGCCGGCGTCTCGGGGATGCTCGCCGCCATCAAGCTGCACGAAGCGGGCATCAGCCACGTTGTGCTCGAGAAAAACTCCGACGTGGGCGGCGGCTGGTTCGAGAACACCTACCCCGGTGCGGGTGTCGACACCCCCAGTCACCTGTACTCCTACTCCTTCGCGCCGCGGGCCTGGAGCACCCACTTCGGCAAGCGCGACGAGGTGTGGCAGTACCTCAGCGACGTCGCCTCCGAACACGATCTGCGGCAACGTATTCGCTTCGACACCGAGGTAGCGACCGCCGAATACGACGCGCAGCGACAGGGCTGGACCGTCCGTACCGTCGATGGCGAAACCCTGACCGCCGACGTGGTGATCACCGCGACCGGTCAGCTCAATCGGCCGAAGGTGCCCCACATTCCCGGGCTCGAGTCGTTCGACGGCCCGATCTTCCATACCGCGAACTGGCCGGCGGATCTGGATCTGACCGGCAAGCGCGTCGCCATCGTCGGAACCGGGGCCAGTGCCATGCAGGTGCTGCCGGCCATCGCGTCGACGGTGGGGCATGCGACGGTGTTTCAGCGTTCGCCGCAGTGGGTGTCGTCGAGCGACGTGTACTTCACCGAGATGGGCGATGACGCCAACTACCTGATGGACGTCGTTCCGCTGTATCGGCTGTGGTACCGGACCAGGCTGGCCTGGAACTTCAACGATCGTGTGCACAGCTCGCTGCAGGTCGATCCCGAGTGGGAGCATCCGCAGCGCTCGATCAACCCGATGAACGACGCGCATCGACGCGTCTTCACCCGCTACATCGAAGCCGAGCTCGAGGGTCGGCCCGACCTGATCGAAAAGTCGCTTCCCGACTACCCGCCTTTCGGCAAACGGATGCTTCTCGACAACGGCTGGTACGCCGCCCTCAAGCGCGACAACGTCACCCTCATCGCCGATGCAGTCTCGTCCATCACCGCTAAATCGGTTGTTGCGCAGAATGGTTCGGAGACCGAGGTCGATGTAGTGATTCTCGCGACGGGCTTCGAGACCCACAAGCTGTTGACGCCGATCGACGTGCGCGGACGATCGGGGGAGTCCATTCGCGATATCTGGGGCCCGGAGGATGCGCACGCATATCTCGGCATCACTGTCCCGGACTTCCCGAACTTCTTCATCACCTGCGGTCCCGGAACGGTACTGGGTCACGGGGGCAGTTACATCACCATCGCGGAATGTCAGGTGCGCTACATCGTCGATGTGTTGATCGACATGGTGGACAAGCGAATCGGAGCCATCGAGTGCAAGGCGGATGTGGAAGCGGAGTACGTCCGCAAGCACGACGAGGCGCACGCGAAGATGATCTGGTCGCACGGCGGCATGGACAACTGGTACCGCAACGACGCCGGACGTGTGGTCTCGACGCTGCCATGGCGCATCGTCGACTACTGGGAGATGACGCGGCGGGCCGATCTGGACGACTTCGTCACCGAGCCCAGTCGGGCCTAGTTCGCTCGGAAAGTGTTGTCAGAAAGCAATGTTGATGTCGCGGGAGATGGCGAATCCGTGGTCGCCGCTGTAGCAGGCGATGCCGGCTTCGGTGGAGCGGCAGAAGGTGCCGGTCACTCCGACGACCTGGCCGTATTCGAGTACTCGCGGTTCGCCGTTGTTCGGGTCTCCGACGAAGATGCCCTGATTGGTGCAGATCTGTTCGACGGTGTCGTCCTGGTTGATCTTCACCCCGTAGGTGTTGTTCGCGGCATTGGAGCACTCGCGCCCGGTGTTTCCCGGCACCGAGTAACGCACTTGACAGCCCACAATGGTTCCGGGTGCGTTGTACGAGTTGAAGCCGCAGAACACGTTGCCGCTGGGGGACTGGAAGAAGTACTGGCCGCCGGGTTGTTCGTAATCGCGGGCATCGACGTTGACGTCGTCGCGATTCGGGGCAGGTGGCACAGCGGGAATGCCTTGCTCGACGGGGATGGTCGGTAGCCCAGTCACGTCAGGAGTTTCACCGGTGGGCCCGGGGCCGCTGCCTCCGTCGGAGTCGGTGTAGCCGTTGGCCGACGGCGCTGCGGCTGCACTGGTGGTGGGCGGGGACTCGGTTCCGGTGGGTTGCTCGGATCCGCAGGCGATGGCTGCGAAACCGGTAGCGGCGATCAGTGCGCACGTGGCCACGACTCTGCGGACTCGACTCATTCGTTCGTCCTCACCGGTGGCTGCCGAGTGCAGCACCTCTGCCCAATTCATCGAACGGGCCAAGTGGTCTGTTAACGTCTTTCGTGTCACGACCCCGTCACGAATCGGTATACGAGTGGTCCTTTTGTCGCGGTGGCTGCGAGGGTGGGTCGGGTAACGGCTCGAGCAGCGCTCGATGTTTCAAGTTCGGGCTCGAATGAGTGGTCCGGTGCCCCGAGCGAACCGGTATTCCATTGTGCGACATGAGCGGAAGGCGTGCGGTATGCGAAAGACGTTCCGGCGAGCGGTCGTATCGATCGCACTGACAGTTCCGTTGATGCTCGGCATCGGCCTGGGAACGGCTGTGGCAGCGCCGCAGAGCACGCTGCTGCAGGTTCCAGTAGTGACCGGTTTTCAGATCGCGCCCGGTGCGGTGCCCGGTGGGTTGTTTCAGACCATTCCGATGAAGGCCACGGTCGGGACCGAGCCGGGTGTTCTGCTGTTGTCCGCGGCGAATATCGCGCCGTATGCAGACCAGTATCCGTACCGAAGTCTCGGTGTGACTTGGCGGAACTGGGACATCGGGTTTCGTGGAACCGTAGGACTGCGGCACTGGCAGGACAACCCCAACCCGGGCCCGCCGAACGACCTCCCGCCGCTGCGCGCAGAACAGTTACCACTCGAGGTCGCGCTGCCCACGGGTAGTGGCTGGGTCGAGATCACCGTGACGCACTACCGCGAGTACTACGACAGTGCGCCGTACGCCGACACTCTGATCCCGGGCAAAGGCTTGATTTACGTGCCCTGAGCGCACCTACGAAAGGAAATCGATGAGGACATCGATCCGATGCGGAGTCGCCGCCCTGGCGCTGTCCGTCCCCCTGGCCTTCGGCGTAGGTGCCGGAACTGCAACCGCTGCGCCGCAGGAGTCGGTACTGCAGGTGCCTGTCATCACGGGGCCTGAATTCGTCCCTGCGGGCGTTCCCGGCGGGCTGATCCAGACCATTCCGATTCGCGCGGTGGTCGGGGAGAAGCCGGGTGAGGTGCGTTTCTCGGCCGCCGACATCCGGCCGTACTACTACCAGTTCGCTTACCGGCATCTGACGGTCAACTGGCGCAACCTGTCCACCGGTGAGGCAGGCTCCGCCGGCTTGCGGCACTGGAACGACGAGATCGATCGGACTCAGCCGGCCAATCAGGGTGGTCCGCAGGCTTACCGCCTGCCGACCGAGGTGACAGCTCGAACGGGTGCGGGTCCGGTGTTCGTAACGGTGACCCACGACCGCGAGAATCCCGATGCGTCGAACGCTCTGATCCCCGGCTTGGGTGTGCTGTTGGTGCCATGATGTGTGGCATTGGTCGCCGTACTGCGAAAAGTTTCATGCTCGTATCACTATGAATTGCAAGGTGACTCAGAACAACGTGGGTGCTGTGTAGCGACCGTGTCGTGCTTCGTTGAGTCGGGCGCTCCAGCGCTGCACGAGCCACATTTCGACGAGTTCAGGGCTGGTGTCGATGTCGGTGGCCCATGCGGTGATGAGTTCGACGTAGCGGTCGTAGCGACGACGAGTGAATCCGGTGACGGACGGGTCTTCGAGCCATCCTTCGTGGATGAGGGTGGAGACTCCGTATTGGTCGATCAGTTGAGCCGGTCCGCCGTAGACCGACGCTTTCACCGCCCACAGGAACGTCGCCATGAGCGACATTCCGACGCCCGGTGCGTCGGGCCAACCGGACCAGGTCGAGTTTGGATGGTCGGGCACTGCGCGGTTGCGGACGCAGCTGTCGAGCACAGCGAGAGTCTTGGCGACGGGGTTCTCGTCGGGACGGCTGAGGTGCGGGTTCATGACGTCCGGGAATCGCCGCATAGCCCTGCGGTGCCGGTGACTGCTCTGCCAGGCTGCGCAGAGAAACAACAGGCCGAGCGAATCGTGTTCGCCCGTAGCCAGATCGGTGCCGATTCGAAGATCGTTGCGCTGAACAGTTGCGCCGCCGTACTCGACGATCTCGCCGTCGAGGTTGCGGCCGCGCAGCCGAAGATCGTGTCCTGCCCGGTCGAGGTGGCCGTTCCACCAATCCAGGTCCACCTCCACACCGTCGTCGAGTACATGCAGGTCGTAGCTGCGGTGCTGACACCACTGCACACAGGCCGTGGGCGGCGGGAAACCCTCATCGAGTCGTGACATCCTGCCATCGAAGCATCGGGTACCGACACATTCGGTGGCGTTTTCGATGTCCCTGCGAACTGTCGGTCCCATATGGAACTGTGGGGTGTGGTTAGCCATCAGAACGAACATAGGAGTGCCGGTGACCGTTGCCGACAATGCTGTCGACAGGCCACTCGTAGACGTGGTGGTGATGTCAGAAACCTGGGTGAGTGCCAGCCGAGACGCGTTCGTGAAGCTGGAGAGCTAGATTATGGCTCTCGTTAGTAGGATGCACTTATTACTTTATGACTAGGGCGCTCCATATGCCGGCTGTAAAGAATGCCTTCGATACCCGACAAGTCAGTGGTCACGGACTTTTGGCGGTTCGCTGGTCGAGGTGCGGGTGCATTATTTCGCGAGTGATGAGCTACGCCTGCCATCGGCCTATGTCAGCAGGCTTTCGATTTCAAGGAGGAAGTCCCTGAGCTCGTCCGGAATCTCGCGGCGGTATATGGACGACGACAACGAACGCGGGCTTACGGCTGTTCCCCCGTTGCTCTGTATTCGTCGATTTATGCCGGCTAGGACCTCTTTGCCCGGGCTACGCTCCAGGCGCCACTGAGTTGATTGCCAGTTTTCGTTGAAAAAAGCCGTTACCTCAGTATGTAAGGTAACGATGTTCTTTCCAGATCCTCGTGCTCGAGCTTCAAATGCGCTCAAGAACTGACCGAAAGTTTTTTCACGAAGCTCGGATGTCGTCTCGTCCAGGAATAGATGTATTGTCTCAATTTCTATCCCCGAAATCCTGGAAATGGTAGGAACGCTAATTAGGTAACTTTCAATCTCATTTCTCTGCCAGACGTGTGCTCTGACGTCCTCTTTGGCGAAACCCTCAAGAATTATCGCGACTTCGTTGTCACTCATGAAGTCGCGGTCGAGTGCGACGTAAACTTGAACCGAAGAGTCCAGTACGGTCCGGTTCAGCCAACCAAATGACTTAGCAAGATCCGACTTCGACGAACCACCCATTGGAACAACCGTTACCCCACGTTCATTACCCAATTTTTTTGCGTCCAGCTTTTTCGCAAGATTCGACAGAATCTTCATATCCTTGCCCTCGACGAACAATGCTACTTTTGATTGCAGAGCTTTAGCTAGTCTCAGGTTGAAACCGGATCCTAGAGAGTCGTTAATTTCCGACAAGGCAGAGCTGTCGGTGATTCTCTTCGAGGTTCGACGGTTTCTATCAATAAGTATTACGGACTCTTTATTCGCTTCCGCCAGCATTTCGGGTGCGTGTGTAGCTAGAATTACCTGGGAGCCTAAATCTTCGAGCAAGGAGACCAAACGGCGCTGCAAATCCGGATGCAGATAGACATCAGGCTCATCCAGAATCAAGGTTTGCACTTTCTCATGCCGCCAGATGTGAAACAATAACTGAAGCCAAATTTGAAGACCGTCTCCCGCCCAGTAGATCTCCTTTTCTACCTTGCTATTATTTTCTCTGAAGTACAGATCGAGCTGTCGAGCGTCGGCATGAGTGACTGCGAGGTCCAGAGACGCGATCTCGGGTGTCCTATCAACGAGATAACGCTTCAACTCTGCAAATTCAGTTTCTGACTCCGCGTCTACTTGATATAGCTGGTTTCTAAAATGCTTGCTCGCAAGTCGAGTGCCAAGATTCTCACGCACGTGAAGTTCGCTAAGAACGGATTCTTGGTGCTCAAGCGGATTGAGAGTTTGAACAACCCCAATGGTCGAGTAGTCGCGACGTGCAACAGCCAAGCTTGGTGGCTGGGCTCCAGGAATATGCTCAAGGTAGAAATATCCTGCCTCGTCTTCAGGCCACACGACGTATAGAGCAGACTTGTTCTTGAAATGCAGCTCAATTCTAGTTTCTATTGGCTGAAACTCGTGACGGATGTTTTCGTCGAAGAATTTTACCGGTGTTATGCTTATTGGGTATACAAATACGCTTCTATCTCGTCTCTGGTCAAATCTAGTTTCGTTTGGTTTTCGTCGTTTTGCATGGTGTAGAAGTGCGGCGCAAAGGCGAAGTGCGCCTATGGCGGTACTCTTGCCTGCATTGTTTGGGCCGATCAGTAATGATGTGCTTGCAAAGCGGATAGTGAAATCGTTAAAACCTTTGTAGGAGATTAGACGAATCCTCGATATCACGCTCGTGCCCCTTTATTCGCAGTTTCTTTTCTGTCGATCTTTTGAAGTAGCGCTGGCGCTTGTCGGCTTACGCTGTCATGCGTTTTACCGCAGTTCGTGGGCTCGGAGTCATCCGAACAGATTTCTTTCATCTGTTGACTGTATGTGAAGCGGAGAATTTCTAGATCGCTTTGGCCGTACTGTCGTCGAGGACGTGCAGGTCGTAGCTGCGGTGCTGACACCACTGCACACAGGCCGTGGGCGGCGGGAAACCCTCATCGAGTCGTGACATCCTGCCATCGAAGCATCGGGTACCGACACATTCGGTGGCGTTTTCGATGTCCCTGCGAACTGTCGGTCCCATATGGAACTGTGGGGTGTGGTTAGCCATCAGAACGAACATAGGAGTGCCGGTGACCGTTGCCGTCAATGCTGTCGACAGGCCACTCGTCGACGCGGCGATTGACGCCATCGACGAGGACACAGACGTGTCCGATGACGTGATGTACTACGTGCTCGCAGCCCTCGAAGGGCCGACGGCACTGCGAGAACTGCTCGACGGCGTCTCGACGCCCCACGTTCCCGAGTCATCGGCCGACAGGACTGTCGAAGAGCCGGTCGGCGCGCTCCTGACGTCCATCGGTGTGGCCGGCTTCCGGGGTATCGGTCCGAAGGCAATACTCGAATTACACCCGGCCCCGGGTATCACCGTCGTCAGCGGCGGACGCAATCGCTCGGGCATGCTGCTGGGCAACAAGATTCCAAAGCGAGATACCTCCGTTTACTGGGGACATGCCAGGACGACGCGACTCGACCCGTACGGCGCGGGCCAATTTAAACTCCCCACTGATCTCCCCGGGTTAAGCGAAAAGTGTATCGATTCCGACTAAGTAACTTTCTGGAGCGCTCGATAGATTCCAGGTAGCAGCTCGTCTAGCAACGTCCGAGAAATGGTTTCGCTAGATAAGATCTGCCCCGAAAGGTCCTCAGACGCTTTCATGGCTTCGATCACGGCTCCGGTAAAGACCCAGCTGATATCGGGGCTTGCCGAGAACTGTGCAAGTGAATTCGCCTGAGCCTGTTCTCGAAGCGTTTCGTTCCCTGTCAGTTTGTCCCGGATATGGGTGACAACCGCGCGAGTATCCGCCTGAGTATGCTCTCCTGAGAATAGGTCATTGATTTTAGTTATCACCTCCTCGATCCGCACCAACTCGGGATCGCGCACGGTGCCGCTGCCGGCCTCACGCATCGGATCGACAGTGGCCTCCCCCGTGAGCTTGTTCTGCGCGGTGGCTTGTTTGTGCTGGTCGATGTAGTCGAACTGGACTGTCGACAGGTCGATTTCGTGGTTGATCTGCTCGCTGGTGATCGTCGGGGCCAGATGCTTGAGGAACCGTGAGCGGGATTCGAGCTGCGGGTCTTCGTAGTCGACGATCTGGGAGAGGAAGTCATAGAGCTTGATGTAGGTCGAGACGTCCTTGCGGAACATGTCCAGCTCGTCGCGTGCAGTCTGATCTTTGTTGCCGACCGCCTGGTGTTCACCGTCGCGGAAGCGTTGACGAGCCGGGGTGATCCACTGAGTCAAGGCGTTGTTTCCCTTGCCCTCCACGAACGCGTCCGCGAACCCGGTGACCTCGCTGTCGGTGTAGATCGCAGCCATGTCCAGCTTGCTGGCCAGCGTGTGAATGATGTTCGGATCGGTCACCCCGGACAGCGTGGTGGCCTCGTAGTACGGCTCGAACGCGTGGACGATGTCCTTCGGATCGTTGGCGAAATCGAGGACGAACGTCTGATCCTTCTTCGGAGGCAGGGTCCGGTTCAAGCGGGATAGTGTCTGCACAGCTGCCACGCCGGAAAGCTTCTTGTCCACGTACATCGCCACCAACAATGGCTGATCGAAACCGGTCTGAAACTTGTTGGCCACCAACATCACCTGGTAGTCGTCGGTATCGAACGCATCGCGCAGATCCCGGCCCTCAAGCCCCGGATTCATCGAGGTCTCGGTCAGCTTGTCCGGCCCGGAATCGGCGTCGATGACTTCCCCGGAGAACGCGACCAATGCGGCGACGTCGATGTAGCCGTGCTCGGCGACGTACTTGTCGAACGCGACCTTGTACCGCACAGCAGCTTTGCGTGAAGAGGTAACCACCATCGCTTTGGCCTTGCCGTCGAGCCGCCAAGCGATGTTCGCCCGGAAGTGCTCAACGATGATCTGCACCTTCTGGGAAATGTTCGTCGGGTGCAGCTTGACCCAGTTCATCACCGACGTGATCGCCGCAGACTTGTCGACCAAATTCTCATCGGCCGGCCCGTCGGTCGTGACCGCGACAGTCCCGCCCGTGCGATCGGTATCGCTTTCGTAAGCACGGCCATTGTGGGTGAGACGGAACGCGGTCTTGTACGGGGTGTAGTTGGTCAGCACATCGAGGATGAAGCCCTCCTCGATCGCTTGCTGCATCGAGTACAGGTGAAACGGAGCCGGAAGCCCATCTTGGCCGGGCCGTCCGAACAGCTCCAGGGTTTTGCCCTTCGGGGTCGCGGTGAACGCGAAGAACGAAACGTTCGGGGTCGAGGCCCGAGCAGTCATCTGCGCAGCCATCACGTCCTGCGTGTCGTAGTTACCGCCGTCGGCCAGCTCCGCCAACTCGCCCGGTGAGAGCACGTCCTTGAGCCGCTTCGACGCTTCGCCGGCCTGGGAGGAGTGTGCCTCGTCGGCGATGATCGCGAACGAGCGCGATGCCAGTTCGGTGCGGTCGGCGATCGCCTCCAAGGCATGCGGGAACGTCTGGATGGTGACGATGATGATCGGAGTCCGCGCCGCGAGAGCATCAGCGAGTAGCTTCGACTTCGAGCCACCGAGCCCGTCGATGTGAGCGACGACGCCATGTACCTTGTCGATCTGCTTGATCGCCTCCTGCAGCTGAGAGTCGAGGACGGTCCGGTCGGTCACGACGATGACCGAGTCGAACACCTTCGAATCGGCCGCGTTGTGCAACCCCGAAAGGCGGTGCGCCAGCCAGGAAATGGAGTTGGTCTTACCGGACCCCGCCGAATGCTGGATCAGATACTTGTGGCCGGGTCCCTCGGCGCGAGCGGCCTCGACGAGGCGGGTGACGACCTCCCACTGGTGATACCGCGGGAACAGCATCGTCTTCTTCCGCGTCTTCTTGCCCGTGATCGGGTCGACGCTGTCGCGGATCTCCAGATGCATGAACCGGCCGAGGATGTCCAGCCACGTGTCGCGCTGCAGGATCGTCTCCCAGAGGTACGCGGTGGGGGATCCATTGGGGTTGGCCGGGTTGCCTTTGTGGTGGCTGTTGCCACGGTTGAACGGCAAGAACACCGTGCTCGGCCCGGCCAGCTTGGTGGACATCTCCACCTCGCTGTTGGACACCGCGAAGTGGACCAGCGCGCGCGATCCGAACGCCAGCAGCGGCTCACCTTTCGGAAGCCTATTGTTTTTGTACTGCAGGACCGCGTCAGTGATGTTCTGGGTGAAATCGGTCTTGAGTTCCGCCGTACCAACAGGCAATCCGTTGACGAAGAACACCAGATCGATACTGTTGTTGCAGCTCGTCGAGTAGTGCACCTGCCGCATCACTCGTAGCCGCACCTTCGCGTACTTCTCGGCAGTGGTCGCGTTCAGCATGGTGTTGGGCGCGAATTGGCACATCGAGAACTGAGCATTGATATGTCGAAATCCGCGCCGCAGCACCGACAAGGTGCCGCCGTCCTTCGCTGGATCGGCATCGAGGGTCTTGACCAGGGCTTGCAACACACCGCGCTTCGCGGTCTGAAGCGGCGCACCTGTCAATCCCGGTTTGAGGTGCTTGGCCAGCTGATCGGGTTGTGTGTCGGCCAGCCACCCCAAGACATCCTCGGGAAAAAGCGCCTGTTCTCGGTCGTATCCGGAATCGTTGGTGGAGTACAGCCAACCGTAGGCGGCGAGATGCTCACAGATTTCCCGCTCGAACTCAATCTCGTTGTGCTGAGCCATAGCTACGCAGCCCCTCGCACGTCAATTTTGCCGGTCACAGCAGCCGTGATCAAAGCGGATCTGTATTCGCGCAGCGTTTTGATGACCTCGGCAGCTTTCGCGATCAAGGTATCGACCCTGGCGCATTCAGAGTCAAGGTGGGTGATGATCGCGCGTTGCTCTTCAAGCGGAGGGATCCACACGGGAGCAGCACCCAAAGAATCGTGGTTCACTTTTGGCATAGCTACTCGCATGGACGAATCGACGACGTAGTCAGTGAATGGTTTCGACAACAGCATTCGGAGAACGAAAGCAGTTTCAAAACGAAGTCGATCCGGCGATAAAGCGTACATGTCTGCGCTGCAAAGACAGTTGCAGGGCGCAATCACCGCCTTTGACAGGTTGGGTCGAATTTTCGAGTAAACGATTTGCCCGCTATCAACGAGGTACTTCCCACTGTCAGCACCCTGGTCTGCGGCGGATTCGAGACCGATCAGCACACCAGTCCGCGACTCGACGTGGTTTGGAGCAATAAGCGGCATGTCGCGGTAGGGAGTCAATCGTGGGTCGACCTGACCGCCGTTGATGGCGATGTGCCTACTGAACCGGCTTACCGACCAGTGACGTGGGACTTCGCCGAGCCATTCCACGCCGGTGTCCTTCATTTCGGCGTCGGGGTTGAGGCCTTTGGTGACGGTGTGGGTGATGGTGGCGGTGCGGTCCTCGCGCAGGGTGGCGATCAGATGGTTCTGCTTGTCGATCAGCGCATCAATCTTTGCGGTCTCTCGGTCCAGGAAGTTCAGCAGCCTTCTTTGTTCGGATAGCGGCGGTATTGCAATGCGGAGACCTTTCAGCGTGTCCCAGCTAATAGCCCGCCGGTGTTCGAGGATGCCATTGCCAAACGATTGCGCGTATTTTTGAAAGCTACGAGTCTCGAAGATGCGAAGCGCGAACCGCAGCTCAACTAGCTCCGGTTGGTGCCGAAGTACGATATACACCGCGCTGCAAACTCCGTCGTACTTAGAAACGCCATAGGACCCAATCTGGTAATTCATGCTGTTAATTACAAAATCGTTCTGTTTGACGATCTTGCATTTCGACAGATCTTCCGGCTTCTTGTTGCCGACGTCACCTTTCTCCGCGTATGGGATCATTCCAATATTTGCCATAAGCGATAAATAGTTCGTGTCTGTCCCCCCAACGTTTCGCACGTCTGATTCGTACATCGCCGCCCGGACCGGAGCGATACTCCACGACTCCGGAACGTTCCCTAGCCATTCAACGCCGGATTTTGTGTATGCAGGGTATGCGGGCCAGTTCATTCGCCAACTCCGGCGAGCATTTCCGTGATGTCTTTAACGAGGATTTGGAGGTCGGATTTGATCTCGGCCAGGTCGCGGGGCGGGATGTACTGGTAGAAGTGGCGGGTGAAGGGGATCTCATAGCCGATTTTCGTTTTGTCGTAGTCGATCCACGCGTCCGGCACGTGCGGGAGGACTTCGCGGGCGAAATACTCGTCGATATGCTCGGTCAGCGGTACGTTCTCGGTGTCCCGGAGCGCAGGGTCCGGTTCGGGGTTGCCCTTTGTGTCGGTGCAGATCACCGCGTTGTCATCGTGCTCGCCGATCGCGGACCAGAGTGTTTTGACTAGTGGAGAACTGGGCTTGGTGATGCCGGCCGTGCGTAGCGCATCTTTCAATTCACCCACGAAGGCACCACGGTCGTCCCACTCCCGGCCAACAAGGCCGGTCAGCGCATTGCGGACGGCGGCCTGCTCCCCCGCCTTGAGCTTGTCGATTGATTTCTGGGCGAGAACTTCGTCGACCTTGTCCGGGGTGAGCTCGAACCGCAGTTGTAGGGGCCGTTCGACCGTGATGGTCGAGTAGCCGAAGTCTTCACAGCCAAACACCTTTGACTGTGACGGTGCTTCGGAATTGCCGGGATCGTCGATCTGGTCGACGTAGAGCTGGGCGATGGTTGTGATGTCCTCGGGCCGGAGCTCTTTCCGTTTGGAGCCCAACGACTTGCGCATCTTCCCGAACATGGCCGAGCCGTCGATCAGTTGCACCTTGTTTTTGCGGTCGGAGGGCTTGTTGTTGTCGAGGATCCAGATGTATGTGCTGATGCCTGTGTTGTAGAACATGTCGACCGGCAGCGCAACGATGGTGTCGAGTAGGTCGTTCTCGATGATCCAGCGGCGGATGTTCGATTCGCCCGATCCGGCTCCGCCGGTGAACAGTGGGGATCCGTTGAGGACCATAGCCAATCGGCTGCCGCCGTCACGTGGGGCGCGCATCTTCGAGATCAGGTGCATGAGGAACAGAAGTGATCCGTCTGAGACCCTGGGTAGGCCCGGCCCGAATCGTCCCGCGTGTCCCCGCTTGTCGTGTTCTTCGACTACTGCTTCTTGCGCTGATTTCCATTCGACGCCGAAGGGCGGGTTGGAGAGTAGGTAGTCGAATGTGTTTCCTGAGTACCGATCGTCGGTGAGGGTGTTGCCGAGGTAGATGTTGTCGATGTCTTGGCCCTTGATGATCATGTCGGACTTGCACATCGCGTAGGAGCGAGCGTTGATCTCTTGGCCGTACATCACGAGGCGGGCTTTGGGGTTCATGTCGTGCAGGTGCTCGTCGGCGACCGAGAGCATGCCTCCGGTGCCGGCGGCGGGGTCGTAGATGGTCCGTACGATGCCGGCTTTGGTTAGTACTTCGTCGTCGTTTTGGAAGAGCAGTTCGACCATCAGGCGGATCACTTCACGTGGGGTGAAGTGGTCACCGGCCTGGGCGTTGTTGGATTCGGCGAACTTGCGGATCAGTTCTTCGAAGATGTAGCCCATGTTGTGTGCGGAGACTGCGTTGGGATGCAGGTCGACGTTGGCGAACTCTTTGACAATCAGGAAGAGGAGGTTTTTCTTGTCTAGGTCCGCGATCAGCGAGTCCATACCGAATCCGTCGAACACATCACCGACGTTGGCGGAGAATCCAGCGATGTAGTCGACAAGGTTGTCGGCCAACCCTTCCGGGTCTGCGGCCAGCTTCGCGAAGTCCCATTTAGAGGTGTTGTAGAAGGAGTAACCGGATTTCGCGGTGAGGAAGGGTTTGAGTGCAACACTCGTCTGCTTGCGCTTCTCGAACTCGGCGAGGACCGCTGCTTTGGTGGGGTCGAGGATGCAGTCTAGGCGGCGCAGGATGGTCAGCGGCAGGATCACGTCCCCGTACTGGTTCGGTTGGAACGGTCCGCGCATCAGGTTCGCGATGCTCCAGATCAGGGCTGCGTTGGTCTTGGCCATCAGTGGTGCGGTCTCCTTGTAGACGTTTGCAATGAAAGTTACCCCCACGTGGGTTCATGGGCGGGGAGGTGTCGAGCTGCGAGGCGTCAGTTTCATTCGAGGGGTTGAGCGCTGTTCTTGGTCGGTGTCGCGTTCACTCAAGAGGTTGCGGCGTCCGACTCGGCGTTTTCTCAGGCCAAGGTCGACAGCGCGGCAGCCGAAGATCAGCGGCGCGACGACGTAGGACCCGGGCTTACAGCAGAGCCGCACTTGGCACTCGTGATCCACAAGGTTTGGCCACTTCGCTCTATGCGCTGCTCGCTGGGCAACCTTCCGCTCGCGTGTAACGGGCGTTGATTGGGTCTGGAGTGTCGCCGCTGTGGGGCCTGTGAGGCCGAGGTTTTGCAGCTTCACGCGCAGTGTTTCGAGGGAGGGACGACGCTTCCATAAATTCGGGCCCGGTGTAGCCCTCCTTATAGGTCTAGTTGTGAGAGGGACTGCCCCGAGTTCAGTTGACTGCCGGGGTTGAGGTCAGGCCGCGTGTGCGGTCTGGTCGATTGTCTCAAACTGGATAGGGGGTGAGCTTTCCGAGGCGTCATTGGCGGCGCTTTCGGTGATAGTTCTCCCTCCGGCATTGGTGGATGTTGCATGTGAGCCACGACCGTTTGCAGCGAGGGCAGGCCCGCGCCGCAGCGGCTTGGAGACCCATGGGAGGCCGTGAATCTTAGGCGAGTGTCGACCGTGCGATGGTCGCGGTTGCTTGCCAATAGAGCGCGGCGATAGTCTGCGAAGTCGCATTGCGGTCGTAGGTTGCAACCGGTCGCGGAGCAGACACAACCCAGCGGCCGAGGAAGAATTGAGATCGCATGTCTGCTCGGCCCGTCGTCTGCGGCCCTGCTACTCGATGCCACCGTCATAGCTTTGGCGACTCTTTGGCCGCATGTCTCACCAACAATGATCTGTCCGTGCTCGCCGCGGTAAGGATTTGGTCGGAAGTCGGCTTGAGATCCTGCGGCTGGTTCTTGCTGGCGGCCAGGTTGGAGGCACTTGCAGTGATTGCTTGTCGGAGGTTTCGGACGGAAAGCGGGAGTACTTCCATTATTCGTGCCCACGCGACTCGTCGCAGTGTGGGATCACGAATCAGATCGGCGGTGTTAACGCCGGCTATTTGAACCGCAGCTTCGGGGTCGTATATGGCTCCAATTATCGCGGAATCGTAGGCAGTGGAGATTTGTTCGACATCGGTGGATGAGCGTCGGGCAACAGCTTCGAGGGATTCGATTGCGAGTTTGCGAACACGGACATCTGGATCGCGGGCTCCTGCGATCAGTGCGGGGAGGTATTCAGATCGTGACCGCGCCAACAGGCCCGACAACGCGACATTCACTAGTCGAAAATCTCCAGGGCCGTCCCAAAATTCGTCCAGTGGGCTGGCTGACAGATGCGTCGCCCATGTCTGATCTGGATCAATGTCATTTGGATTGATCAAGTCTGCATCCGCGAGCCACGTCAAAGCACGGATGGCGTTCAGCGTTTGGTCGGAGACGGCTAAGGGGTGGCTGACCGTGTCGGTCAGAAGCTGTACTGCGGAGGCGTCAATGCTGTTAAGTGCAAGCATACAGACGGCGGCTTGCAACCGACTGTCTCGCGTCCGCTGCGACCACATGCCCTGCTCTATGTCGGACAAGTCGTTCTTCATGGCATCGATAGCTGTAACGAGGGATCGTTCGGTTGCAGGGGTGATCGCAGCCATCAGCCAAGGAAATTTGTAACGCAGTTGAATATTCGGAGCAACGTCATCGGGAAGGACGTCTAGGAATTGAGGCAAGAAATCCTGAGCAATGTCCCTTTCTAGAGCAAAGGAGACGAGGTTCTGGTACGCAGAATCTGGGGTCTCCTGCGAAGAGAAGCTACGAAGGTAGTCGTGAATTACACTGAGAGTAGAATCTTCGGGGAAAAACCTCAATGCGGAGGATGGCACGTACGCAATAACTATCGCGCGTTGCCTTTCGTTCATATTCATATATCGCTGTAGCCACTTATCCCCGCCGGTCTGGGCTAAAGCGCCGAAAAGTGGCAACATGTCCGAGTGTTGTCTGGCGCTTCGGTCCGTAATTTCTATATTCTCAATCAACCGGTCGACAACCGCATCCGGCAACTCATCCCAGATCGCCAAACAAAGGCTGTACCAATGTCCACGGTCTAATACCTTATCGCCTAGGGCAAGATCTTTGACTAACATTTTTTCAAGATTCTCAGCAGTGAAGTATTGCTCGCTGTCCCGGAATATACGGGTCAGGCTCCCACCACCGCTCAGCGTCCAGTTGGATAGAGCCTGCATTCGATGCTCGGATGTCCTCCCATTACGAAGCAAGATCGCTGCTTTGGTTCGTTGGACTGGACTGAGCAGCCACATTGCACCGATCCAACCAATTTTCAGTTCTGCGGCCTCGATCACGTGCGGCACTACGGATGAGCCCCATGTTTTCGTCCATGGGCTCTTGAATTGGTCTTCCACCGACCGGGTCAGCTGGCGTTGCGCTTCTTGTGTTATGGACTGTGTTATGTGGGGGTAGGTGACCAGCCTTGTGTCGATCTTGCGGGTATTGAAGTAGGCATCTCTGCCGAAATAATTTCCTAGGGTTCGTACAGCGACTCGAAGATTTCCGGTCGAGTACTTGACAGCATTGTCGTAATGATTTTGGGCGACTCTTATGTCGCCGGAGTCAAATGTCCACCACATAAATTTCAGATGAATTCGGGCTCGTAATGATTGAGATACACTTGAAGTGGTATCGAGGTAAATTGCGAGAGCTTCTACTCCTTCTGACGGGGAATCGGCCAGCCACAGACGCACCAGCCGCCCGAACAGCCAAGTGAGGGTACCTTCTTCGCCGAGGTCATCGAGATAGCGAGCTGATTCGTCCGGACGTCCGTCGAATACCATCCGAATGGCTTCAGCAGCTCTGTAGAGCGGGGATTCAGGGTCGGATGCGTGGGTGGGGTTCGCGCTTAATTGTGCTATCTCCGAGTCACGATGCAGATGGCTAGGCAGTAGGTCGAGAACTCCAAGTAGGTGCAGAGCACCGGTGTCCTGAGATCGGCGCATGAAGTCTTCGTCCCATACGATGGCGGCCTCGACCAGGTCGTCTTCGGTGGTTCTATCGCTCTTCACTGTAAGGTCCTCCTTCCGCTTCCTGATTTCTAGCCGCGATATCGATAAGGGTTCTGGTGACGATGGAAATCATCGTGTCCACTGAAGCTTCACTGCCGGGGTCTCCAGTGAGCATCCATCGCACGTCGTCTTGTAAGTCCTTCATCGCCTTACGAAGTTGTCTGTTCGCTCTCTTTCGTGACGTTTTTGGCGGTGGACTCATCCATATGACAGCGACCTGGGTTGTCGAGCATTCCATTGCGGCCTCGATCTCTTCGCGTGTCCCATCTCGCAGATCTTGGTGCAGAAGCACTATCACCAGATGTGCATTCTCCGCGTCATACCTGAATTCGAAGTTCCCGTCACCGTGTGTGCGGCGAGATGGGGCGTGCTCCCATCTCCGTACGGAGAATCGATACCGCGCCCCTGCATCTCTAGCCTGGGTGTTGACGTTGTTGATGATGACTTCGAGACGTTCCCGCTGTGCACGAAGGTCGTCACCGGAAGATATAAATATCTCGTACTCCTCGACATTCCGTCCAGGCCGTAGAAGGTATGCGGATGTGCGCGGCTCGGGTCTGCTCATTCTTCTACCGGCTTGCGCAACGCCGTGTGTCTGTGCGAAGGCCTGAAAATGGCGTGCCGTCGTACGGCGGTTTGCTTGAGCACAGAGCTAACCGTATGCCAGTGCTGCGATAAGTGGGTGGAAACCAGCCATGCAACGCAGCTCTGGTCTCGCTTGTGCTGCTCGCCGTCGGTGGGTCGTTCGTCGCGGTCGTTGTGAGGGTGCTTAGCGCGGGCCGCGGACAAGAACCTCGACCTGCCCGACGCGGTCCTTACGCCGCTCAGTTTGGGCTGTCGTAGGAATGAAAAGGCAGCCGAACAGGTAAGTCGGCGGTGTGATCGCTGTCCAGTGCAATCCGCCAGGGCGGGACCTCGTCTGTCTGGTGGAGAAATCGCCGGCAGCGATGGCCAACCAGCAAAAGCTAGATGGCAACCACGAGACCGATCAAGGGCGGGATTCCGATCTCAAGTTCGCCGGACAACCACGCGAGGAATGCCACGAGGGTGTAGACCGCGAGATGTCGCCAGTGCGCGAGCGGGGGAGTATGTTCCTCAGGAATGCCCTGACGCCAGCAGCTCAGGAAGTTTCCAATGAAAACACCCCAATGGGGGAATGAAGGTGCCGAGCAGGCTCAGGTAGTCGACCAGATGGTTGTGTACGCTGACGAGCGCAAGCTGCCTCCCGATTGCGCAGCCGTCGATGATGAACGGCGCCTAGCAGGGATGCCGGAACATTCCGCGCCGCCGACACCGAAGGCATGTGCGGTGTCGGCGTTGCTCGTCGAAGGTTGCCGAACCGTTGGATAAGCCCCAACCGACGAGTCGCCCGATGATGCACGCTCACGCTGCTTGCGAACCGGATCGCGCGAACCGAGTCCAGTTGGGTGCCTGTGTCCCCCGCCGAGACGAGGGTACCGACGACCGTCGTGACGGCGAGCGTTGCCGTCATGGTTGTCGTCGGTGCGACCGACGTCAGACCGGAGAACCCGCCGACCTCGTCGAGAGACGACCCATCACACCAGGGCAACGATCAACGGCGTCGACACCACTGAGTCTCAATACACCCCGCGGTATCTGTAGCACGTAGTGATGCACATCAGGATGCTCGCCTCGGTCGCTGTCGTGCTGGAACTGACTCAGCGGCAGGAGGCCGAGGACAGCTGGGACCTCGTGTTCTTGGGATCGAACATCGATGCCGTCGAGGTCGGTGCCGATCTGGGCTTTCAGCGGGACAAGTCGATGACGTACGTCTCGACGTCGGTGGGTGTGACGGCAGCCACCGACTCGGTGGCGGACTACCAGCATCGGAAGCGATCGGCCGGTGTCCAGGCGCGCTCGCCGTCGGCCTTCACCCCGGAGGATCGCAAACGAGCACGAGGGGAGTAGGAGGGGGCGGTCTCCTGCATTCCCCCTCGACACCGTCGGCGGTGGTCAGCTCGGCGCCGAGAGTCTCACCAGGCCACCGATCCGGCGTCGTCGAAGAATCCGCCCCGCGGGCCGTCGTTGGGCAGGGTGGCGAGCTTCAGTGCGATTCGCGCACCCTCCTCGGGCGTGCGTGTGGAGGCGAATCCGGTGAAATCCGTTGCCACATAGCCCGGGCAGCATGCATTCACGATCACCGCAGTGTCCGCGAGCTGCCGTGCGTATTGCACGGTCATCGCGTTCACCATGGTCTTGGATGGAGCGTAGGCGGCCATTATCGGACCGGTCTGTAGCGCGAGCGAGCCCATGTTGCTCGAGACATTGACAATGCGCGGCGAGGCAGACCGTAGAAGCGTCGGAAGTAGCGCGTTTGTCACTCGGATGACCCCGAAAACGTTGGTGTCCAGCGCAGTCCGCAGTACGTCGATATCCAGCGTCGTCGTATTCTGTTGATCGCCGCCGGAGATTCCGGCGTTATTCACCAATATGTCCAGGTCGTCGATCGAGTCGGCGGCGGCGGCAACGCTGGCGTCCGACGTGACATCGAGGGGGACTCCGAACGCGTCGACGCCCGCAGCACGAAGCTTGTCGACCGCGTCCTGTCGTCGTGCATCGTTGCGGGCCCCGACTCCCACTCTGATCCCCTGCATTCCGAGTCCGTGCGCGATGGCAAAGCCGATCCCTTTGTTGGCGCCGGTGATCAGCGCGGTCTTCGTTGTCATGCAGTCCATGGTCGGCGTCGAGAGCAGGTGCGTCCAATACCGATCGACCAACCAGTGATACTCAACGGGTATCACAACTACGCTGTCGGAGTGGACGACCTCGAAACACGCGAACTCCGGTACTTCATCGCCGTTGCCGAGGAGCTGCACTTCGGACGCGCAGCGCAACGCCTAGGGATCGCCCAGCCACCACTCTCGCGAGCGATCAGCAGGATGGAGCGCCGACTCGGCGTCGCGCTCCTGGATCGGAATCGCCGCGGAGTCGCACTCACTGCTGCCGGTGCCGTGCTCCTGCGGGACGCTGCGACGGCGC
The DNA here is from genome assembly GCF_030056855.1 of Rhodococcus sp. IEGM 1354. Classification (NCBI taxonomy): domain Bacteria; kingdom Bacillati; phylum Actinomycetota; class Actinomycetes; order Mycobacteriales; family Nocardiaceae; genus Rhodococcus; species Rhodococcus sp. IEGM 1354. The sequence goes on from NZ_JASHKT010000008.1 coordinate 101,846, forward strand.
TCGACGCGGTCGCAGCGGCAGCGCAGCGAGCACGAGCCGCTGGTGCCAGAGTCAAACTGGTAACCAAAGCCGGTGCGTCCCACGAGCTCCTACGCCGCGTTCTCGATGCGTACCCCGCTGACGTGGATGTCTTGTTGTGCGAAGTCGGCGAGCAGGCCGGATATCTTCGCCGCGGTGATGCCGACGTGGCGTTGATGCATCGCCCCGTCGATGACCTCGTCGGGTTCGACTCCGAGGACCTCCTCACCGAGGGGCAGGTCGCGATCGTTCCGCGTGATCACACCTTTGCCTCGAAAGACGAACTGACCATGGACGATATCCGTGACGTCGCGGATCTGCCGATGGCTCGGTGGCCCCAGCTCGACGGGACCTATCCGAAGGGGCCCGGGCCTGAGGTGCGCGCTCAATCGCAGATCGCCCAGCTGGTCGCGCTGGGTCAGGCGCTGCTGGTGATCCCAGCGTCGAGTCGCGCGTGGCAGTGGCCCGAGCATATGGCCGTACCTGTGTCCGATGCGCCGATGATCACGACGGTCATCGCGTGGCCGGCCGGAGTCCGATCGCCAGCGGTATCGGCATTGGTCCGGTCGGCCGTCGGGATTGTGTTCGACTGACGGACCGCAAACTTGGGCGATGGCAGGGCTTTCATCGCGGCAAGTCGATTACGTACGTCTCGACGTCGGCGGGGTGACGGCGGCCTTCGATTCGGTTGCGGACTAGCAGCGTCGGAAGCGATCGGCCGGTGTCGATGCGTATTCGGCATCGGCCTTCACTTCCGAAGACCGCAGACGCGCGCGAGGGGAATAGCAGAGATTGCCTATGGGGAAGCGAAAAGGCTCTTAGTTCATTCGGTCGAATGAATTTTTACGATGCACTGAAACATTCCGACCCGCCGGTCCTATACCTACTCAGCACCACTTCGACCAGAGACCAGGACTTCATGACATTTCCGCACGATCCGAATCAGCCGCAGTCTTCAGGGCATGCCCCCTACGGGCAGCCACAAGGCTCTTACGGTGCCCAACAACCTGCGCAGGGACAGCCCTACGCGCAGCAGCCCTACGCTCAGCAGCCGTATGGACAGCCGCAGCCGCCCGCGAAAAAGAAGCGGAAGTGGCCGTGGGTTGTGGGTGGCGTCGTGCTGGTTCTTGTTGTGGGCGGAATGTTGGGTGGGGGTGATGATGAGAAGTCCACAACTGCACAATCCACAACCTCGTCCACGGCTGCACCTGTCGCAGCCGGAAATGCTCCTTCTGCTGCGGTCGTTGCTCCTGTCGAATCGGTTTCCCCCGCAACCGAACCTGAGCAAGCGGCACCGGGTATCGGCCAGGAAGTCCGCGATGGTAAGTTCGGTTTCGTCGTGACTGGTGTCGAGACAGGTGTTACGACCCTGGGTGACAACCCGTACCTTCAGAAAGACGCACTCGGGCAGTTCGTGCTGGTCAGTGTCACGGTGACCAATGTTTCCGATAAGGCGCAAAGCTACTTCGGCTCGAACCAGAAGCTGATCGATGTCCAAGGTCGCGAGTTCGAGAACGACGCGATGGCAGCGATCAATCTGGAGGCAGAAACTGCAATCGGGGGGAGATATCAACCCCGGTCTGTCGCAGAACATAACGATCGTGTTCGACATCCCAGCGGATGCGGTCCCCGCGACCCTCGAAGTACACGATTCCGTCTTCTCCGGTGGGGCTGAGATCTCCCTGCGATAGGTTAGAGGTTTTCGTTGGCCGGGCACCGAGACGGTGCCCGGCCATTCGCCGTAGTCAGCTAGCGAGATTTTGGGTAATCAACGCACGACTGCCGGCGTCTCGTCTCAGTTCAGCAATAGGAGCCAAGAATCTGAGCTGTCGTCGTCACCGACCACCGTATTTCGACGTGATGCGAGTTTCCAACCACTGCAGGGCAATCGTTGGTGGCAGTGCCATGACGAGGATCAACACAACCGTGCCCATGATGTTCTCCATCCGCACCAGGCTGACGTTGCGCAGAAGTTCGTATCCGATGCCGCTGGACGACGAGAACATCTCGGCGAGAAGCAGTCCCAGGAACGCCAAACCGAAAGTCATGCGCATACCTGTCGCCAGCGCGGGCAGAACTGCCGGAATCACGATCTGACGGATCAGCCGGGGCCAACTCACCTGCAGTGATGCCGCCATCTTGAGGTGGATTCTCTGGACCGATGCCGTGGCCTCGACGGCGACGAGGAACATCGGGATGAAGGCTGCGTAGAAAGAGAATCCGAACCGGCTCAGTGCGCCGATGCCGAGGAATGACAGGAAGATCGGGTACAGCACGATCTTCGGAATGCTGTTGATCGAGTAGACGATCGGGGCGACGGTTCGGGTCCAGAACGGGCTCAGGCCCAGCGTCAGACCCAGCAGGGAACCCACGACCGTACTGGCCAGAAACGCGAGCACAAGAATACGTAGCGAGTCGCCGACATTGGCGCGGAAGTCTGCCTTGCCCAGGTCTTCGACGAGTGAGGCCATGGCCTCGGCGGGCGTCGGGAAGATGAGACTGTCGACGAGAACCGCCGAGACCCACCAGATCAGTACCGCGACGACGGCCACGACCAGAGGAGGGAGGAACCGTCGGGCGTTGGTGCGGCCTGCGGACGAGACGGCTTTCGGGGGAGTAGTCGGGGCGGTGGCTACTCTGTCCAAGGTGCTGCTCATCAGCGGCGCCTCCAATCGAATCGGTTGAGCGCGAGCGAGATCAGCGAGGTCGAGAGCAGAGCGATCAGCGCCACGATGAGGATCCCGGCGTACATGTCGGCGATGTCGAACCCGTCGTAGGCAATGGAGATGAAGTGGCCCAGGCCTTGAGTCGACAGGATGAACTCACTGGCCAACACCGAGATGACGGCGTACGAGAGTCCCAGCTTGAGTCCGGTCACGATGCTCGGCAATGCATTCGGAAGCAGCACCGATCGGAAGTACTGCCACCGCGTGAGCATCAGTGTGGTTCCGAGCTTGGTGACGATCGGAGAGACCGCATTGAAGCCGGTTCTTGCATTCAACGCCACCACACCGAACGCGAAGATGGTGGACAGAATGGCGATCGGAGCCACACCCGCACCGAACAACACCACCATGATCGGGTACAGCGCGAACGTCGGGACCGCGTAGTAGACGTTGAGGTACGGTTGAAACGCTCTGTCCCACAGCTCGTACCGCCACAGGACGTAGGCGGCGGCGACACCGAGTACGGAGCTCAGCACGAAGGCAAGGACGATGATCCCCAGCGTCCGGCCCAACTCGTCGATCAGGAAGTCCGGATCGGTCAGCAGGCTCAGTGACGTCGAAATCATGTCGGTCACCGGAACGATGTCCAGTGGTGAGGCAAAGAACCGTGCTGAGATGTCGATGGCCACCAGTGCCGCGGCGAGGATCAGCACGGTCCATCCCCATGCAGGGAGACCGAGTTGGGTGGAGGGGGCAGGGCGGATGTATCCGGGGACCACGGAGGCGCGCGTGTTCACGCGCGTGGGCGCACTCATGGTTCGATGCTCATCGTCTTCTTGGCCTCGTCCCGCAGCCGCGACCAGATACGTTCGTGCAGAGCTACAGCGTCGGGACTGGCCAGCACGTCTTCGGACCGTGGACGCGGGAGGTCGATGTCCACCTCGTCGATGAATCGACCGGGCCGCGCACTCATCACCAGCACGCGATCGGACAGCAGTACTGCTTCCTGGATGCTGTGGGTGATGAACAAGACGCCGCACGTGAGCTTTTCGACGATCTTGAGCAGCTCGTAGGACATGACCAGTCGGGTCTGCTCGTCGAGTGCGCCGAACGGCTCGTCCGCGAGAATCAGGTCGGGCTCCATGGACAGGCAGCGCGCGATGGCCACACGCTGGCGCATACCGCCGGACAACTGGGTGGGGTAGTGGTCGCCGAACTTGCTCAGCCCCACGGTGTTCAGCAACTCGTCGGCGCGGGACCGACGTTCCTTCTTACCGACGCCGCGGACTTCGAGAGCGAACGCGACGTTGTCGCGGACGGTCCGCCACGGCAGCGTCGCCGATTCCTGGAAGATGACTGCGGTCTTGGACCGAGGGCCGGTCAGTGTCTGGCCGTCGACGTGGACGGTACCGCCGTCGTGATCCTGTAGTCCGGCAAACACCTCGAGCAGAGTGGACTTGCCGCAGCCGCTGGGCCCGACGACGGAGACGAATTCGCCTCGGCCGATGGACAAGTCGATCTCGTGGAGGGCAGTCACATCACCGAAGCGCCGCGACACCGACGATGCGACGGCGATGGCGGAGGTGGTGTCGGGGCGGGGTCGAGTCGCTGCGTGAGTCACGTCGCTACCTTCTGGTGGTGGGAAATTGCTGTCAGGAGTCGCAGTCGCCGGGCAAGTCATCTTTGACTCCCTCAGCGAGGAATTCCGGGTCGAACAGAGTGCAGAAGTCGGGTTCGCGGTCACTGCCCGATGCCTCCACTCCGTCCTGCGCGGACAGGACAGACGCTGTGTCGAAGCCGCCGCCCCACGTGCCGACCGAGGACGCACGTTCGACCACTGCGGTGGCCGACTCGACGTCGAATCCCGTGTACGCCGCGTAGATCTCCGCGGCGGCAACAGGATCGGCCTCGATCGACGCGACCGCCTCGGTGTAGCCGGCGTTTATGGCTCGTACGACGCCGGGATTGCTTGCGGCGTAATCCTTCGTTGTGGTGATCGTCGACTGCAGGAACCGCGACATGTAGTCAGGGCTACTGACGATCAGCTTGAAGTCCTCCGGTCGCTGCTCGGCGACGATGGAGGGGACGAGGGCGATATCTACGTTGCCGGCTTCGAGCAGTGCAAACCCCTCGCCGATTCCGCCGGAGGCGACCCGCTCGATCTGGCCGGCGTCTACGCCCGCGAGTGAGGGAATGAGGCGGGTGAGGGCGTCGGAGGCCGAGTTGGGTCGGGTGTAGGCCCAACGGCGGACGTCCTCGATGGAGTTGATGTTGGGATTCGAGGCGAGCGCGTAGAAATTCATCGGATATGGCCCCTGCGTGCCACCGCCGACGATGCGGAGTTCGGAGCCGGCCGCGTCCGCCTGCACGATCGACGGGTAGCTGACTTCACCGATGGGGATGTTGCCGTCGAGCAGTGTGCGCATGGTCGCGCTACCGCCCTTGCCCGGCACGATGTTCTCCACGATCACACCGTGCTTCTCGAACAGTCCCTGCTTCTGCGCGACAAGCCAAGGGATGCTGTAGATTTCGGCCGCTGCCGAGACGGTGACATCGATCGTGACCGGGTTGTCGGGGTCCGCGTCGGGACCGGGATCGGATCCACAGGCCACCAATGCGGTGGACAGCGTCAGTGCTGCCATGATGGACGTGGCTCGGCGTAGTTGCATCTGCGTCCTCGCTGGATGATCGGCGTGACGGTGCCGAAGGGGAGTGTCGGCTGTCGCATGTTCTTCCGTAGTGAGACGTACGTAACAGCTATTTCCCACCTAAACATAAGATGTTTAGGGCGTCAAGGTGAGGTAAATTCGGACAACGCCCCGAAAATGGCCGAGCAACTCCTGCTAAAGATCTGATGTATGCGGTGGTATTGCCGAATGCCAGTCGGTCACCGATTGATAGCGCTCGCCGACGCCGAACAACGCACCCTCGCGGTGCGCCGCAGCGGTCAGTTGCGCTCCCACCGGCATTCCCGAGGACGGGTGGAATCCGACCGGCAGAGCCAGCGTCGGACCGTCGTGCAGAGACCACGGATACGTGAACTGACCCATCCGGCGTGAGAGAGCGACAACGTCGTCACCCCCGTCCCTCGGTGGAACGTCGACGGGCATGGCCGGGGTCAACACCACGTCGACCATCTCGAACGTGGTGGTCATGGCCTCGCGGAACCGATCACGGCCGGCGAGTGCACGGGCACGGTCGGACTCGGAGATGCTCAGGCCCAACGCTATTCGCTCACGGGTGGCGGGTTGGAAGCGGGAAGGCTCGGTGTCGAGCCGATGTCGATGGCAGCGAGCGAGGTCGCTGTACACGATCGTGTAGACGATGTCCTGGGCATTGGTGGCATGCCCCAGCTCGATGGGGACGATCTCGTACCCCAGTTCGGCGAACGTGCGCACCGCGGCCGCAACGGTCTGCGCGACGCCCGGGTCCACGTCTGCGGTGAGGAACACGGTGGGGACACCGATGCGTGTGACCTCCAAGGGCTCGGATGCGCTGGGGGACAGGACGTCGAACAGGGCTTTCACCTCGGTAACCGACCGCGCCATCGGGCCTACGGTGTCGAACTGCTCGCTCACCGGGAACACACCGTCGTTGCTGATCGATCCCCAGCTCGGGCGTAGACCGGTGATTCCGCACGCGGCGGCGGGGAGGCGAACCGACCCGCCGGTGTCGGTGCCCAGGGACGCGTCGACCAACCCGGCAGCGACGGCGATCCCCGAACCACCACTCGATCCGCCGGGCACCCGAGTGCGATTCCACGGGTTGTACGACGGTCCCGCAGCCGAGTTCTGCGAGGTGACGCCGACGGCGAACTCGGCCATGTTCAGTTTCGCGACCACCGACCCGCCTGCGCGTCGCAGACGGGTGACGACCTCGGCGTCCGCGGCAGCGACGTTGTCCTCGAAAAACTCCGACGCGCAGGTGGTCTCGACGCCGGCCACGTCGATGTTGTCCTTGACGCCGATGCGCAGGCCGGACAGGGGCCCCGGGGTGTCGTTCCGGTCGTCGATCCACCGGACGACACCGCCGAAGGTCCCGTCCTCGATCAGGCCGCGCTCCGGGCGCGCAGCTCGGCCGTCGCGTCCTCGTCGATCGTCCACGAATCGGTGTTCACGACCACACCGTAGTCGCGTCGAGCATCGTCCTCGGTGAGGTACTCGTCCCAGACGTCGCTGAGCACCTGGAAGGGGTCACGCTCGAACGGGTTACCGAAGCCACCGCCCGAGGGCAGTTTGATCTCCAGCGTCTCACCGGAACGAATCGTCTCCTGAGTGACCTTGGAGTACAACACTTCTTCACGATCGGTCCCGGCGTTCCTGGTGAACGAGCCGGACACGCCGTTGTGGCCACCGAGCGCTCCGGCCGGCGGATCCGACCGGTTGTCGGCCTCGGAACCGAGGAACGTATCGGTCTCCATCAACCACTTGCGCACACTGCCGATACCGCCGCGCCACTTGCCTGGTGCGGGAGCCTCGTCGCGCAGCTCGTAACGCAACGCGCGCATGGCGTGGTTGAGCTCGAGCTCCTCGATGGGGTTGTTACGCGTGTTGGCCATCAGGGCGTCGACGGCGTCCATCCCGTCCTTGCCGTTGCGGCCACCGTAGGAGCCCTCGTTGATTTCGATGTAGACCCAATAGGATTCGCCGTCCGGCGCGATGCCGGAATAGGCGATGGCGCACAGAGCGGCGGACGATCCCGCGATGGCGTGATCCGGAAGTACCGGGGCCAGAGCGAGATTGATCGAGTCGAACACCCGGTTCACCTGCGAGAATCGCGCGAAGCACGACGCGGGGAAGTCCGGGTTGAAGATCGTGCCCTCGGGGGCATAGGCCTTGACGGGCCTGAAGCACCCGTCGTTCTGGGGAACGAATTCCTCGGTCAGGTCCTCGTCGAGCAGAATCGTGCGAATGGCCGAGACGGCCACCGGTAGAACCGAACCCTCGAACGGGACGTTGAACGCGGTGGGCACCTGGCTGTTCGAGCCGGTGAGGTCGATGAGAATGTCCTCGCCTTCGACCTGCACCCGCACGGCCACCTTGAGCGGTTCGTCGCGGTTCTTACCGTCGTCGTCGAGGTAGCCGATGGGCGCGGTGTAGCTGCCGTCGGGAATCTCGCGAATTTTTTTACGCAGCATGGATTCGGAGTAGTCCATCCAGCGCTCGCCCGCGCTCATCACGGTGTCGAGGCCGTACTTCTCGAGGAGCTCGGTGAATCGTTTCTCCCCGATCCGCGAGCACGCGATCAACGCTTCGAGGTCGCCGCGGTTCTGCTCCGGTGTGCGGACGTTGTCGAGGATGTGCTGAATCAGATAGTCGTTGCGGACCCCGGCCTCGTAGATCTTCATCGAGTCCATCAACTTGCCCTCGGCCCACACGTCGACGACATCCATGCAGAGGCCGGGGAAGTTGCCGCCGACGTCGGACACGTGACCGGTACACCCGGCGAAGCCGATGTGCTCGCCCTGCCAGAAGATCGGAATGATCACGCCGTAATCGGGGGAGTGAGCCGCACCGTGGTACGGATGGTTGTGCAGCACCACATCTCCGGGCTTGTACGTTCCGGCGAGGCGACGGTTGACCCCTTTGATGTAGGCGGGAATCGAACCACAGTGCATCGGAGTCGAATCCGATTCGCACAGTTCGCGTCCGTTGATGTCGAAGATGCCCGCGCCGAGGTCCTCGGACTCGCGGATGAGCGAGGAGTACGCCATGCGGTAGAGCACCTGGGCCATCTCCTTGGCCATCGACTGCAGGGCTCCGCCGATGACGCGCAGCGTGATGGGATCGACCTCGACGTCGTTCCAGGTTCGAGTGGATTCGCCCGCCAGTGACACTCCGGTGGTGGGCATCAGCGCCTTGCTCATGCGGGGTTCCTCTCGATGATGATGTGGCCGACGGCGTCGACGGTGGCGTGCTGATTCATGCCGATGATCGTGGTGGAATCGAACTGCTCGACGATCGCAGGACCGTCGATCTCGTTGTTCGCCAACAACAACGACCGCTCGTAGACCGGGGTGTCCACCCACTGCGGCGCGGACGTCTCGTCCTGCCAGAACAGCGCCTGGGTGGTCGTCTTGATCGCGGCCGAGGAGTCGGCGGTACCCACGGCGATGTCGGCGATCTGCACGTGCGGGACCGCACCCACACCGGTGACACGGACGTTGATCAGCTGCACGGGCTTGTCGTCGAACCGCTGTGAGTAGGTGCGGCCGTGCACTTCGTGGAACGCCTCCGCGACGGTCTTGACCCACACGTCGTCGATCTCGCCGTCCGGCGCAGCGACGCGCAATTCGTAGCCCTGGCCGACGTAACGGCAGTCGACGCTGCGTTCGAGCGAAATGTTCTCGGCCGCAACACCGTCCTTCTCGAGCTGCGCGACGGCGAGGGCAGACAGACGCTCGACCTGCTCCTGCAGCAGTTCGATGTTCGGGTCCGCAGAAGACGTCCACACCGTCGTCGGCTCCTCGTAGCGGATGTCGGTGGTGAGCAGGCCGACGGCGGAAGTGATGCCGGGGTGACCGGGCACGATCACCCGGGGAATGCCGAGCTGGTCGGCGATCTGCCAGGCGAACAGCGGACCAGCGCCACCTTCGGCGATCAGTGAGAAGTCGCGCGGGTCATAGCCTTTGCGCACCGAGTGCAGGCTGATCGCCTCGGTCATGGAATGGGCGAGGATCTTGAAGATGCCCATCGCGGCGTCGTCGAGAGGGGTGTCGAGCTTGTCGGCGATGTGAGTCTGAATCGCTTCGCGCGCCAGCTCGGGCTTGACCTCCATGGTTCCGGACAGGAAGCTCTTCTCGCGTAGCCATCCCATCATCACCATGGCGTCGGTGGAGGTCGGTTCGGTGCCGCCGTGTCCGTAACAGGCCGGTCCGGGAACGGCACCCGCACTGCGTGGTCCGACGCGGAACATGCCGCCGTCGTCGACCACGGCGATGGATCCGCCGCCGGCACCGATGGTGTCGACCTCGGCCATCGGCACCATCGCGTGATAGTCACCGATTCGGGTGTCGAGCAGATGCTTCATGCGCAGCGCGCCGTCCGGGGCCACGCCGACATCCGCGGAGGTTCCGCCGACATCGAGTGTGATGACGCTGGGGTAACCGGACGCTTTGCCGATGGCGCAGCCACCGAGCAGGCCGGCGACCACACCGCTGGTCAGGAGTGAGACCGGGATTTCGCTGGCGCTGCGAGAAGTGACGAGTCCGCCGGCCGAGGTCATGAGGTGCACGTCTTCGCCGACCTGCGCGGCCTTAGCCTTGCCGGCGAGATTCTCGATGTACTTCGAGGTCTTCGGTCCGATGAAGGCGTTGAGTGCTGCGGTCGAGAAGCGTTCGTACTCTCGGTATTGCGGCGCGACCTCGCTGGAGAGGGAGATGAAGACGCCGGGGAACTCCTCCTCGATGATGGCTCTGACGCGTTGCTCATGAGTCGGATTGCGGTACGCGTGCAGGAATGCGACGGCGATGGCCTGCACGCCTCGCTCGCGCAGCAGGCGAACCTGTTCGCGCACAGCATCTTCGTCGAGCGGGGTCAGAATATTTCCTGCGGCATCGATGCGTTCCGGGACCACCCGCCGGTTGCGCCGTGGCACGAGCTGCCACTTCTGCCACGGAAGATCCTGGTAGTTCGAGTAATTGAGAGGACGCTTCTTGCGCGCGATGTGCAGCAAGTCGCGGAAACCCTCGGTGGTGATCATGCCGACGTCGCAACCGTTGTGCTCGAGCACGATGTTGGTGGCCACGGTGGTGCCGTGGAAGAACATGTCGATCTCGGACGGGTCGATCCCGGCGCGTTCGGCGAGGACCTTGATTCCGTCCATCGTGCCGATCGAGGGGTCGTGATTGGTGGACGGGGTCTTGTGCACGACGACCGTGCCGTCGTCGTCCCACAGGACGAGGTCGGTGAACGTGCCGCCGACGTCGACTCCAATGCGTTTCATGCTGCGTCCGTTCTGTCGGTGCCCGAGGGGAGCGGGAAGGCGTGCTCCGCGTGTCCTACGAAGTCGTGGGGTCACTGCTGAGGTGACTTCAGTCATAGTGCGGGTGATCGCAAGGAAAAGCAATACCTCTGATGTATTGCGTCGGCTTTGTCCAAATATCGGTCCTCGCCGGAGTCGATTTGCGTGTTTTCTCGCTAAAAGGCGGATGTATCGAAGGGTGCGATCTCTGCATCGCGGAGCGTCGGCCACGATAAGCTCGAGCCGACCGGTCAGTAAAAACAGTCGAGCGACATCAGGGGGAAGACGTGGCCCAATCGGCTCCGCTCAAGGCGACCGCCAAGAGCGTCCCCGCGTATGCGGTTCTCGCCGGCCATCTTCGGAGCCGCATTCTGTCCGGTGAGCTGCAACCGGGGGAGCGGCTGCCTGGCGAGGCCGAGCTCACCGCCGAGTTCGGCGTCGGCCGTAGCACCATTCGTGAAGCTCTCCGGTCCCTGGCCAGTCAGAACCTGATCGAGACGACCAGGGGAGTGACCGGAGGAAGCTTCGTCGCCGTCCCCAGCGTCGGACACATCAGTGAGCATCTGGAAACCGGTGTGGCCCTGATGGCCGCCGCCGAGACCGTCACCGTCGACCAGCTAATGGAAGTGCGCAACCTGATGGAGGTACCGGCCGCAGGCATCGCTGCGTTCCGCCGCACCGACGAGCATCTCGAGCAGCTCAACGCGACGATCTTCGACCCCAACGACGTGCAGGGGCCCGAGACCTTCGCCAAGAACCAGGAATTTCACCTCGTCTTGCTGCGCGCAGCCCACAACCCCTTGCTCGAGCTCATCACGGCTCCCGTCTTCCGTGTCCTGTCCGGCCGATTCGGCCGCGATCATGCACCCGATGGGTTCTGGCAATGCGTCGACAGCGACCACCGGGGACTGCTCGACGTGGTGGAGTCCGGTGACTCGATGGCTGCGATGGATCTGATGCGTAAGCATCTCGACCACCTCGGCGACTCGTACCGCCAGATGGATCGACTCCGCAACCCATAAACATCTGCTCTTTATCGAGTCGATTCAAGTGAAGTCTGCTGATTACCGGTTTTCTCGAACCCTTGACGGCGTAAACGTCTGATGTTTATGGTCTAGGTAAGGCACTCGCCAAACCGACACGAGGAGACACGGTGGCAATCCATCCGGCCGTTCTGGGGCGCTTCTTCGACGACTACACCGTGGGGGACGTCTACCAACATCCCTTCGGGCGGACGATCACGGAGACCGACAACACGTGGATCACGCTGCTGTCGCTCAACACCAACCAGAACCATTTCAACGCACACCTGGCATCGCAGAACCCCATCACCGATGGGAAGGTCATCGTCAACTCCGGCTTCACAGTCTCTGTGGTACTGGGACTTTCGGTGATCGACATGAGCCAGAACGCGATCTCGAACCTCGCCTTCACCGACATCAAGATGTCGCACCCGGTGTACGCAGGCGACACGCTCTACGCCGAAAGCATCTGCACCGGACTGCGTAAGTCCGAATCACGCCCCTACGCCGGCATAGTCTCGATGATCACTCGCGGCCTCAATCAAGATGGCGTCGAGGTTATTTCGTGGAAGCGCTCGGTCATGGTCGCCACCCGGGACAGCGGCATCGGGCAGAACTACTTCCCCGAAGCGCAGAACGGCCCGCTCAAACTTCCCCAGACTAAGGATTCCGACGCATGAGGCCACTCGAAGACGTCCGCATCATCTCGCTCGAGCAGTACGGCGCAGGCCCGTTCGGCAGCCTGCACCTCGCCGATCTGGGCGCGGATGTCATCAAGATCGAGGACCCCAGCGTCGGCGGCGACGTCGGACGCTACGTGCCGCCCTACAACGAGGGCGAGGACTCGCTGTTCTTCGAGAGCTTCAACCGCAACAAACGGTCTCTCTCCCTGGACCTTTCGACCCCGAGTGGCCGAGCGGTGTTCGAGGACCTCGTCCGTACCAGCGACGCGGTCTACTCCAACCTCCGTGGTGACGTGCCGGAGAAGATCGGCATCACCTACGACCAGCTCAAGCATCTCAATCCCGCGATCGTGTGCTGCAGTCTCACCGGTTTCGGCATGACCGGTCCGCGGTCGAAAGAGCCTGGCTACGACTACATCCTGCAGGGTCTCGCCGGCTGGATGAGCGTTACCGGCGACCCGGACGGCCCGCCCACCAAATCCGGTCTGTCGCTGGTCGATTACTCCGGTGGCTTCGTCGCCGCCATTTCGCTGCTGTCAGGACTGCACGCAGCCCGGCGCGACGGCATCGGCGGTGACTGCGACGTCTCGCTGTACGACACAGCGATGTCTCTGCTCACGTATCCCGCGACGTGGCATCTCAACGCCGGCTTCGAGCCGATCCGTACGAAGAACTCGGCGCACCCGTCCCTGGTGCCGTTCCAGGCCTTCGAGGCGACGGACGGTTGGCTCATCGTCGGCTGCGCGAAGGAGAAGTTCTGGGACCGGCTCGTCGTCGCCATCGATCGCCCGGACCTCGGTGCCGATCCGCGGTTCAGCAACTTCTCGCTGCGTGGCAAGCATCAGGACGTGCTGCTGCCGATCCTGGAAGAGGTGTTCGCCACGAATACCGTCGATCACTGGCTCTCGAAGCTCGGCCCTGCCGGGGTGCCTTCAGGTCCGATCAACGACGTCGAGCACGCACTCACCGAACCTCACACGCTCGCACGCAATCTCGTGGTCGAGACCGAGCACCCGGTCTACAACACGGTCCGTCAGGTCGCCTCACCGGTGAACTTCGGTTCCGAGGCCAAGCAGTACCGCCGAGCGCCGCAGCGCAACGAGCACTTCGACGACATCGTGCGCGAGCAACTGGGCTACGACGACGAACGCGTCGCGAAACTGAAGGCGGAGGGTGCCTTCGGTACGGCGAAGGACGAGGTTCGGGCGTGAGTTCGACGATCTTGGCAGAGTGGGCATCGAGTGTGACCGTTGCCGACCTGCCCGAGAACGTCCGGCACTCGGCGGCGCGACACCTTCTCGATGGCGTCGGCAATACCGTTGCGGCCCAACGTCTCGGCTACGGCCGACCGGGCTGGACAGTGGCCGACGCCCTCGGAGGCCCACCGGAGGCGCGGCCGCTCACCGGCACCCGAGGCCTGTCCGCACCGGCAGCCGCCTTCGCGACCGGGGTGATGCTGCATTCCCTGGACTTCGACGACACGCATGCGGGCGCACTGGTCCACGCGACGGCCGTATCTCTTCCTGCGGCATTTGCCGTCGGGCAGCAGGTATCGGCCTCTGGTGCAGACGTGCTGACCGCCGCCGCCCTCGGTCTCGAAACCGCCTGCCGCCTTGGTGAAGTGAGCCCGCACGGGTTTCACGCTCGGGGTGTTCATGCGACCGCAGCGGTGGGTCCGTTGACCGCCGCGCTCGTCGCCGGCCACCTCTCGAAGTTCGACACCGAAACACTGGTCAACGCCCTGGGCATCGCCGGGTCGTCCAGCTCGGGGCTGCTCGAGTTTCTCGATACCGACGCCGACACCAAGGCACTGCATCCCGGATCGGCGAGCATGAACGGTGTGCTGGCCGCCCGGCTCGCCGCTGCCGGTGCCACGGGACCGTCGTCGGTTCTCGAAGGTCGACGCGGCATCTACGCTGCGCTGACCGATCGGCCGACGAACTTCGCGGCGTTGACGGAGGGGCTCGGCACGCGGTGGGAAGCCACCCGCATCGGCATCAAGCCGTATCCGAGTTGCCAGCTGATGCACGTGACGCTCGACGCGGTATCGGAAGCACTCGCAGACAATACGGTTCACGTAGGCGAGATCGCCGACATCGAGGTCTTCGTGCACCCCGATTCGAGTCCCTTCGTGTGCGGCCCGAACACCGGGGTCGCGTCCCCGCGCAGCACCTACGACGGCAAGTTCGATCTGCCCTGGAGTGTGGCCGCGCTTCTGCACGACGGAGCGATCACCGTCTCGACCTACACCGACGAATCCATCGCGCGCGAGGACGTTCTCGTCACCGCCCGCAAGGTGCGGGTGACGAACCTCCCGTCCGAGGTTCCCGCGGCCGCCGCGTCGGGCAGGGCCGTTCTCACCCTCACCGACGGACGAGTGCTCGACGCCTCCGTCGGCGGCAGCCAAGGATCCGCCGGGTTCCCGCTGAGCGACGACCGTCTGCTGGACAAGTTTCTCGCCAACTGTGGCAACGACTCTCGTGCCACCGAATTGGCCGACCGCATCCTCGGGTTGGTCGACGAAACCGATTTGACCGCCATCCTCGACCTCGCCGCAGCCATCGCGCCGGCACCGTGACACTTCGATCGACGACACCCCAATCGACAGGACATCATCATGGACTTCACGTACGACGAGCAGCAGACGGCCTTCCGCAAAGCATTGCGCACCTTCGTCGACAAGGAAATCATCCCGGTCGCCAACGAGTGGGAGAAGACGGGCCGATACCCCACCGAGATCGTCGAGCACATGAAGGCCATGGGCCTGTTCGGCATCACGACCCCGGAGGAGTACGGCGGCCTCGACCTCGACAAGGTCTCGTTCACTTTGGTGTACGAGGAACTCGCCCGCGGATGGATGGGTGTCGCCGGAATTCTCGGTAGCCACAACCTCTCGTGCTGGATGATCGGCAAGCACGGTACCGACGAGCAGAAGAAGACACTGCTGCCCAAGCTTGCGACCGGTGAATGGCGTACGGGAGTCGGCCTGACCGAGCCCGGTGCCGGAACCGACCTGCAGGGCATCAAGACCACCGCCAAGCGCGACGGCGACCACTACGTCGTCAACGGTGCGAAGACCTGGATCACCAATGCCCGACACGCGAATGTGCTTCCGGTACTGGTCAAGACCGACACCACCACGACTCCCGCGCACAAGGGCATGTCGCTGCTACTGATCGACACCACGACCGACGGGTTCGAGGTGCAGCGCGACATGGGCAAGCTCGGCTACAAGGGCACCGAATCGTGTGAGATCACCTTCACCGATGTGCGCGTTCCCGTCGACGCAGTGCTCGGTGGGGTGGAGGGTCGGGGTCTGCAGCAAGCACTGTCGGGTCTCGAGATCGGCCGGCTGAACATTGCCGGCCGCAGCGTCGGCATCGCGCAGGCTGCCTATGACGCTGCCCTCGAATATGCGAAGCAGCGCACTGCATTCGGTCAGCCCATCGCCGAGTTCCAGGCCATTCAGCTCAAGATCGCCGACATCGCGACCCAGCTCCAGGCTGCGCGTCTGATGACGTACTGGGCTGCATCGCAGGCAGATTCGGGCAAGCGAGTGGACATGGAAGCCGGGATGGCGAAATACTTCGCCTCCGAGGCCGCGATCACAGCCAGCCTCGAAGCCATGCGTATACACGGTGGCTACGGCTACTCCACCGAGTTCGTCGTCGAGCGTCTTTACCGCGATGCTCCCCTCATGGCCATCGGCGAGGGCACCAACGACATCATGCGGACCGTCATCGCCAAGTCCCTCGTAGCGGGAACGGGTGTCATCGGATGAGGTCGGCTCTGACTTACCTCTACGTTCCCGGGGACGTGCCGGAGCGCTTCGACAAAGCTTTGGCATCGGGCACGGACGCGGTGGTGCTGGATCTCGAGGACGCCGTCACCGCGGCAAACAAGGATCACGCTCGCGCGACGGTTGCTGCGTGGGTTGCCGCCTGCGATCCGGGTGACGTGCAGATTTGGGTGCGGGTGAATCCGGGGCCGTTGCAGGAGGCCGATATTCGCGCGGTCCTGCACCCGAACTTGACGGGCATCTGGCTGCCGAAGGTGTCGTCGGCTCGCGAGGTGGAGCAGGCCGACGCTCTACTGAGTGGCAGTGACGCGGTGGTCTCGCCTCTCATCGAGACTGCCGCGGGAGTGTTCGCGGCTCTAGAGATTGCCCGTGCCCCGCGGGTCAAGTTTCTTCAGATCGGGGAGGTGGACCTGGCCGCCGATCTGGGTGTCGACGGCTCCGCCGAGTCGCTGTCGTTCGTGCGAGCGCAGGTGGTCGCAGCCAGCGTGGCGGCGGGAATCGATCCGCCGCCTGCAGCGGTGTCGCGAAACTTCCGCGACGCCGAGGCGTTCGAGGTCGACACTCGCGCTCTGGCCGGTCTCGGATTCGTCGGTCGTGCGTGTATTCATCCGGCTCAACTCGCCCCCGTGCAAACGGTTTTCGTGCCGTCCGAGGACGAGGTACGAGAAGCCGAGGAACTGTTGGCAGATTTGGCACGCGCCACTTCGGGTGTGGCTGTGGACAGCAAGGGATTCCTGATCGACGAGGCTGTAGCCCGAACCGCTCGTCGAGTCGTGGAGCGGGGTGCCGCGCGGGAGACGATCAGTAGCTGACGTCAGCCGAAGGCGATGTGAAGCCCCACGCTTGCTGTGGCTCCACCGGCGCTGAGGATGAAGTTGTGTCGTCCCTCATCACGGAAGACCATCTGCATCGGGAGGAACCAGAATCGATTCTCGCCAGTGAAGCCGGCACCGGGGATCTGCAGGCCCCGCTGATTCACGATGTGTTCGCCCTTCGCGTCGAGCACCTCGAGCGTCGCAGGGAAGTCCTTACCGATGTCGTCGGGCCCGGTTTGTAGCAAGGCGACCAGACGGCATTCGAGCATGCGGGTATCGCGCGGGACGGTGCAGGTATCCCATACACCGCCGAGGATGTCGAGCATGTCTTCGCTGACGCGTGCGTACTCCGCGAAGAACAATCCGGTGATGATCATCGGCGTCGGCTACCTCTCTTCGATGGACACTGGCTTCGCGGTGGAGTGTCGACAACCCTAAGCGGCTAAGGATCCATCTGCTGACGCAGCGCCGCGTCGATGCAGAACCATCGTCAGTGCAATGGCGACCACGATGCCGATCAACGGCGGGATACCAATTTCCAGTTCCCCGGACAACCACGCGAGGAAGGCCGCGAAGGCGTAGACCGCGAGATGTCGCCAGTGCACCAGCGGGGGAGTGTGTCCCTCGGGAAGGCCCTGACGCCAGCGGCACAGGAAGTCTCCGATGAGTACACCGCCCAACGGGGGAATGAAAGTGCCGAGCAGGCTCAGGTAGTCGACCAGATGGTTGTGCACACCGACGAGCGCGAGCACGGTCCCGATGACGCAGCCGCCGATGATGAACGGTGCCTTGCGGGGATGCCGGAACATTTCCGCGCCGGCAACACCGAAGGCATAAGCGGTGTCGGCGTTGCTCTTCCACAAGTTGCCGAACAGCAGAATCAAGCCCCAGCCTACGAGCCCCAGGTTGTAGAGAACCAGAACGAAATCGCCTTCACCGAACGTGATTGCTCCGATCGCTCCGAAGAGAATCATCATTCCGTTGCCGACGAGGAACCCGATGATGCACGCCCACGCCGCTTGCGACCCGGATCGCGCGAATCGAGTCCAGTTGGGTGCCTGGGTCCCCGCGGAGACGAAAGTGCCGACGACCGTCGTGATGGCGAGCGTGACCGTCATGGTCGTCGTGGGTGCGATCGACGTCAGACCGGAGAACCCACCGACCTCGTCGAGAGAGCGGGAGACCACCCAACATGCCAAGGCAATAATCAATGGCGTCGACACGACCGAGACCCAGTACATCCCGCGGTATCCGTAGCAGGCGGTGATGCACATGAGGATGCTCGCACCGATCATGACCGCCGCCCGCGCGGCATACGACTCCCACCCCAAAGCCTGCGAGGTGAGCTCACCGATGGTGCCGATGATGACGCCATACCAACCAATCTGCGTACCACCGAGGAGCAACGACGCGAGCTTGGATCCGCGGGTGCCGAAGCTGTACCGCGCCATGAGCACGGTCGTCAAACCTGTACGTGCACCGGCAAATCCCATCATGGCCACGTACGCGCCCAGAATCGCCGAGCCGGCGACGATCACCAGGATGAGGGTCCAGAAACTGAACGCCGTGCCGAGTGCAGCGCCGGCCAGCATTGTCGGCGTGAAGATGGTGAAGCCCAGCAGAACGATGGCCAACGAGAAGAACGGCTTGCGGGCACTGCGGGGCACGGGCGTGACGGGGTAGTCCAGGTCTACCGGTTCGTCGGCCTTCTGTGCGGTGGACTCGTGATCGGCTCGGTTGCTCATGCCTCCTCGCCGATGTCTTCGAGCCACAGGCCCGGGCGCTCCGCCAACATGCGTTCCATGAGCTGCAGACAGGCGGGGTCGTCGACGACGTCGAGCTGTACTCCATGCTCGCGCAACAGACTCTCCGACATCTCGAAGGAGCGGTTCTCGCCGATGACGATTCGCGGAATCTCGTACAGCAATGCGGTTCCCGCGCACATGAAGCACGGGGACAGGGTGGTGTAGAGAACGGATTTGCGGTACGCCGAAGCCGGCAGCCGCCCCGCTCGCTCGATGCAGTCGGTTTCGCCGTGACGAATTGCGCTGTCCATCTGCACGCGTCGGTTCCGTCCCACCGCAAGTACTTCGCCGTCGTGCACGAGTGCCGCGCCGATGGGAACGCCGCCCTCCTCCCAGCCGATCTGTGCCTGTTCGATGGCAAGTCCGAGGAAGTACTCGTCGGTGTGCGCGGGATCGGTCAAGGGGTCCTCCTGAAGCGTCTACGAACGGTAAGGGTGATGCGTGTCATCAGTCGACCAGGCCTCGCACAGATTGCCAAGGGACAACGTGTCACTCGAGCAATAGTCGATCTGGAGCACTGTGTCCCGTCGGCGGAGCATGAACGAATGCTGCCGACTCTGCGAAACGTTCTGGCGCTGCCGTCTTTCGAAGCGGCTGCTGTCGAGATACTCACGGGCTCACCCGACACTGGGGTCGTCCGCTGGGTGCACTCGTCCGAGGTCTACGAGATGGGCGGCTTGCTGTCGGGCGGAGAGCTGTTGTTGACCACCGGACTCGGCCTCCAGGGACGATCGGCCCAGCAGCTGACCGCCTACGTCGACCAACTGGCCGACGCGGGATGTGCCGCTCTCGCAATGGAAGTCGGGCGCTCATTTCTCGTGGCACCGCCGGAATTGGTCGAGGCCGCGCGTCGCCGAGGGGTGGCGTTCTTGACGCTGCACACGATCGTCCCCTTCGAGCGGATGGTCGAGGACTTCCACGACCTCGTGATGAGGCGCCGGCTCGGAATGCAGCGCACCGGCGAGCCGGTCTGGCATCAGCTCATGGACCTCGTCGTGGCGGGGCAGGGCATGACTGCCCTACTCGACGCGATCGCACGGCTGGCCGGCTGTGGCGTCGATCTGCTCGACGCGGAGGGCCGCGTCGTCGAACACAACGCTACCGCTGCACCGCGATCGGCCGATGAAAAAACGGTCCTCGACGTGCGCGGACCCGCGGGCTCGCTCGGTCGGCTCGTGCTGGCCGGACGGACCACTGCACGGCGCTCGGCCATCGGTCACTGCGCGGCCGTCGCGGTAGCTCTGGAACTCGGTCGACATCCCGGCCTCGGTCCCCGACAGTCCCGTGCACAGGCCGTGATCACCGATCTCGTGGGAGGCACGTCGACCTCACACGGTGACCTCGTCGAGCGCCTCGGCGCAGCCGGTTGGGCACTCACCGAAGGCCACCATGTTCTGGTGGCCGCCGTCGACGTCGATCAACGAACTCCGGCGCGCGAGCTGTTGATTCCGGTTCGAGAGGCGGTCGAGTCCGTCCTCGGGCGGTGTTTGGTCGGGGTGGCTGCGAACCACGTCGTCGTGCTCGCTCAGGGCTGGGTGCAGCCGTCGCCTGCGCGAGTTCGCTCCGCGTTCAGTGAGATCGAGGCTCTGCTCCGCGGCGGATCTCATGGTTCATCATTGCGCACGATCGGTGCGTCGGCTCCGGTCCTCGGGTTGTCTCATGTCTCCGATGCGATCGGCCGAGCGCGTGAGGTGGTCCAGATCGCGCGGCGCTTCGGAACTCGCACCGGTGTTCTTTGCGCTCGCGATGTCGGTGTTCAACGGTTGCTGGGCGCGTGCGTACCGGCCATGATCACGGAGTTCGTCACCGAACAGCTCGGAGACGTGATCGCTTTCGACACCGAGCACTCTGCCGATCTCGTGCGAACCCTCGATGCCTTCGTGGCGAACGGCGGTAGTAAAGCCCAGACCGCGATCGGACTGGGCATCAGGCGACAGTCTCTCTACGCCCGGTTGTCGCGACTCGACACGCTCCTGGGCACCTCGCTCGATGATCCGACGCACCTGGCCGGTCTGGGACTCGCTCTGACGGCGTGGCGTATGCAGACAGGTGTTGACCCGCAGGCCGCATTCGCGCGTACATCGCGCTGCGGAAGCTGACCCCACTCGATCGGAAACGTCGTGGATCCAGTCCTGTGAGGCCCCAACCTGTGTGCCCATCTCTCGTCCTTCATTGTTACGGTCATATTTCACATTCCTCACATAGGAGACGCACGAGTGTCGACGCGAGACCAGATCGAGACGATCTACCAGCAAGTTCGCGCGCGGAACGCGGGGGAGCCCGAGTTCCATCAAGCGGTGACCGAGGTGTTCGACTCGCTTCGAGTGGTCGTCGATCGCAGTCCGGGTTACGCCGACGCCGGGTTGATCGAGCGTTTGTGTGAGCCGGAGCGTCAGATCATCTTCCGTGTTCCGTGGGTGGACGACGCCGGCGCAGTGCACGTCAACCGTGGATTCCGAGTGCAGTACAACAGCGCCCTGGGGCCGTACAAGGGTGGATTGCGGTTCCACTCCAGCGTCAACCTGGGCATCGTCAAGTTCCTGGGTTTCGAGCAGATCTTCAAGAACGCACTGACCGGGCTCCCCATCGGCGGCGGCAAAGGCGGCTCCGACTTCGACCCCAAGGGACGATCCGAGGCCGAGATCATGCGGTTCTGCCAGTCCTTCATGACCGAGCTGCATCGCCACATCGGCGAGTACACCGATGTGCCCGCCGGCGACATCGGCGTCGGTGGCCGCGAAATCGGTTATCTCTTCGGGCAATACAAGCGTCTGACCAACTCCTACGAATCCGGCGTGTTGACCGGCAAAGGCACCTCGTGGGGTGGTTCGCAGGTACGCCGGGAAGCCACCGGCTACGGCGTCGCCTATTTCGTCGCAGACATGCTCGAGACGCTCGGCACCTCACTGGATGGCAAGACCGCCGTCGTGTCCGGGTCCGGAAACGTCGCCATCTACGCGATCGAGAAGGTGCATCAACTTGGCGGCACGGTGATCGCATGCTCGGATTCCTCGGGCTACATCGTCGACTCCAACGGCATCGACCTCGAACTGCTCAAAGACATCAAAGAGGTGCGACGCGAACGCATCAGTGCGTATTGCGAGACCGTCGACGGAGCATCGTTCATCGAAAACGGCTCGATCTGGGATGTGCCGTGCCAGGTAGCAATGCCGTCGGCCACGCAGAACGAACTCGATGCCGACGCGGCGAAAGTCCTCGTCTCCAATGGCGTGAAGGTGGTGGCCGAAGGGGCCAACATGCCGACCACACCGGACGCCGTCCAGATCTTCCGCGACGCCTCGGTCGCGTTCGCACCTGGCAAGGCGGCCAATGCCGGAGGAGTTGCAACCTCCGCTCTCGAGATGCAGCAGAACGCATCTCGTGACTCGTGGAGTTTCGAGTACACCGACGAACGCCTCGCAGCGATAATGCACGGAATCCATCACCGAACGATCGCGACCGCCGAGGAGTACGGCAAGCCGGGCGACTACGTCCACGGCGCGAACATCGCCGGTTTCATCAAAGTCGCCGACGCGATGATCGCTCTCGGCATCGTCTAGAGCACCGCCCGCATCACCGACTGGCTTTTTATTTTCTTTCGGCTACAGTCGGCTGCACGAGCTCGAACCGAAAGAAGGTGTGTCGCTGTGATCCCCGATGGAGCAGAGGTGCGGTAGCGTTCGCGCTTTCGTCACCTCGTTCGATCCTCGGTCCCTCGACTCCGTCCTGGACCCGATTGCAGCGCCATCTTTTTCGATCACCGGCCGTTCTCATCGCGCTCGATTTCGCCTGTCCGTCGGCGTATCGAGAAACAGCGGTCATCGAATAATCATCTCGAATCGACGGCGCAGTTCTGCGTCCGTGCATCGCACAATGACGTGCTGCCCGAGCACTCTCACAACTCCAGTCACACAGGAGAAGCCGTGACCACTATCGATCACCTGCCGTTCGACACACCCGCACCCCGTGAGCAACAACTGTCGGAGCTGCTGGAGAGCCGAGTGATGGCTTTCAACAACGTTCTGGTGCAACGTGCTTCGGGTGACCTGGACAACAACGACGCGTACCACCGCGCTCGCGCCGAGCTGCAGCGCATCGATCGCACAATCGCAGAAGTGAAAAGCCGCATCGCAGAATCGGACGCATCGAAAACCATCGACCGCGATATCGCCGGCCCAGGATCTGCTGTCACCGTCATGTTCGATGGTGACGAGAAGGACGTGGACACCTTCGTTCTGGTCGAACGCGCGATGGAGAGCAGCGACCGAAGCTGCTCGATCGCTTCACCTTTGGGCGCTGCCTTGGACGGGAGTCGAGTGCGTGACGTACGCACGTACTCGCTCCCCTCCGGTGCCGAAAGCGCAGTGACGATCCTGGGCATCACCTGGCCGTGAGGGTGTTGCAGTGGCCTGCTAGTCGAGAAACAACTAGCTGATCAACGCACGCACCGGCGTCGGCTCCCGGCCCAACAGGGTTGCGGTGACGGCACTCCCGGCCAGAAAGTCTCGGTCGTCGTAGAACTCGAACATTGCCCCGAGTCGATACTGCTCATCGGCGGACATCGAGTCGCTGTGCAGCCTCATCCATTCGTCGACACTCGAGGACCTGGAAGCGACCACACGGCCGGTGGCCACCTCGACCAGACGAACCACGTCTCGGACACTGAGCGCTTCCGGCCCACCGAGCTCGTAGGTCGCCCCATGGTGCAGCTCGGGTCCCTCGATGAGGACCCGAGCTGCTATATCGGCCACATCGTCGAGGCTGATGAACGAGAACGTGGTGTCCAGGCTGTAGGGCACAGCAAGATCGGCAGCAGTCCCGTCCAGAACCGCCTCGAAGTTCTGTGCATAGGCGCAGGGCTGCAGGATGGTCCAGTGCAAGCCCCGCTTCGAACTGAAAGCACGTAGTTCTTCCTCGCAGCGTGCCTTGTCCATGTGGTGCGGCATCCGCGGGCTGTACGGCCAGGCCACCGAGTGATAGACGACGTGGTCGACCCCTGCCGAAGCCGCAGCGTCCAGCGCCCGCACGAGTAGAGCCGACTCGTCCGGATGCACATTGGGCGCAATGAAGTACACCCCGCGGCACCCGGTGAATGCCTCGACCAGTCCATCGCCGGTCTCCAGGTCCACCGGAAAGTCCGGCGCAGAACGACTCAGCCTCCGTACCACCGCCACACCGTCGAGTGCAGCTGCGACGGCTTGTCCGGTCTTACCCGTGGCACCGACGATCGCGATGTCAGTGCCACGGGAAACGTCGAGAGTCATCAGGTGATCTCAGCGATCGATGAAGTCGTACTCGGCGAACTTCGCACCGCCGGAAAGCTGCTCGTATCCCGGTCCGCGATCGAAGAACGGCTCATCGAGGCCGCGCGCATTGCGCATCTCTGCACGCAGCTTCTCCGATGCCTCGATGTCCGCGGTCGCCGTGTCCTCGGCAATGACGACGCCGTAGTCCTTGGCCGCGAACTCGCGAGAGACTTTGCCCCACAGCACGTCCTGCTCCACCGATTCGATGGGACGTTCCAGGGGATCGCCCCAGCCGCCGCCGCCCGTCGTGCGGATTCGGATGGTGTCGCCCGCCAGGATCGGCTCGGCATCGGTCAACGCGTCGAACTCACGCTCGTTGGGCTGACCCGGATTCAGCGTCACCGAGAACGATCCGCCGGCCTTGCCGCCCTTCACTCCCCAGCACGCGAGAATCGAACGGTCGGCGATGGACATGAAGTGCGCATCCTTGAGCATCCGGATGTGCTTCTCGTAACCGAGGCCGCCGCGGTAGCGTCCGGCACCGCCCGAATCCTTGGCCAGGCCCAGCTTTTCCACGATGAACGGGAAGCGGCTCTCGGTGAATTCGGTGGGCAGGTTCCGCGAATCGGGCACGACGTGAATGGTGTCCTCACCGTCCGCGTAATGCCGACCACCGGAGCCGCCGCCGAGCACCTCACGCATGAGGTACGAGTTGCCGTCGAAGTCGTCGCCGTACACGCCCGTGTAGCGAATGGTTTCCTGATCGGCAGGCATGTTGCCGTCCACGGCCTTTGCCACCACACCGGCGAGCACACCGAGCAAGCGCAGGATGACGAACGTACGAGCGTTGGTCGGGGCCGGGAAGATCGGGGTGATGAGCGTGCCCTTCTCCGGGAACTTCATCTCGATCAGCGGGATGACGCCCTCGTTGACGTCGAGCTCGGCCATGCGCTCGGGAGAGTCCGCGAGGTTGCGGAGCACCGGCGCAAGCCATTTGGCCAGGAAGTTGCCGTCGGCGTAATCACCGCAGTGGTTGATCGGGCCCTTGGCCTGTGGCCCGGTGCCGGTGAAATCGAGGATGAGTCGCTCGCCGCGCTCGTCCTCAGGGCCGGTCTTGGTCAACGTGATGCGCTGAACGTGCAACATGGGCTCGTCGACGCCATCGTGCTCGGCGTAGTCCTCCCAGGTGTACTCGCCCTTGGGGATCTTGCTCAGGATCTCGCGGCGGTAGATCTCGGTGGTGGCATCCATCATCGAGTCGAAGCACGCCTCGACGGTGTCGATGCCGTAGCGCTCGTACAGCTCCGTCATTCGCCGAGCACCCATCAGGCACGCGGAGCATTCGGCGTCGAGATCGGCGGCCAACGCGTCGGGCATGCGGGAATTGCGCGTCATGATCGTCAACGCAGCCTGGTTGGGTACGCCCTGATCCCACAGCTTGATCGGCGGAACCATCAGGCCCTCTTCGTACACGGTGGTGGCACCGGACGGCATGGAGCCGGGGCAGCAGCCGCCGATGTCGTCGTGATGGCCGAAGGCCTGCACGAAAGCAACGACCGACGGCTCTGTGTCGCCGGGCTTGGTAGCGAACACCGGCACAGTGACACAGAGATCGGGCAGGTGGCCGATGCCACCCTCGGAGAGATAGACGTCGTTGTGGAAGTAGACGTCGCCCGGCTTCATGGTCTCGAGCGGGAAGTCGCGAGCCACCGGATGCACCAACGCGGAGTAGGAACGCCCCGTCAGCTTGCGCAGATTGCGGTCGTGAATTCCGGCGCGGAAATCGTGGGCGTCACGAATCATCGGTGACCGCGACGTCCGCGAAATGGCGGTCTCCACTTCCATTTCGACGCTTGCGAGGTAGCCGGCCACGATCTCGACGAGAACGGGATCAGGCGCAGGCGCGTCGACCGGAGAAAGCCGGTAGGGCTTGTTGTTCACCATGTCGATGACGGTCATCAGTTCGCTCCGTTCGAGTCGAGAGTGCGGGTGATGCGGACGTTGCCGAACGTGTCGATGCGGGCGGAGAAGCCCGGATCGATCGGCACGGTGGAGCTGAATTCTTCGATGACGGCCGGGCCGGTGATCGTGTCACCGGCTCCGAGATCCGCACGGCTGTAGATCGCGGTCTCGTGCCAGCCGTCGAAGTACGCCTGACGCGTTCCGGTGCGGGCACTTTCGGCTCCGGTGCCGGTGGCGATCTCCGACAGCACGGGGCGCTTGATGGGGCCGATACCGCTGACCCGCAGGTTGACCCACTCGACGAACTGACTCTGATCGCCGCGGAAGTCGTAGCCGTACAGCTCACGGTGCGCTTCGTGGAAGGCCTCGGCGGCCTGATCGATGCTCGCCTGGGTGATCTCGCCGTCGGCGATCGGTACGCGCACCTCGAAGGCCTGACCGAAGTAGCGCAGGTCGGCCGAGCGTGCGTAGCGACGATCCTCGGCAGCGAAGCCTTCACCGGCGAGTGCCTCGTCGGCACGGGCAGCGAGCACTGCCAGCTCCGATTCCAGGTCCTCCGCGCGCAGTCGGTCGTGCCGACTGACGTGGGTCTGCACGTAGTCGTTGCGCACATCGACGGTGAGCAGACCGAACGCCGAGACGTTGCCCGGATTGAGCGGTACCAGAACATCTTTCAGACCCAGGATGTCCACCAGGCGGCAGGCGAGCAACGATCCCGAGCCGCCGAACGTGACGAGGGTGAAGTCGCGGACGTCGAGGCCACGCTTGACCGAGATCTGCCGCAGCGCATTGGCCTGGTTCCAGGCCGACACCTCGAGGATGCCGGTGCCGCAGGCTTCGACCTCCAGCGAGAGCTGGTGCGCGAGGTCTTCGATCCCCTTGCGTGCCAGGTCGGTATCGAGGGGGATCTCGCCGCCGAGCAGGTGGGGAGGAATGCGGCCGAGCAGGACGTGGGCATCGGTGATCGTCGGAGCGGAGCCGCCGTTTCCGTAACACATGGGCCCGGGATCGGCACCGGCCGAATGTGGCCCGACGCGCAGCGTTCCCTCGGGTGTCATCCAGGCGATCGAGCCGCCGCCCGCGCCGACGGTGACGACGTCGATCATCGGGATCTTCGACGGGTAGTTGCCGACGCGTCCCTCGGTGGTCAGCGCGGGCTCGCCTCGGACCACGACGGTCACGTCGGTGGAGGTGCCGCCGCCGTCGCAGGTCAACACTTGTTCGACGCCTGCCGCGCTGGCTACCAGGGCCGCACCCAGCGCGCCGGCTGCTGGTCCCGACAGCACGGTGGTGATGGGCTGGTGCACAACCTCTTTGGCGGAGAGGACGCCGCCGTTGGACTTCATGACGTAGAACGGCACGTCGCGTGCATCACCGGATTCGGTGGCGAACTCCCGCAACCGGTTCGCGATGTTGTTGACGTAGCTGCGAATGTTCGGCTTCACGGCCGCGTCGACCAATGTGGTGATGGCGCGCTCGAATTCGCGGTACTCGCGCAGCACCTCGGTGGAGATGGAGACTGTCGCCTCGGGGTATTCCTCGAGGAGGATGTCGCGGACGCGCTGCTCGTGATCGGGGTTGGCATAGGAGTGCACCAGGCACACGCCGAGCGTCTTGACGCCCTCGGCCTTGAAGAATGCTGCTGCCGCGCGCACATCGTCGTCGTTGAGGGGGCGGATCTCGTTGCCGTCGAACGAGAGCCGGCCGCGGATGGTGCGCACGCGGTGTGCGGGCACGATGCGATCGGGCTTGACCCAGAAGTAGGAGTTGCCGTAGCCGTCGGGTACCGACTGGCGCGCGATCTCGAGTACGTGCTCGTAGCCCTCGGTGGTGATGAACCCCAGGTTCTCCACCTTGCCTTCGAGCAGCTTGTTGGTAGCGACGGTGGTGCCATGGCTGACGGCGCTGAGCGAATCGCCGGATACCCCGAGCTGGCGGAGTACCTTGTCGATGCCGGTCAGGAATCCCTCGGCCGGATCACTGGGAGTCGACGGAGTCTTGGTGGTCACCATGGCTCCCGACTCCTCGTCCACTGCCACGACGTCGGTGAATGTGCCACCGGTGTCGATACCGACCCGAATCTTTCGTGGTTCCACGCTTCCTCCTCGATATGGTTCGTAGGCCACGCGTCCGTTGATCGGATCGGCGGGTACCTGACGTGTACTCACATTCGACCCGTTCTGCGTCTCAGTATCTTTGGCACAAGGTGCCAAACTCCGGCCGAGCATTTGAGCTTCGCGCGCCCTGCAGCAGCTCCGAATTGGCAGTACTTGCAACGACAAAGGCCGCTCACCCCCGATCTACGGGGATGAGCGGCCTTGTCGTGAGCCGAGACGGTGCAGGGTTACCGGTTACAGGACGAGCGAGTGAGCAGTCCGCCCAACACGACTCCGGCCAGTGCGAAGCCTGCGCCGGCTGCGGCGGCCAGCAGGGTGCTTCGGACGGACTGCGCGGTGACGGGTGCACCGGCACTCACAGCGCGTCCGGCCGCGGCAGGCAGGGCGGTGGGGCCGGCACCGGTGTCGCTGGCTGTTACCTCCGCGGGAGCAGCAGCGGCCTCCGGCACCCCGTTGGCGATGACGCCGTCGAGGCCGTTGAAGAACACTCCGGCCATCTTCTTGGCGACACCGGTGATCATGCGCTGACCGACACCGCCGACCATGCCGCCGACCACGGCGTCGGCATCGTAGCTGAGCATCGTGCCGCCGCCCTCGGTGGGCTCGAGCTTGATGGTGACGTCTGCGCGCACCGTGCCCGGTGCGCCGGCACCGGAGGCGGTCATGACGAACGATTCGGGCCGATTCTGTTGCGAGAGCACCACTTCGCCGTCGTAGGTGCCCTTGATGGCTGCGACGCCTGCGGTGATCGAGAGCTTGTAGTGATCGTCGCTCAACTGCTCGAGCGACTGCACTCCGGGGATGGTCGCGGCCAGTACCCGGCCGTCCTGCATGCTGTCGTACACCTCGGCGGGAGGTGCGGCCAGCGTTGCGGTTCCTGCGATTCTCATGAAATCTCCTCGGTTGTCTGAGCGACCGCATGGGTCAGCCGCAGCTCGTACAGGTCGGACGGTGAAATGGGCATCGAGGTGATCGAAAAGCCCTCGGCGTCTTCGACAGCAGCCGCGATGACGGCGCTGGTGGGGATGACACCGGCTTCGCCGGCACCCTTCATGCCCAACGGATTGAGCCCGGACGGGGTGACGGTGTGGTCCATCTCGATGGTCTCGGGAACTTCGGTGACGAACGGCATCAGGAAGTCCATGAACGAGGCGTTCAGTAATTGCCCGTGCTCGTCGTAGGCAATCTTCTCGTACAACGCGCCGCCGATTCCTTGGGCGACGCCGCCGTGAATCTGGCCCTCGACGATCCGAGGGTTGATGACGTTGCCGCAGTCGTGCACCACCGCGTAGCGCTCGACGTGGATCTCGGCCGTCACCGGATCGGTCTCGACGATCGCCGCGTGGATGCCCGACGCGAACGTCGAGCGCGGGGGAGAGTAGTAACCGGTGGCTTCGAGGCCCGGCTGTTCGCCCTCCGGCACCGGCGGGATCGTCATGTCGGTGTCCATCTTCGCGAACCCGGTGGCCTGCCTCGACTCCTTGTCGAAGGCATAACGCAGCGGATTGGACAGTACGGCAACGACACCGAGGGAGATGGACGTGCCCTCTGCTCCGGGTTCGGTGCCGATCTTGCAGACGTAGCCCCCGCGCAATTCGAGCTCGACGGGGTCGAGATCGAGGGCACGCCCGGCGATGACCTTCGCTTTCTCGGCGACCATCTGCGCGGCCACGTGGAACGCCGAACCGGACATCACCGCACCACGGGAGGCGAATGTGCCGACGGCATAACCGAATCGACGAGTATCGCCGGTGGTGATCTCGACGTCGGCGATGGAGACACCCAGGTCATCGGCGACGATCTGCGCGAACGTCGTCTGATGGCCCTGGCCCTGCGTCGTCAACCCCGTTGCGCCCTTGATCTTTCCCGAGTTCTCGATGAGCACGTGCGCGCCCTCGTACGGCCCCGGGCCGGTGCCCTCGACGTAGGCACCGACACCGATACCGACGGTGCGGCCCTGCGCGGCTGCCTGCTTCTTGTATTCGGGGAAGCCGTCCCAGTCGATCAGCGCCTTGAGCTTGTCGATGCCGGCCTGGTAATCGCCGGTGTCGTAGATCAACGGTCGACCGTCCTGGAACATCAAACCGAAGTCGTAGGGCATCTCCTCGGGCCTGATGAGATTCTTCTCGCGTACCTCGAGTCGGTCCTTGCCGAGGTACTGGGCAATGGCGTCCATCGAGCGTTCCATTGCGAACACACCTTGCGGGCGGCCCGCTCCTCGATACGGAATGACGATGACGGTGTTGGTGTACAGCGAATAACCGTTGCAGCGGAACGAGACCGGCTTGTATGGCCCCAGCACCTGCGTCGCAGTGTTGATCAGCACGATGATGCCGTACGGCAGGTATGCGCCGTTGTCGTGCCAGACGGTGAAGTCGAACGCCAGCAGCCGTCCCTCGTCGTCGAAACCGAGCGTGACCTCTTGAACCTGTGCACGTTCGTGCGCACTCGAGATGAAGTGCTCGCGGCGGTCCTCGACCCACTTGACCTCGTTGGAGATGCCGGCGCGACCGAGCTGTCGAGCTGCCCACGTCACCATCACCTCCTCCGGCCACGGGTGCATGATCTTGACGCCGAATCCGCCCCCGACGTCCGGGGCGATGCAGTGAATCTTGTTCATCGCCATGCCGAGTCGCGCCGCGACGGCCGCGCGCACCGACGTGGAGGTCTGCGTGGACGACCAGAAGGTCAGCGTCTCTTCGTCACTGTCCCAGCGCGCGTAGACGCCTTTGCCCTCCATCGGCATCGCCGCCGAACGCTCGATGTTCAGGTCGAGGGTGATGCGGTGTGGTGCAGCGGCCAGTTCGGCGTCGATGTCGCCGAAACCGTGCTGCAGGTGCGCGGCCACGTTGTCCGGCACGTCGTCGTGTACTTGCCGAGCTGCGACGCGTGCAGTGTCGATACCCACCACGGGTTCGAGGATGTCGTAGCGGACGTCGATGACCGCACAGGCATCCTCGGCCACGTAGCGATTCGTTGCGATGACCATGACGATGGCCTCACCGACGTGATTGACCTCGTCTTTGGCGAGCGGGAAGCCGTTGCGCGGAGCCACGATTGCCGGATGGGGGATCAACAGCGGCAGCCCTTCGGCCATCTCGGCCGAGTCCGCTTCGAGATCGTCGTAGGTGTACACCGCGTGCACGCCCGGCATGGCCAGCGCGTCGTCGATGTCGATGGCCGTGATGCGTGCATGTGCGTGCGGGGAGCGCACGAAGGCGGCTATCAGTGCGCCGTGACCGAGGTCGTCGAGATACTTGCCCTTGCCGCTGAGCAGCCGCTCGTCCTCCGACCGCGACAGCGGCTGGCCGAACAGGGGAGCGGTGTTGGTGGGAGTGTGCGGCGGTGCGGTGCGCGTGGTGCTCATGCTCGGCCCATCCGTCCGCCGACGGGACTGGTGGATCCGCGTACCTTGCGGTCGAGTGCGGCACGACTCGACTCGTCGTCGGGACCGAGCGGGAACTCGCCCGCCCGCTCACGTTTGATCTCGGCAGCGCGCAGCACCGAGGCCTTGATGTTCTGATAGCCGGTACACCGACAGATGTTGCCGGCGATGGCCTCGGTGGCTTCCGCCTGCGTCGGCGAGTCGTTCTCTTCGAGGAACGCGGCGATCGTCGTGACGAATCCCGGTGTGCAGAAACCGCACTGCAGACCGTGGCAGTCCTTGAAGGCCTGCTGCACGGGATGCAGAGTGCCGTCCGGCTCGACGAGACCCTCCACCGTGGTGACGGTCTGGCCTTCGAGGCTGGCGGCGAGCATCAGGCAGGCCCGGACGGGCTTGCCGTCGAGAAGCACGGTGCACGCGCCGCACACGCCGTGCTCACATCCGACGTGGGTGCCGGTCTGACGAAGGTCGTGGCGGATGGCGTCCGATGCGAGGGTGCGGGCCGGGACGACGATTGTCTGCTTGGTTGCGTTGAGGGTGAACGTCACCTGTACGTGTTGTTCACCGGTCTCCGCCATCAGATCGTCCAACTGCTGTTCGATATCTGTTGTCTTCATCAGTGGTTCACTCCGGAATCGGCGTGCTGCGGGTGAGTGGACTTCGACGACGCGCCGTCGACTGCGGCGGCCATCACCACCCGTGCGGTCAGTGCTGCGACGAGTTGGGATCGGTACGCCGCGGTGGCATGAATATCGGACTCGGTCTCGACGCGTCGACGTGCGTCCTCCGACAACGCGTTCCACTTCGGATCACGTGCGTCGGACACAGCGGCCCCACCGATGACATCGGTGTAGTCGACGACCTCGCCGAATTCTCCGGCGGAGACGTAGGTGACGTGCGCGGTGCGCACCGCGTTCTCGGTAACGGTGACGCGGGCCGCGACCCCGACGAGCGCGTAGTCGCCGTGGCGTCGCGCAACCTCGTCGATGGCCGTTCCTTCTCCGGTCCGGGCAGCGGGAACCGTTGCGGCGATCGCGATCTCGTCCGTCTCGAGCGAGGACTCCAACGGCCCGAGAAACAGATCCTTCGCCGCGATCTCCCGGCGGCCGCGGACGGACTGCACCGTCACCGAACCGTCGAGCAACCGGATGACGGCAGGCATCTCGGCCGACGGGTCGGCATGCACGATGGATCCGACGGTGGTCCCACGGTTCCGGATGGTCGCGTGGGCCACCAGTTGCAGTGCCCGTCCGAGCAACGGCTGCGTCCGGGCGGCAGCCAGGTTCGACGCCAACGACGCGTGCGTGGCCAGAGCCGCGAACGTGACGCCCGAGTCGGTCGACCCGGTGATGTCGTCGAGACCGTCGATACCGGTGATGTCGATCAGGTTCCCAGGAGCGGCCAGGCGCATCGACAGCATCGGAATCAGGGACTGCCCGCCGGCGAGTACCTTGCCGTCGACCTCGGCCAGGATCCGGCACGCCTCCTCGATCGACCGCGGCCGATGGTATTTCAATGGAGAAGGTTTCATATCCCGATCCTGCCTGCCTGTGCCTGGAAGTGTTTCGTCAAGAGGTGACAAACGTCACGCCCCAGTGTTGCAATCGCTCGTTACCGCAACGGCTTCAGGGTGTCGACCTCACCGACAACCCCGTCTCCGTCGCTGCCGTCGGAACGTGCTGTGGTAGAGGAGGATCGATGCCGAGGCGACGCGTCGACCGGTGTCTTCATGTGGGCCGGGGCAATGCGAGCGCACAGGTGGTAGAGCCCTATGACGACTATCGTGCCGAGGGAGATACCGCTCAACGAGAACGAATCGCTGAACACGAGCGAGGTGTCGCCGATCGCGATGATCAGACCCGCGGCAACCGGCATCATGTTGAGCGGGTTGCCGAAGTCGACACCGTTCTCGCGCCAGATCTTGGCACCCAGCAGACCGATCATGCCGTAGAGGACGACGGTGATACCGCCGAGTACGCCGCCGGGGGTGGCCGAGATCAGCGCGCCGAACTTCGGCGAGAATCCGAGGATCATGGCGATGATTCCGGCCGCCGTGTATGCCGCCGTCGAATAGACCTTGGTCGCCGCCATGACGCCGATGTTCTCGGCGTAGGTCGTCGTCGGTGAGCCACCGACCGAGCTGGCCATGACCGTTGCGATGCCGTCGGCAGCGAGTGCCCGGCCCATCATCGGGTCGAGATCGTCACCGGTCATCTCCGCGACAGCCTTGACGTGGCCCGCATTCTCGGCGATCAGAGCGATGACACCCGGGAGGACGAGAACGATGAAGGCGAGACTGAACGACGGTGCGTGAATGCCGACGATGCCGTTGGCCTCGTCGCTGAACGGCGGGAGTCCGAACCATTGCGACGCCTCGACACCCGACCAGTTGACGCGGAAGTGCTCGGTGACCTCGCCGGCCGTGGCGTCGTAGGACGTGATGGGCCCGGATGCGAGGTCGAGGATCCACGACAGTGCGTACCCGAACACCAGCGACAGCAGAATCGCGATCCGTCCGAGGAACCCGCGCAACGCCACGCTCATGACTATGAGCACGAACATCACTGCGAGAGCGACCCATTGGTCCTGTGGCCAGTAGGTGCTGGCCACGACGGGCGCGAGATTGAAGCCGATCAACATGACCACCGCACCGGTGACGACCGGGGGCAACACCCGCACCACGACGCCGCCGCCCATGAAGTGGATGGCGAGCCCGGCCAGCGCCAGTACGAGACCCGATACCAGGATGGCTCCGGTGACCTCGGCCGACGTTCCACCCTGCGCTCGGATGGCCGCGACACCGCCGACGAACACCGCGGACGTGCCGAGGTAGCTGGGGATGCGGCCCTTGACCATGAGCAGGAAGAAGATGGTGCAGAAGCCCGACATCAGAATGGCGAGTTGAGGATTGAGCCCCATGATGATGGGGAAGACGAACGTGGCCCCGAACATCGACACCACATGTTGGCCGCCGAGACTGATGGTGCGGCCCCAGTTCAACCGTTCGTTCGGCGCGACGACGTCACCCGGTCGAACATTCTTTCCGTCTCCGTGAATCTTCCAGATAGGCATGTCGAGCCTTTCTCCAACGTATCGAACCGGGGTGGTTCGCGGGATGGGTAAAGCATTGTCCTGCAACGTTACTGATGCATTTCCAAATCGCTACGAGCGCAATCTGCCAAGCGCTCGATGGCGGGTCCGTCACATGTGGTGGTCGGTTCCGCGCATGGCCATGATTTTCAGCGCGAGGGAAAGATCCAGGCGTAGATCGGCGCGATCGGTGAAGGGGCCCAGTATCTTTTCGAGTTTCGTTATTCGGTATCGCAAGGTGTTGTAGTGAAAGTGCAGTGCCCGAGCGGTTTCGGCAATGTTGATGTTGGTGGCCAGCAGGGTTTCCAGCGTTCTGCGCATGTCGCGTGCTTCGTCGTCGTGCCCGGCGAGGTCGTGCAGGGTTTCCCGGGTGAACGATTCGAGCTCGTCGACGTTGTCCACCAGGCTCAGTAGTCGGAACACGCCTAGTTCGTCGAACGTGGTGACGGCCCAGTCCCCGGATACTTGCCGGCCGACCTTCAACGCGGTACGCGCCTGGCCGTACCTGCTGGGGATGTCGGCCACCGTGGTGCACGGTCGCGAGATCCCGACCGTGAACGGTTGCCGACCACCGCCGCCGTCTCCGTGTACTCGCTCGACGATCTCGTGCACGTCCGCGACCGTCGTGGGACGCTCGCCCATGATGATGACGGTTTCGGTGCCGAGGGCGGCGATGGCGGCCTGCGGGTCTCGTTGTGCCAGAGCCCCTGCGAAAGCCGACATCTGCCGATCGACGAGTGGCCTGCGGCCGGGCGTCGGTTCGTCGTCGAGGTGTGGGATCGGTTCGATCGCGACGATCACCACCGGCCTGCCGAGATCCCAGCCGAATCGTCGAGCATGCGCCACCGCGTGTGCGTGCTCGCCGCCTCGGCCCAGGAGGAGATCGCGAAGAAAGTTCGATCGGTGTTTCTCCTCGACTGCCGACAGCGCGAGATCGCGAGTGACGACCATCGCCAACACACCTGCGGCGGCGTCGGCGGTGTGCAGGTCCGATTCCGTCAAAGGCCGACGTGAGGAGAACAGGACGATGCGTCCGTGGTCGATTCCGTTGGCAGTGATGGCGCATACCGCGATCGCATTGCCCTGTTGCGAACGCAGACCGAGGCCGCCGTCGACGGAGTCGGTGCGCAGTCTTCCGGTGGGATCGAGGGCGGTGCTGGCGCGGAGGGCGCGCAGTTCGTCGTCACTGCCTGCCGAGGCAAGTTCTCGTCCGTCCACCGTGGTGATCGACACTGCCACATCGCATTCGACCGAGGTTGCGAATGCCAGTTGTGCGACCCCGCCGCCGGCGAGCGTGATGTCGGTCAATGCCCGGCGCAGACGCTCGGACCGAAACATCGCTCGTGCCTGCGTCTTTGCGTTGTCGCGTAGGCCCGCGGTGAGATCATGCCCGGGGTCGAGTTCGCCGCAGACCTGAACCAGCGGCAGGCCCAGTGTCTCGGCACTCACGCCGACGCAGTCCGGAACGGCGATGTCGTCGTCCACCCGCACCAGAATCCCGGCAACGCCGAGGGAATGGGCTCGGGACAGCAGCGCGGCCGTCGGCTCCGTCAGGTGCGTGAGGGCCTCGCTCGTCGTGGACAACAGGTCACCCGGCCGAATCCAGAACCGAATGCCGGCGGGGTCGTCGACATGATTGATTCTGCATACCGGCCGGCCGAGGCCGGCGCGACCGGCGAGCAACGTGGCGTGCGCCAGCAGGTTCGAGCCCAGCACGGTCTCGACGGTATGCGGTACCTCCGTGGTGGGCGAGCGCTGCTCGTCGTGCAGTGTCAGCACCTGACGGCCGATCGGATGGGTGACGTCGCGTCGATCTGGGCTGCAGCATCGCGGTGGATCGGCCCACTGAGACTTCGCAATTCGAGCCCGGTCGTCTGCCGTGAGACCTTGAGAATCTCGGCCACGATGGAGATCGCCGTTTCCGGTGGAGTGGAGGCACCCAGATCGAGCCCGATGGGGGAGTGCAACCGAGCCAGCTCGCTGTCGGTCACCCCGCGCTCGCCGAGCAGTTCCACCCGGCGGCGGTGGGTGGACCGACTGCCCAGTGCGCCCACGTAGGCGGCGCCACTGCGCAGCGCGACCTCGAGCAGCGGAATGTCGAACTTCTCGTCATGGGTGAGAACGGTGATGACGGTGCGCTCGTCCACCGGCGCAGTAGCGAGGAACGTGTGCGGCCACGCCACCACGACGTCGTGCGCGTCGGGGAATCGTGCTCGGGTGGCGAACACCGGGCGGGCGTCGACGACGGTGACGGCGAAGCCGGCGAACGTGCCCAGGCGGCACATCGCGGCGGCGAAATCGATGGCACCGAACACGTACATCCGGGGCGGTGGCCCGAACAACTCGACCATGACGGATCGCGCGCCGTCGTCGACGAAGTGAATGTCCAGGCCGGACTCGCCGCGGTGTAGTCGGTCGAGAACGGCGAGACTCACGCTCGAACCGTCGGACTCGATGTCGGTGAGTCCGTCGGGATCGACGGTTGCTTCCGCTCCCAGAACCGCCAGCCGCGTCGGGGCCCCGGTGGTGAGGTCGGTGAGCACGGCCACCGGCTCGCCGCTCGAGACCAGACGCGCGACGTCTTCGAGTGCCGCGCACGCGTCGCTGTCGATGAGACGAACGAACACCTCGATGGTGCCGCCGCACGTGAGGCCGACGCCGATCGCGTCGTCGTCCGCTACCCGGTAGGTCTCGCTCCTGGCCATACCGTCGGCGAGGACGTCGTTCGCCAGCTCGTACAGGGCACCTTCGATGCAGCCGCCGGAAACGCTCCCGATGACCTGACCGGACGTAGCCACTGCCATTGCCGCACCCGCTGGGCGCGGCGACGACTGCCACGTACGTACCACCGTGGCCAGGGCGAACGGCTCACGTTCGCGCAGCCACGGGGCCACGTCGTCGAGAATGTCGCGCATGCCGCCGCCTTTCGACCGGATGAGTGATGCCCATCACGCTAGTTGCTGGCGCGGGCCGACCATGAAACACATTTCGACCAAATCGACAGCGGGTCGTTGTAAGAACCTGCCGTCGCGGTACGGATGGACGGACCGCGCGGACTACGTCAGAGCGGCGGCGACGGCGAGAGCGTGATGCTCGTGCCACGGCTTGGCGATGATCTGCACTCCGATCGGCAGACCGCTGCTGGAGGTGGCAACGGGAATCACCACCGAGGGCACCCCGAGGATGCTGATCGCTCGGCTACTCGCCAGCGCCTGCGACCACGACAGAGAGGCACCGTCGACCTCGAAGCTCGTCTCACCGAGCGGAGGGGCGAGAATCGATGCAACGGGAAGTATCAGGACGTCGCCCATCGTGGACACCAGCTGGTGCTGCATCTCGGCGCGTCGAGCCCACAGTGCCTCGACGTCTGCGGCCGTGGTGGTTCCGACGGCAGCCAGAATGGCCCGAATGTTGGCGCTGAACTCGGCGGGGCCGTATTGCTCGATGTCCGTTTGGGTTTCGCAGGCCCGCATCCGAGTGAACAGCTCATGAGCTTCGCGTAGTGCGGTGCCCTCGTACGGCGTCACCGATCCGACGATCGGCTCTGTGCGCAGTGCTGCGGCCTCGACGGCAGCGCGGATCTCCGCATCGACCGGAATCGTGCCTTCTCCTGTGGCCCAACGAATATCGAGCTCGCGGAGGTTCACGCTCGAAGGGTCGGTCCAGGCGTATTGAGGCGACGACAGCACGCGCAGCAACAGGATCACGTCGTCGAGAGTGCGGGCCATGGGTCCGATGGTCTGCACGGTGCCGTGCATGGTCGCCGGATTCGTCAGCACTCGGTTGTCGCTCATGACACCGGGATACTGCCCCTCGGAGTCGATTCGACCCGGTGTCGGCCTGATCGAGCACAGACCGGTGCAGTGCGCGGGCCACCGCACCGAGCCACCGAAATCGGTGCCCAGTCCCACCACACTCATGCCCGACGCGATGGCCGCCGACTCACCGCCACTGCTCCCGCCCGGTGACAGCTTCGTGCCGGCGGGAGAGAGCGGGTTGACGGTGTAGCCGAACAGGTCGTTGTGCGTCAGTCCGCTGGCACCGAACTCGGGTGTGTTGGTCTTACCGATCAGGATTGCGCCCTCGGCGCGCATCCGAGCAACGGCGGGAGCGTCGACGCGAGGGACGTTGTCCGCGAGCGCATGTGAGCCCGCCGTGGTGCGAACTCCGGCGGTGGCGATCAGGTCCTTGACCGTGAACGGCACTCCGGCGAGGTCGCCGACCCGCTCGCCGCGGGCGATGCGGGCATCGATTCCGTCGGCTGCCAGCAGTGCCGATTCGGCTGCGACGGTGACGATCGCATTCAGCTCGGTGTTGATTCGGCCGATGTGTTCGAGGTGCTGCTCGGTCACCTCGCGCGCGGACATGGTGCCGGCGCGCACTGCTGCCGCGAGTGCGTTGGCGTCGGTTCCGATCGAATTGCCCTCAGGCACTGTGTGTCTCCTCGGGTGCTGTCACAGCCCCTTCATCTCCGCGACCCGCAGCGCCAGCGCTACATCCAGGCGCAGAATCGGATCGGTGGTGAACGGGCCGACGATGGACTCAAGCTTGCCGATGCGGTAGCGGAGTGTGTTGTAGTGGAAATGCAAGACGCGAGCGGTCTCTGCCACGTTGCAGTTGGTGTCCAGCAGTGCCTGCAACGTCTGGCGCAGGTCGACGGCATCGGCGTCGTCGCCCGCAAGTGAGCCCAACACCTCGGTTGCGAAGGCCTGCAGCTCGGCTCCGTCGGTGACCAGTGACAGCAGTCGATGCACGCCGAGGCCGTCGAAATGCGCTACCGATCCGTTTCCGCGCATACGGCGTCCTACGACGACTGCTTTGCGGGCTTGATCGTAGGCGCGCGGAATGTCGGCAACGGAGTCGATGACGCGGCTCACGCCCGCGCCGAACGAGTTTCGTCCGCCGCCCTTGTCTCCGGCGACGGAGGCGATCAGATCCTCGACGACGTCCCGTTCGGTGCCGGGTTCGGCCGG
This sequence comes from Rhodococcus sp. IEGM 1354, assembly GCF_030056855.1. Classification (NCBI taxonomy): domain Bacteria; kingdom Bacillati; phylum Actinomycetota; class Actinomycetes; order Mycobacteriales; family Nocardiaceae; genus Rhodococcus; species Rhodococcus sp. IEGM 1354. The sequence goes on from NZ_JASHKT010000008.1 coordinate 141,389, forward strand.
CATCAGCGTGACGACCTCGTTGCTGAACCCGACGACGGGAGCCCGTCGATCGCGCCTGCGCACCACCTGCTGCCACGCCGCGGTCAGCCGCTCCTGTGGCAGGCGGCCGGACACGGCCGGCTTCACCGAGTTGCTCACGGCAACCTCGGCGATTTCGTCCAATTGGGCAACGATGACGACCATGCTCCGGTCCACGTCCCAGTCGAGCTGGGCGCAGTACTCGATGATCTGTTCGGGGGATTCGGTTGCGCCGTTGAGGACGTCCCGCAGGAAGTCGCCGCGAAACTTGGACTCGACTGCAGAGACCGCGAGCTTCTTGATGACCGCCAACGCCACGACGGTGGCCGCGCGTTCGAGGGACTGCATCGTGACGGGACCGAGTCGCTCGGCGGCCGCCACAGCCACGATCAGTCCATGGTCGGTGCCGCCCGCGATGATCGGTGCGACGGCAATGCGGTGCCCGCTGTCGCCCGGTACCGGTTGCAGGCCTTCGTTGAGTCGTTCGGTGAGCAGACGACCGGACGGGTCGAACAGGGGCATCTCTTCCAGGGCCGCAAGATCTGCGTCTGCTCCTGCTGTGGCCTGGACTCGACCGTCCGGAGTGCAGATGAGCACCGAGGCCTCGAAGAGCGTGGCGACCTCATCGGCGATCTGAGGTAGATCGCCGCCTTCGAGCACGATCGAGGTCAGTGCTCGATGCATGCGATCGGCGATATCCAACGCCCACGCCTGCCGGTCGACGAGGTGTGTGAACACCTCGGAGATGACCTCGTCGAAGCCGACATCCCGGCGAATGAGGAAGAGCGGCAGGCCGAGTCGATCCGCTGCCTCGATCATCGCAGCGGGCACGTCTCCGAAGTAGCGTCCTTCTTTGACTCCTAGCGCTGCCGCGCCGCGTTCGGCGAGTCCCTCGACCAGCTCCACCAGGGCACCGGCACCGAACGGGCGGCCCGAATCTGCATGCCGCAGTGGGAAACCCGTTGTCAGCAGCAGTTCGTTCGGTTTCACCCACGGCAGGATGTCGGGTACTTCGATGACGTTGACGCGTCGAACCACATTCTCGAGTCCCTGCTCGCCCGCAACAAGAGTGGACCCGGAGAGGCTGGGGAGTGCAAGCAATTCTGCGACGGTGAGCGCGTAACTCGCCGACGCCGGGAAGTCTCGTACTCGTGGCCGAAGCGCACCGACCATGTCATCCATTGTTCAACAATACTGTGTTGCGCATGTCGCGACGGCGGGGGATCAGCCGACGTGCAGTGCCGGCGGGAGTACGCGTTCGACCCACCGCGAGGCCTGCTCGTAGGCGTAGGCGAGCTGCAGAACCGCCCGGTCGGCACCGTGCCTGCCGATGATCTGGACCCCCATCGGCAGACCGCGATCGTCGAACCCGACCGGGACGGCGGCGGCAGGAACGCCGGTCATCGTCCAGGGCACCACCGTTTCCATCCACCGGTGATAGGTGTCCATGGGTCGACCCGCGATGGACTGCGGCCAGTGTTGGTCCTTGTCGAACGGGAACACCTGAGCGGTGGGCGCGAGAACGAAGTCGTAGGTCTCGAACAATGTCGTCAGTGCGCTCTGCCAGTCGTTGCGAGCCTGCGCTGCCTTGGTGACGTCGAGTGCGGTCAATGCGACGGCATGCTCCATCTCCCACAGCATTTCGGGCTTCATCAGCTCCCTCGTGCGCGGGTCCTCGTACAGATCGGCCATCCCGAGCTGCGCCCACCACCGCCACGTCAGGAACGAGTCCCAGATTTTCGCCGGGTCGTACGACGGCACGGTGCTCTCCACTGCGCAGCCGAGGTCCTCGAAGACGGTGAACGACGACTCGCACAGATCGAGGACACCGGGTTCGGTAGCCAGGTGACCGTTCCAGTCTCCGACCCACGCGATGCGGGCACCGCGGAAGCTGCGTTCGAGAGTGCGGGTGAAGATCTCCGGGTCCTCGTCGATGCCGAGGGGCGCGTTGGCATCCGGGCCCGCCATCGTCGACAGCAGATGTGCGACGTCGGTGACCGATCGGCCCATCGGTCCGGCGACCGCGCCCTGGGCGATGAAGCCGGGCTCGGGAATGCGTCCCCACGACGGGCGAAAGCCGACCACATTGTTGAAGGCTGCGGGGTTGCGCAGCGATCCCATGTAGTCGGTGCCGTCGGCGACGGGCAGCATGCGCAGGGCCAATGCTGCCGCCGCACCTCCGCTGCTTCCGCCTGCAGTGCGCGAGGTGTCGTAGGGCGAGACGGTGGTTCCGTACACCGGGTTGTACGTCTGAGATCCGAACCCGAATTCCGGTGTGTTGGTCTTGCCGATCACGATGGCACCGGCCGCTTTCACGCGGGCGACGAACAGATCGTCCGCGTCGGCGATGCGATCCGCGAAGATCGGTGACCCCGATGTGAACGGTAGGCCTCGGGCTGCGGACAGGTCCTTCACCGCATGGGGAAATCCGTGCATCCACCCGAGATACTGTCCGTCCGAAAGCTGCTGATCTCGCTCGCGTGCCTCGTCCATCAGCTCGTCGCGATCACGAAGGGCGACAATGGCGTTGACCGTCGGATTGTGTGCCTCGATGTGGTCGAGGTACGCCGTCATTGTCTCGACGCACGAGACCTCGCGGCGCTTGATCTTGCCGCTGAGCTCGACCGCGTCGGACATCAGAAGTTCGGCAGCGGGTCCGACGGTGGTTGCCATGGTGGTTCCTTCGTTCGAGAGAGACGCAGAAGCAGGGAGGGCCGGACGCCGCGCGAACCCGAGACTGTCGGGTTCGCGCGGCGCTGTTCGATATCGGAACCGGTGCTATCCGAGGTCGACGATCGCGGCGACGGGGCCGCCACCTTCGGGGCCCTGGTGCGCTGCCGAGACCGATACGAAGACCGCTGGGTCGCCGGTCACTGCCGCGGTGACTCCACCGACGCACGCCTTGATCTGGCGGTGCCAGTGGACGTCGGAATCGTCGAGCATGGCGTTGCGTCGTCCACGGACCGTACCGTCCTGGCTTGCTTCGCATTTGAGGAAGACGTTGACGAGCTTGCCGCCCAGATCCTTCGTGTGCGGCCGCTCGGGAAGTTCGAGACCGGCATCCTTGATCGCGTTCCAGATGCCGTCCTGATCAAGCGCGTCGTTCATCACGCTGTGTCCGATGCGGTACCGGCCGCCGATTCCGCGAGTGTTACCCACGACGACGATCTGCGCACGGTCCAACTCGACGCCCGAGGAGCACGAGGCCACCGAGGAGTACAGCTCACGACTGTGCATGACGTCCTCGTCGGTCGGCATATCGATCTCACCGAGCGCGACAGCGATACCGAGAGCGGTGCCGCCGTTGGACAGATCCATCGACTCGTGCGTCTGTTCGGTCCAGACGGTCTTGCCGCGGCTCTTGGCGTCACGGATGGTGTGGATCGTCAGCAGCGGGGTCTTGGTCTGCACGTAGTGCACGTCTGCGGGATCGGTGATGCCGGCGTTGGCCATCGCATCCTTGACTGCCGCAGCCACTTTGGTGATCATCGCGGTGCGGCCGATGTCCTCGGGCATCAACTGCTCGCTCATCGCGACGCCGACCGTCAGGCGCGGCTCCTCGGTCTGCACTGCCTTGTCCGACGGGACGGTGGCGAAGATGGTGGCGTGGGGGCTGATGACTCCGTCGGTGCCACCGGACCAGACGATCGGAACCTCGCCGACGTCGTGTGCGCTGCGAGTTCCTTTCGCGGACAACACTTCGCGGAATGCTCGGTCGGCGATGATGCGGGTGTAGTCGTTGACTCCGCCGTTGCCTTCGGTCTTACCGATGACTGCAATGACCCGGTCGGCGTCGAGCACCCCGTCGTCGATGAGCTTCGCCAGCTCGCTGGCATCGGACACGTTGTGGAGCGGGACCTTGCGGACCTCGATTGCGTCGGGCACTGAAATCTCCTTCATCGGGATCTGTGGGTACTGCAGAGTCGGCCGGCGTTCGCGCGGCGGGGGCTCGCCCCACGAACGTTATCGACCGTGGGACCGGGGGTGCACTGGCAAGCTTTGCCCAATGAGCGCACTTTTTTGGTTATCGGACATCCCCAGGTAGCGGTAGCGCTGCAACCGTGAGGTCGCCAGGGCGGCAGGGTCGGCGGCAAGGAGTACGGCCAATTCGTGTTCGAGCACGGTCCCGAGGCGTGACAGGAACGCCGCAGGTTCGTCGGAGGCATCCGGCCGTTCGGCCACGATCCGGTCGATGACGCCGTTACGCAGCAGGTCCAGGCTGCGCACGCCCTGCTCCTCTGCCATCTCGGCTGCGCGGTCGGTGGTGTGGAACTTGATCGCCGATGCACCCTCCGGCGGCAGTGGCGACAGCCAACCGTGCTGAGCACACAGCACCCGATCGGCCGGGAGCAGTGCGAGTGCGCCGCCGCCGGCTCCCTGGCCGAGCAGCAGGCAGATCGTCGGTGCCTTCAGTGTCGTGAGTTCGACCAAGCAGCGGGCGATCTCGCCCGCGAGGCCACCTTCTTCGGCCTCCTTGCTCAACGCTGCACCGGCAGTGTCGATGACTGTGACGAGGGGTAGTTGCAGCTCTTCCGCCAAACGCATTCCGCGTCGTGCTTCCCGGAGGCCGGCGGGACCCAACGGCTGATCGGCGAAAGTGCGGTCCTGGCCGAGAAGTACACACGCCGAGGCCCCGAACTTGGCAAGGGCCAGAAACAATCCGGGCTCGATCTCACCGGCTCCGGTGCCCTGCAACGTGGTCACCGTGTTCGCTGCCGATCGCACGAGGTGGCGTACTCCCGGCCGTTCCGGTCGTCGAGAACGACGGATGGATTCCCATGCCGGCACATCGTCGAGGTGCTCCAACGGGATGTTCGGAACCGGCGGAGGTGGCTCGTGTGGCGCACACAGGACGGCGAGGGCCGAAATGGCAACCTCACGGAGTTGCTCGGGAGGGACCACCGCGTCGACCAGGCCACGGGCGGCGAGGTTTTCGGCTGTCTGCACTCCCTCGGGAAACTTTTCGCCGTACAGCGCCTGGTACACGCGCGGACCGAGAAAGCCCAGGAGCGCACCCGGTTCGGCCGCAGTGACGTGGCCGAGAGAGCCCCACGAGGCAAGTGCTCCACCGGTCGTGGGATGGCGAAGGTAGACGGCGTAGGCGAGACCCGCCGACTTGTGCGCAGCAATAGCCGCCGAGATCTTGACCATCTGCAAGAAGGCGACCGTGCCCTCCTGCATCCGTGTTCCGCCGGAGGTCGGCGAGGCGAGCAGCGGAAGCTGTTCTGCTGTCGCCTTTTCGACGGCCTGTACCAATCGTTCGGCGGCCGCCGTTCCGATGGAGCCGGCGAGAAACCCGAACTCGCACAGGACGAGTGCCACCCGGCGCCCTGCAAGGGTGGCTTCGCCGGTCAACACCGACTCGTCGCAGCCGCTCGTTTCACGGGCCGCGGCGAGCTCGTCGAGATAGCCCTGATCCGCCGGTCCGTGCACCCCGATCGGGGGAAGCGGGTCGGTGTCCCACCGGACGAAACTGCCGGCGTCGACGACCATCTCGACGAGTTCGAGTGCGCCGAGCCGTGCCGGCGCGCCGGTGCGGGTCATGGTGTCGTCTCGAGCCAGGCGCGGATCGAGTCGCCGTGCTGGTCGAGGGTCGGCGGGGCCGCGTGTGTCGTGCGCATCGCGGCACCCTCGCAATCCTCGTCCATGCGCAGCGGTGGGCCGGGCAACGTGATGGTGCCCAGGGCCGAATGATCGACGTCGATCATCAGTCCCTGCGACCGTGTCTGTTCCCAGGTGTAGACCTCGGCCAGATCACGGACGCGTCCGGCCGGTATGCCGAGCTCACCGAGTAGTCCGAGAAGTTTGTCGGTCGGCCAGTCCGCGAAAACGGCATCGACAGCGGCGATGACGGCCTCTCTGTCGTCGACGCGTTGGGGGTTGGTGGCCCACTCCGGACGGTCCAATCCGAATGCGGGAGCGAAGCGTTGCCACAATCCCTCGCTGCCCACGGCAATCTGAACCAGACCCTCGGACGAGTGGAACAGACCGTACGGGCAGATCGACGGGTGATGTCCGCCGGTGGGGCGGGGCACCTCGCCGGCCACGGTGTAGCGAGTGCCTTGAAATGCGTGCACCCCGACGATTGAGGCCAACAAGCTGGTTCGCACGACGCGGCCGCGTCCGGTGGTGTTGCGCTCGTGCAGTGCGGCCACGACGCCGTATGCGCCGTTCATTCCGGCGAGCAGATCACCGATGGGAACGCCGACTCGAGTGGGTTCGTCCTTCGACGGCCCAGTCAGGGACATCAATCCTGCTTCGCCCTGAGCGATCTGGTCGTAACCGGGGCGCGTGCCTTCTGGGCCGTCGTGGCCGAAACCGGTGATGGACAGGATCACCAGACGCGGATTCAGCTCGTGCAATGCCTCCATGCTGTAGCCGAGGCGAGCGAGAACGCCGGGACGAAAGTTCTCGACGAGCACGTCGGCGCGGCGGATCAAGGCGGTGAGCGTGTCTCGGCCGTCGACAGCTTTCAGGTCGAGTGCGATGGATTCCTTGTTGCGATTGCACGAGAGGAAGTACGTCGAGTGCCGATCGCCCTCGTCGTCGGCGACGAAGGGTGGGCCCCAACTTCGGGTGTCGTCACCGCCGCTGGGCGATTCGACCTTGATCACTCGCGCGCCGAGGTCGCCGAGCATCATCGCCGCATGGGGTCCGGCGAGTGCCCGCGACAGGTCGACGACCAGGCAGTCGGAGAGCGGTCCGACCGTCATCGGATTGCGTTCCGAGACAGGGGAGCGATGTCGGTGTCGAACTCGAATCGATCGTTGCGAAGCGTCATGCGTCCGAGTCAACGTGCCGGTCGCGGCCCCGTCGTGGGCAAAAGTTGCCGACGCTGAGGGGCAGCTTTCGGACAGTTCGAGCGAGTGCGAGCCGTGTGGACGGATGGCCGACGAGGGGCCCATAATCTGCGACCATGGATACCCACGTAGTCGACCATCCCTTGACCGCAGCGCTTTTGACGACGATGCGCGACGTCCACAGTGACAACGCGACCTTCCGTTCGGCGCTGCGGCAGCTGACACACACCTTGGTGTACGAGGCTTTGCGTGATGCCCCGGTGGACACCTTCGAGGTCGACACCCCGGTTGCCCGCACCACGGGTGTGCGGTTGGCGAACCCACCTCTGCTGGTTCCTGTTCTCCGGGCAGGGCTGGGCATGGTGGAGCAGGCGAGTGCGCTCATTCCGCGATCCGGTGTGGGATTCATCGGCATGGCACGAGACGAGAAGACACTGCAGCCGGTGCCGTACCTCGAGTCTCTCCCCGCAGATCTCGCCGGCACGCCGGTGTTCGTTCTCGACCCGATGTTGGCCACAGGCGGGTCCATGACCGCGACGATCGACTTGCTCGTGGCACGCGGAGCAACCGACGTGGTCGTCGTGTGCGTCGTCGTCACACCCGAAGGCCTTGCAGCGCTGGAGAAGTCAGGACACCCTGTCCGCGTGGTCTGTGCCGCCGTCGATGATGAGCTCAACGATCAGGGCATCATCGTGCCCGGACTGGGGGATGCGGGAGACCGTCAATTCGGGCCTCGGTGACGATCCGGCGCAGAGGAGTCGTCGAGGTAGGTGCTGTCGTATCGAAACACCATGTCGTTTCCCGAGCGGGTCAGTTGATCGGGAAGAAGAGGTCTTCCCTGGTATCGGCTGCATCGACCTCTCGTAGCTCGAGTGCTTGAATCATGTCGGATCCAGCGGTGGCACAAAGGATCCGGCGCGCGTGAGCAGTGCGATATCGCACCCCAGAGCATCCGCGACCGCGACCACGCTGTCGAGCTGCACTGTGTTCTTTCCTCCTTCGAGTGCTTGAACGGTGGAACGACCCACCCCGGCGAGCAACGCCAACTCGGCTTGGGTCATGCGCAACTGATGGCGACGCGCGACGAACGTTTCGGCCAGTTCTCCCGAGTGCTCACGGGCTCGTCGTCGCGGTTCCGCCATCATCGCTCCTTGTGCTTGCCCTGGCATGCATATCGGAAGTTCCCCGAAGGTTCTGCCGACAATGAGCCCCTATGCCTGCTTCAGCAGGCAGAAGGTGTGGAAACGTCGTCTTGCAGGGGGAGGGCTCGCTATGCGTGCGTTGGCAAGCGCACTGATTGTTCGAGGTACGCCAATGTGCTGCGGAACGGCCGTCGGTGGCCAGGAACCGTAGGTGTTGGCCCGAAGTCGACTCGCGTGCAGCATCTCGTGCGGCATAGTGGCCTCCATTATCCGATGCGGTCGAAAGCGGTAATCCTGTGAAGAATTCGGTTAGAACCGGCCGCGACAAATGGGTCGTCGTCGATGTCGAGACCTCGGGTCTGAAGGCATCCCGTGATCGAGTGCTCAGTGTGGCCGCTCTGACGGTCGACGAGGCCGGACGTGTCGGACGCGAACTGTCGACTTTGGTCAACCCGGGTTGCGATCCTGGCCCGGTGCACATTCACAAACTGACGCCCAAACGGCTTGCCGGTGCGCCGACGTTCGACATGATCGCTCCGCAACTCATGGATCTACTGGATGGTCGAACCTTGGTCGCGCACAACGCGAGTTTCGATCACGGGTTCTTGAAGCTCGAATCGATGCGTGCGGGCATCGACATGCCGACGAAGCAACGGTTGTGCACCGTGGCATTGTCGAGGCGACTACAACTCGATACTCCCAACCACAAGCTGTCCACCCTGGCCGCGCACTGGAAAGTGCAGCAGTCCAATGCGCACGACGCCTACGACGATGCCCAAGTGCTGGCGCAGGTGTTCACCCACAGCGCTCGGCTGGCCAGGTCGCTCGAACTTCCCCTTCCAGTCGTCACGTGCACCGAGCGTCTGACGCTGTATCCGGATACCGTTCCTCGCACACATTGCGCGTGGGAGAACCCAGGTCCACTTGCCGAGGACGGCGGTCTCGTTCAGGGCATGCGAGTCGTGATCAGCGGCGACACGCGAATCCCGCGATTGCGCTTGGCCGCTCAGCTCACGGCAGCCGGACTGGACGTGATGAATTCCGTCAGTCGATTCACGAGTGTGGTGGTGTGTTCGGATCCCACAACGGAAAGCGGAAAAGTCGAAAGGGCGCGCGCCCATGGCCTTCGCATCATCTCGGAGTCGGAATTGCTCGACTTGCTCCGGAATGTGCAGCCGGGAACGCCGAAAGGTATTCGGCCGCAGACCCAGCCGAAACCAGCCGAGCAGCAGCCCGATCCAGTCGTCAAGCCCTGGCAGACAAGAAGGGTCTTGGTCATGGGCGGTTCGCACGCCGAGTCGGTACTCATGCGGTCGCGCCTGATCCAACTCGGTGCGACACCGGCTGTGAATCTCAGCGCCGGCGTGACCGACATCCTGATCTTGGACGGCGGCGATGGAGACCCGCGGATGCCAAAAGTGAAGGAACGGGATCTCACGTTGCTGACACCGGCAGCGATCGACCGAGAACTGAAAATCGAAATTCCCGCGCCGCTCCCTGCTCGGCGGTCCCGAATCGCTCCGTTGGTGCCACGGGGTGGCGTCGTCGACCTCGACCCCGATCAGGCAGTGCTGACGGTCAACAGTTCCTGGCGTGCCGACGACTCCGATCGGGTCGGTGTAGATGTAGTTGCGTTCTTGCTGTCCGACGATGAATTGGTCGCCAGTGACGAGGACTTCGTGTTCTACAACGCCCCGGCTACCTCGGACGGTGCGGTCTCGATGTCTATCGACGGAGACAGCGAGCAGGGTGTGCGCATCGACCTTTCACTCGTTCCCGAGGATTGCGTGCGTATCACCGTCGCCGCAGCAATCGACGGTGACCACACATTCGGTGACCTAGGCGCGGTATCGGTGTCGCTCGATGGACTCGATTCGGCGGTCGCGACAGCGGTGCTGGATGCCGCGACCACGGAACGATCGATGCTGCTCGCAGAGATCTACCGCCGCGGGAGTGGCTGGCGCTTCCGGCCGATCGGTCAGGGCTACGACGACGGATTGGCAGAATTGGCGGTGCGGTTCGGCGTGGAGGTCGATGGGTAGCCGCGATGCGTCGCGTCGACTGGTAACACGACCCGACCGTCGAGCGACGTCACCAATGAACGGATCGAGTCGGTGGCCGGACCACGGCCGGCGACGTTGTGCAGGACGTGCCGCCACGAAAGGCCCTCGAATGAACCGCATCAGCCGACGTATTACCGTATTGACCGGACTTCTGGCGCTTCCGCTCGCCGCCGGAGCCACCATGGGAGCCGCGACCGCCAGTGCCGACGAATGGCACTACGGCCCCGTTTATCGCGCCGAGCAGTCCGGTGAGGGTGGACAGTACTTTTGCAACAAGGCGCAGTCACTCGAGAAGGCATCGCAGTCGTACATCGTGGTGCCGTGCACCAACGTCGAGAACACCGATACCTGGTACCGAATCGTGGTGAACCCCTACAACTGGGGTTGGAGCAGTTAGTCCTACACCAGTTCGATGACCTCCAACGCCCCGTCGGCGTGGGAACTCCGCAGCCTTTTCTTGTCGTATTTGCCCACGCTCGTTTTCGGGACCTCGTCGATGAAGGTCCATCGTTCCGGCAACTGCCAATGCGCGACGCGGCTGTCGAGGAACTCTTTCAGTTCTTCGGCCGTCACCGACGCACCCTCGCGGACGACGACAGCGACCAGTGGACGCTCGTCCCACTTCGGGTCGGGCACACCGATGACCGCGGCCTCACGAACAGCCGGATGTCCCATCACCTGGTTCTCGAGTTCCACCGACGAGATCCATTCACCGCCGGACTTGATGATGTCCTTGGATCGATCGGTGAGCCGGAGGTAGCCGTTCTCGGAGATGGTGCCCACGTCACCGGTTCGCAGCCAACCGTCGTCGAACTTGTCGTCCGCGTCGGCGCGGTAGTAGCTGCCGGTGATCCACGGCCCACGCACCTCGAGTTCCCCGACGGTCTTGCCGTCCCACGGCAACACCGTTCCGGCGTCGTCGACGAGTCGTGCCCGAACGCCGGCAACGAATCTGCCTTGTGTGCAACGCAAGTCGAACTCGTCCTCCGGCGATAGTCCCGCGTCGGGCCTACCGGAGGTGCCGAGCGGTGACGTCTCGGTCATGCCCCATGCCTGCGAGATGTGGACGCCGTACTTCTCGTGGAATGCCTTCATCAGACTCGGTGGGCATGCGGCACCGCCGACCACCACATCACGCAGACTCGACAGATCCGCCGGATGCTCGTCCAGATGAGCGAGCAGGGCCTGCCAGATCGTCGGGACAGCAGCCGCCGCCGTCGGACGAAGCGTCGACATCATCTCTGCCAACGGAGCCGGCTGCAGAAACCTGTCGGGCATGATCAGGGACGCACCGACCATCAGCGCCGCATACGGGAGCCCCCACGACATCGCGTGGAACATCGGCACGATGGCCAACACCTTGTCGGACTGCGCAATTGCCATTGCGTCGGTCATGCACGCCTGCATGGAATGCAGGTAGATCGAACGATGCGAGTACACGACCCCCTTGGGATCACCGGTGGTGCCCGAGGTGTAACACATTGCGGCAGCTGACCGTTCGTCGAGTTCGGGCCAATCGAACTCCTCCGGGTTGCCCGCCAGCAGGTCCTCGTAGCCGAGCACCTCGATACCGTCGGGTGCAGTGACCTGCGCCGGGTCGACCCCAACGACCACGAGGTGTCGCACGGTCTCGAACGTCGGCAGCAACGGCGTCAGCAGGGGGAGCAGACTCGCGTCGGCGATGATCACCTGATCCTCGGCATGATTGACGATGTAAGTGAGCTGCTCGGGGAAGAGTCGGATGTTCAGGGTGTGCAGCACTGCGCCCATCGCCGGAATCGCCATGTAGGCCTCCATATGCGGGGCGTTGTTCCACATGAATGTCGCGACTCGCTGATCATCGTCGATCCCTATCGACCTCAGGCCGTGAGCCAATTGTGCTGCCCGCCTGCCCAACTCCCCGAATGTCACCGTGGTGGGGCCGGTGTCGGTCCACGTGGTGATCTCGGCCGAGGAGTGGATGGACGTCCCGAATCGAACCAGCTGGCCGATGGACAGTGGGGTGTCCTGCATGGTGCTCTTCACGACGATCTCGCTTTCGATGTCCCGGCGCGGCTGCACGTCGTTGTGCTCCGCGTCACAACATGCACACTACGGACTCGACGCGAGGAGGGTGCGTAACTTGGTACTCATGGCCACTACTTCGGATGACGCTCGTGCCCTCGGCGACGAGGCATTCGTCTCGCTCACCACCTTCCGTCGATCCGGTGCGCCGGTATCGACGCCGGTGTGGATCGCCCGAGACGGCGACAACCTGGTCGTCATCACTCCCGCGGACAGCGGCAAGGTCAAACGCATCAGGAACTCCGATCGCGTGGAGCTCCGCCCGTGCAGTCGGCGCGGAGCGGTGCCCGATGACGCCGTGGCGGTGACCGGCTCGGCAACCATCGTCACCGGAGACGCCGCCTCGAGACCGACCTCGGTGCTGAAGAAGAAATACGGCATCGAATACCGCATCGTCATGCTCGTCGAACTGATCATCGCTCGACGCCGCAAGCCGCGGGTGATTCTGTCGATCACCACCGAATGAGGTCGAGCTACTTCAGGGCCGCCTCTACCGCCGCAACGATGTCGACCCAGATCTCCGACGTGGGATCGACGACGGCGAAGTGCCCGCCCGGTCCTTCGACCGAAGCAACGGAATCGGAACTCGCGGATGCGGCAGCGTAGTACGCGCGGCTGATTTCGAGGAGATTGGGATCGTCGGCCACTGCGGACACCACCAGCTGTGGAACGCCGAGGGGCAGTCGAGACATCGGTGACGACTCCTCGTAGATGCGCTGGGCCTCGCCATAGCGGGCACCGATGGCGTTCGATACCGCACCTTCCCCGAGCCACCGCTCGTCGCCGACTTTCAGGTCGAGCACCCCGGCCAGACTCACCGCCAGGGCAGGGGCCACTCGTTCGCCGACAGAATCGGCCGCAAGTCGCAGGGCCAGTTGGCCTCCCGCGGAATGGCCCATCAGGACGATTCGAGACAGATCCAGCGAGGCGGGTGCATTCTCCAACGCAGCGAGTGCCGCCGCGACGTCGGAAGTCATCGCGTCCCATCCGTGTTCGTCGGGTCGGCGGTATTCCAGATTCCAGGTGGCGTACCCGCGTGCGGTCAGATCCACCGCCATCGCATCCATCAGGTCGAATTCCCACCTCGAACGCCAGTACCCGCCGTGAATCAGTACGGCGACGGGGAACGGGCCGTCGCCTTCGGGCACCCGCAGTTCGACACGTTGCTCGGGGTGATCTCCGTACGTCACGATCGTGCCGGGGTGGAAGCGATGGAGGTAGACACTGTCGATAGCGAACCGGAGACCGTCGAGACCGCGGCCCCGGATGTGGGCGCGAATATTTTTGGACCGATCCGGTGCGCACTGACCGAAGTCGACGCGAACGACGCTGCTGTACAACGACGAATCGACCTGCGCTCCATCGCCGGGAACGACGACGACCTCACCAGAACCGGTTGCAGCGTCGACAATTCCGCCCGACAGACCGCGGGCGGACAGGGCCCGTGCGACCAGCTCCTGTGCGGTCTGCAGATCGGCGAACACTCCGGGCGCGGCAACGATATCGATGTGGTTCGAGTCTTCCGTCATGGGTTCACGCTACCCAGACGGCGTCGACCGAGCCCGTGTTCGCGCACGGGCTCGGTCGAAAAACGCCGATCAGGCGTCGACGGCCGCGTTCAGTTCACGCAGCCGGGGGAGTGCGCGGTTGGTGAGCAGATCCTCGCGGGTGTCGGCAGCGACAGCCATGCTGTCCTTCCACAGTGACCGGCCTGCCATCGCTCCCCGTGCACCGTTGGCGACGGCGACGCGGACCTGCTCGATGAACGTCTCGTGATCGACGCCCGCCGACAGCACGGCCCACGGAACACCCTGTGCCGCTTCGGTAACGGCAGCGCAGGCCTCGGCGGAACCGGGGTAGGGGAGCTTGAGCACCTTGGCACCGCACTCGACCGAAATGCGCGTGGAGTCGGCGATGATCTTGCCGAAGCCGGCCTTGTAGTCCTCGTCCGACTCGCCCTCGAGCTGGTACGTCAAGATCTCGACGATGAGAAGCAGACCCTCGGCCGAGCAGGCCTTGACGAGGTCGCGGATCTCCTCGGCAACACGGGAGTCGACGCCCTGCTGCTCGGGGCGCATGTAGAACAGCATCTTGGCGACGTCGCCGCCGAGGTCACGCACGACGCGCGGGGTCACGCCGTCGACGAAACGGGTGTAGCGCAGACCGTCGGTCTCCTCGAAGCCCGACGCATCCATGCCGACCACCAACGCGGTGCCCCGCGAGAGCACACCGTCGTCGACGATCTTCGGCAGTGCCACCTCCGGGTCCAGCAGGATGGCCGGCGCGTGATTGCCGAGGTAGCGAACCAGATCGGCTTTGGCCTCGGCGAGCTGCTCGACGGTGATCGAGCCCGGCCCGTCGACGGCGTCCTTCATGACGGCCTTCATGCCGTTGCGCTGATCTCCGGCGACGATGAGCATGTTGCCGTCTTCGGTGGAAATGGCAGCCATTCCGCGACGTTCGAGGGTGGTGAGTTCGTTCATCTTCTTCTCCTGGTGGGTGTTGGGGTCGAGCGCGAGTGGGACAACGTTGTCTCACTGCAGAAATATGGGCTCAGATTTCTATGAGCGTCAGTAGTCGGGCGGCGAACAGTGCTGCACCGTAGGCGGTGTCCTGGGATCTGGTCGAGACCGAGACGTCGGGCAGTACCTGAGCCCGGGCATCTCGTACGCTGGCCATGCCGGCCCAGCCGCCGGTGAGCAATGTCGTCCTGGCGGGCGGCACTTCGGCGTCGAGTGCCTCGATAAGGCGAGCCACTTCGTCGTTGCCGTGCAACAGAATCGAGCGGAACAGCTCGGCTGAATCGATCCCGTCGGTCCGGACCGTGATGGACAGAACGCCGTCGTCGTTGCGGGCACCGGCGATGTCGATACCACCGTCGGTGAACGGCCCACCTGGAGGCAGGGCGCACACTCGCTGGTCCAGTAGGTCGCGGCCGGCACGATCGCTGATGTCGCACAGCTGCAACGCCCGTCGCATCAGCAAGCCGGTCTTGACTCCGGCAACGAGTACATGTTGGCCCGGCACCACATGGCGTACCGAGTTGATGAGATGGTCGGCGAGCCTGCTCCGCGCGGCCGTGGTCAACGGAGCGTCGAGTACCCGCAGCAGCACCTCGGCAGTGCCCATCGACACGTGGTAGCGGTCGGGCGGGATAGCTCCGCCCGACACCGCGGAGACGAGATGATCGTGACCGGCCACAGTCAGACGAGCGCCGGCGATGGACGCGGGAAGTGTTGATGCGTCGGCAGTTCCGAGATCGGTTCCGGCGTCGACCAGTGGCGGCATGAAGTCGGTTCCGACACCCAGGTGCGCCAACATCTCCGACCACGGCTCGCCGCTGTCCTGATCGAGTAGTCCGGTGCGCGAACTCAGCGAGTAGTCGGCCACGGCACGACCGCCGAGGGACAGGACGACGAACTCCGGCAGATTGAACCAGCGCAGCCCGTCGAGGCTCAGTCCGTTGTCACGCAGATGAGCAATCTTGACGACGGAGACCTGAACGCCGACGGGAAGCCCGGTCTTGCCGGCGAACTGATCGCGCAATTCGGCCGGCAGGTTGTCGACCTGCTGCTGACCACGCGGATCGAACCACGCGAAGGCCGGTGCTCGGACAACGTTGTCTTCATCGAGAAGAAAGCCCGTTTCACCCATCCCGGACACCGCGATGGCGTCGATGCGGGCGGCCGGGTCACCGGTTGCCTCGGGCAGCCGGCGAGCGACCGCATCGAGTAGGTGTCCGATGGTGGACAACAGATCCTCGGCGGACAGGTCGGTGGTTCCGCCCGGTCCGTGCCGCCACGGCGTGGGACTCTGCTCGATGAGCAGCTCGGTGCCTGCATCGTCGGTGACGAGCACTTTGACGCCGGTGCTCCCGAGGTCCAGTCCCGCAACAAGTCTGGGGTTCACGGAGTAGTTCTCATTTCTCTACGGGTAGGGGGAGTGCGTGTGAAAGTCGTTCCACCAGAGTGGTCGGCGCTATCTGCTGCTCGGGTTCGAGATAGGGATCGTCGAACCGCTGCACCAGGCGGTCGAATGCGAGGGTGCCGATGCGATACGGGTCTTGGTCGATACAGGTCACCGACGGGCTGACGGCGTCGGCGAGCGAGAAATTGCCGAACGACACCATGGCTACGTCGGTGCGACCGATCTCGTGCAGAACGGACACCACGGCGGTCGCGTGTCGTGCGTTGGCGACGAAGAACGCAGTCGGTGGATTGCGCTGCGCCAGTAGTGTCTTCACTACCGGCCGCACCGAATCTGCGGCGTGGGATACCGGAGGGGCGAGCGCGGCTTCCGGCTCTTGGCCGAGATCGGCGAGGACGTCGAGATACGCCTGCCTGCGCAGCTGCGCGGTTTGCAGGCGATCGTCGAAGCCGAGCAGGGCAATTCGCGTGTGCCCGCTTGCCACCAACTTCTCGACGGCTCGCTTGGCGGCACCGTAATCGTCGACGATGACAGAATCGAAACCGGCGATCGAGCGGTCGATGGTGACCGTGGGCAGTGTGCGACGCCGAGGTACGAGGAAATCGCTGTGGTCGCCGACCGGCGCGAGAATGATGCCCCGCACGTGTTGTCCGGCCAGGAGGGCCAGCTGATCCCGTTCGCGCTGGGCATCGAAGCCGGTGCTGCCGACGATGACGGCGAGCCCGTGTTCGAGTGCGCGATCTTCGACGGCACTGACCAGGGATGCGAAGAAGACATCGTCGATGGAGTCGACGACGATCCCGATGGTGTTGCCCGACCCCGATTTAAGGGACCTGGCGGCGGAGTTCGGTACGTAGTTCAGTGTCTGCACCGCAGCCTCGACCCGCTCGCGCAGCTCCGGCAGGACCGTATCCACGCCGTTGACGACGCGTGAGACGGTCTTGAAGCTGACGCCCGCCAAGGCGGCGACGTCTTTGATGCTGGCGCGCTCGGTCACGTGAACTCTCGATCGGAGGAAGTGTGTCGCTGTAGCACGTATGCGAGACAACGTTGTCTTGTATGATTCCCGCTATGCCTCATGTCTGTCAAGACGTCCTCGGAATCGAACGGGAATCCCTGCCGGTCCTGGTGGTTGCCGGCGCGGCGGGCAGTGGCAAAACGACGCTGGGTAGAGAGCTGGCGCGCCGTCTCGGTACGGCCCTGCTCGACCTGGACACCATCACCAATCCGCTACTGGACGAACTGGATTCGCTGATCGAAGGCCCGCACTGGAACAGTGCCGGTCCCCATTCGGAGCGAATTCGCGCCGGGCGCTACGCCGTGGTGCGCGCCGCTGCCCGGGATCTCGTACAACTCGGTCAGCGGCCCGTCCTCGTTGCGCCCTTCACCCGCGAATTGACGGGTGCGCCCGAATGGACGCTACTCGTGAACGAATTGTCCCCAGCCGCAACGAAGGTGATCCACGTCGACGGATCGCCGGAGCTCCTGGCGCGACGCCGGGCCGCTCGTGGGGCGGATCGCGATGCCCACCGGCCGGTGGATCCGCCCGCTCGGACGCCGCGCATTCCGCACCTACGCGTCGACGCCGAACTGACGACCGCGCAGCAAGCCGATCTCGTGGCCCGAGAGCTCGGGCTCAGCTGATGGTGTGAGTGGTTCCGGGAGTGCAGGATTCGCGCTCGATCAACTCGACGCCGAGGATGTTGCGCCGTTTGTAACGGCGCCCGGGATTTTCGATTCGACCCAACAGTCGTTCGATGGCCAGATGGCCGAGTCGAGCCGGGTTCTGATCGATCACCGTCACCGGTGGCATCACTGCATCGGCGAGGGGAAAGTCGCCGAATCCGACGAACGCCAGATGCAGCAAGTTCATCTGCTGTAGAACAGGCACGCAGGCCATTGCCACTCGCGCGTTCGACAGGAACAGTGCAGTAGGGGGACTGTCGAGTGCGGTCAAGTCGGTCAGTGCCACACGGGCGTCCTCGCGGTCCAGCACACCCAGAGCGACGAGAGCCTCGTCGAACTCGATTCCCCGGGCCTGCAACGACTCTCGATATCCGGCCAAGCGATTGCGGCTTGTCGGGATCCCGGCACTGTCGCCGATGACGGCAATGCGGGTATGACCCAGATCGAGGAGATGATCGGTGGCCAACACCGCCCCGCCGTGATCGTCGTCGACGAAGCTGTCGGCTTTGAGGCCGTCGGGTGCGCGGTCGACGAACACCGTCGGAGTCTTGTCGATCCAGCGCTCCAGATATGCGTGGTCCGCACCCGTCGGCGCGATGATCAAGCCGCTCAACTGCCTACGCAGCAGCGACTCCACCAACGCCTGTTCCTGATCTCCGTCGTGACCGAGGCTGGTGACGAGAACTGCCATGTCGTCCTGGCGGGCCCGTTCCTCCACTGCGCGTGCGATGGAGGAGAAGAAGGGGTCGTCGATGTCCGGTACGGCGACACCGATGGCCGCCGTCTGGCCGTTGCGAAAGGAGGTCGCCATCGTGTTCGGCACATAGTTGAGCGACTCGAGTGCTTCGGCAACGCGGGCACGAGTATCGGGATCGACGTGCGGGTCGTTGTTGTACACCCGTGAGACGGTCTTGGCACTGACCTTGGCCAGCGCCGCGACGTCTTGCATGGTGGTCATGATCTACCCCGTCTGCTCGTCCTCGTCCCGTCAGCGACTGGTGTAGCCGCCGTCCACCGGCAACGACACTCCGGTCACCATGGAAGCATCATCGCTCAGCAAGAAGGCAATCGGCGCGGCAATCTCGTCTTCGGTGGCCCAGCGTCCCAGCGGCATCTGCGCCAGGAACGGCTCCTCGATCTCCGGGCGACCCCAGTAGAACGCGGACATCTCCGTCATGACGACCGTCGGGTTCACACCGTTCACGCGGATGCCGTGGCGGCCGAGTTCGAGTGCGGAGACCCGAGTGATGTTGTCCAAGGCTGCTTTCGAGGATCCGTAGGAGATGTGTCCGGTCAGAGCGACGAGACTGGCCTGGCTCGAGACGTTGACGATCGCTCCGGTGCCCGCGGCGATCATGGCGGGGACGGTGTACTTGATGACCAACAGGGCGCCGCGCGCATTGATGGCGATGACCTTGTCGAAGATCGAGATGTCGGTGTCCTGAGGCGTGGCGATCTCGCCGCCGAATCCGGCGCAGTTGACGACGCCGTACAGCTCGAGGCCGGCGACGGCGTCGCGAACACTGTCCTCGGACGTCAGATCGAACGCCAGGGGCGTTGCGCCGGTTTCGTCGGCCAATTTGTCCAGCGCGTCCACGGACTGGCCCGCCGCGACGACGTCGGCACCGTCGGCCACCAATCGTCGAACGGTTGCCGAGCCGATGCCTCCGCTGGCACCTGTCACCAAGATCTTGCGGCCGTCGAACTTCGCCATGGGGGTCTACCTTCACTGTTCCGAGTGGTCATGTCATCGGTGTCATCCGTCCCGGAGTGGACGCGTATGTCATCGGTGTCATGGACGGTACCGCAGCGCGTAGTTCCCGTCGCGAAAACGGTGCAGATCGTCCATTTGTCCAGTTCAGAGACGGTACTTCGTGGTCGGATATCGGCCTCGTACTGCGGCGGAACAACTGCCGGGCCGATAGGCCATGTCACCGGTGACATGAATTTTCGCGAAACACGTGACAATGCGAGTTGTGTGGGTCACACTCGTTAACACAGCGAGCCCCGCAGGGAGCTCGACATGCCGCGCAGGCCCAGTTCTCGAACCGTGCTGCACCGGCGTCGGCGGGGGCGTCCTGTCCCACACCCGAACGTTTCCATTCGACCGAGGAGTACCCATGGCCACCGTTGCACCTGCTGCGACACCGATCCTCGAAGCGAGGGGATTGTCGAGGAGCTTCGGAAACGTGCGCGCCCTCGACGACGCCGACTTCGACATCTACCCGGGTGAGGTCGTCGCCCTCATCGGCGACAACGGCGCAGGCAAGTCAACGATGGTCAAGGCTCTTTCGGGCAGCCTGGCCGTCGACACCGGAGAGATCCTGTTCGACGGCACAGCAGTCGATCTCGACAGTCCGACGGTGGCGGCAGAGCTCGGTATCGAAACGGTGTTCCAGGATCTCGCGCTCGCTCCGCATCTCAACGCGCAACAGAACATGTTTCTCGGACGCGAACTGCCGGCCAAGGGGCCGCTCGGCCGCCTCGGTTTCCTCGACGTCTCCACGATGCGCAAGCAATCACAGGATGCGCTCGACGAACTCGGTGCCACCGTCCGCAGCCTCACCGTCCCGGTGGGATCGATGTCCGGCGGCCAGCAACAGGCCATCGCCATCGCGCGCGCCGTCGCCTGGGCCAAGGGCGTCGTCTTTCTCGACGAACCGACCGCCGCCCTCGGTGTGGTGCAGACGCGCAACGTCCTCGACACCATTCGCCGCGTGGCGGACAGGGGAGTGGCCGTGGTGTTCATCAGCCACTCCATGCCCCACGTGATGGAAGTAGCAGACCGGGTTCAGGTGCTGCGGATGGGCAAGCGCGTGGCCACCCTCGACGCCAAGAACACGACCATGGAAGAACTCGTCGGCGCGATGACCGGCGCAACCACCGGAGCAACACGATGAGCAACCAGACCATCTCCCCATCGCTCGAGCCGTTGCCTCCCGGCGACAGGCCGTCACGGCACTCGTTCGATCTCGTCGAATCGCTCGGAAAGTTGGCTCGGGTCCAGGTCTTTCAGATCGTGCTCGTGCTGGCCGCGATCTGCCTGGTGTTCTCGATCATGGCCCCCGGCAGCTTCCCCGAATGGGGCAACATCCGGCAGATCATTCAGAACGTCTCCATCCTGGCCGTCCTCGGCATCGGCATGACATTCGTGATCGTCACCAGCGGTATCGACCTCTCGGTCGGGTCGGTGCTCGTCTTCTCCGGCGTGGTGTCGGCGAAGACGATGGCCGCGATCGGTGGCGACGGCTGGGGAGTGGCGGCCGTCGGCATCGTGGTGGCGCTGGGATGCGGTCTGTGCTGGGGCCTGCTGAACGGATTTCTGATCGGTAAGGCGAAAGTGCCTCCGCTGATCGTCACACTCGGCACACTGGGCGGGGCGCTCGGTCTGTCGCAGGTCATCACCGGCGGCGTCGACATCCGTGACGTACCACCGGTTCTCGTCGACACGATCGGCTACGGAAACCTGCCTGCCACCACCATCCCGTTGATCTCGAGCATCGCCTTGGTGCTGGTCGTCATCTTCGGAATCGTTCTGCACCGCACCAAGTTCGGTCTCTACACCTTCGCCGTCGGCTCCAAGGAGCAATCCGCTCGCCGCGTCGGTATCAAAGTGGACATGCATCTGGTCAAGATCTACGCACTTTCCGGCACCCTCGCCGGATTGGCGGGCATACTGTCGCTGTCCCAGTACGGCACCACCGCGATCGCCGGCCAGTCCCAGACCAACCTCAATGTCATTGCGGCAGTGGTCATCGGTGGCACCAGCCTCTTCGGCGGCATCGGCACCATGTTCGGCACCGTCGTCGGATTGTTCATCCCGGCCGTACTGCAGAACGGTTTCGTCATCGTCGGAGTGCAGCCCTTCTGGCAGCAGGTCGCCGTCGGTGCGGTTCTCATCGCAGCGGTCTACTTCGACCAACGTCGACGCGATGCCGCAAGTCGAGGCCAATCGCCCAGCTCCCTCAAGAAACTCTGGTCTCGAAGTCCCTAGCTTCGGACCGGCCCTGAACTCCCTCACTCGCAACCCCTTACAAGAAAGTCGACCATGATCACATCACGCACCGCCGTCGTTGCACTGAGTGTCGCTTCGGTCTCCGCCATGTTCCTGGCGGGTTGTTCGTCCGACTCCGGAAGCGGTGGCGGCAGCGGCAAGATCGCCTTCATCCAGGGCGTCAGCGGAGACGAGTTCTACATCAGCATGCAGTGCGGAATCGAGGCCGCGGCAAAGGACGCAGGCGTCACCGTCGATACGCAGGGACCGGTGAAGTTCGACCCGACGCTGCAGAAACCGATCGTGGATTCGGTTGTGGCATCACGGCCGTCGGCAATCCTCATCGCTCCCACCGACGTCGCGGCCATGCAGGCACCATTGGCCGCAGCATCGAAGGCCGGCATCAAGGTCGTCCTCGTCGACACCACTCTCGAAGACCCGTCCATCGCGGTCTCCTCCATCTCGTCCGACAACAAGGGTGGCGGCGCAGAAGCGTTCAACGCGATCGAGCGGCTCAGCCCGGCAGGCGGCAAGGTACTGGTCATTTCCACCGACCCAGGCGTCTCCACGGCCGACGCGCGAGTGGACGGCTTCGAGGAAGCAGTCGGAGCGAACTCGGCCTTCGACTACCTGGGCGTGCAGTACAGCCACAACGATCCGGCCGAAGCAGCCCGTCTGGTCTCTGCCGCACTGGCCAAGGACCCCGACATCGTCGGCATCTTCGCCGCCAACACTTTTGCGGCCGAAGGCACCGCAACAGGAGTTCGACAGGCAGGCAAGCAGGATCAGGTCAAGATCGTCGGCTTCGATGCGGGCCCGGCGCAGGTCAAGCAGCTTCGTGAGGGAACGGTGCAAGCACTGATCGCGCAGCAGCCCGGCACCATCGGCACCGACGGCGTAGAGCAGGCCATGGCGGCTATCGACGACAAGCCGGTCACCGCCGAGATCTCCACCGGCTTCCACGTCATCACCGCCGACAACATCGACGGCGAAGGCGCACAGTACGTCTACAAGTCGTCCTGCTAATTCACACCTGAACTGCGGTGGTGCTCCTGGTGGCAGAACCTGCCCGGGAGCGCCACCGCTCACCACGTCCGTTTCATCTTCAGCCGACTCGAGGACCGAAGTCATGACCGAGCTTGGTCGCACCACGTTGGAACACCTACCGGCGACCGTCGCGAGGCCCGAGTACGACGCCGACGAACTGCACTGCGGTGTGGTTCATTTCGGTGTCGGTGCGTTTCACCGCGCACATCAGGCGGTCTACTTCGACCGATTGCTCGCGGCCGGGCACCTGGACTGGGCGCTGTGCGGGGTAGGAGTGCTGCCCCAGGACAAGAGAATCGGGGAGGTGCTCGACGCCCAGGACTACCTCTACACACTCGTGACCGTCGACCCCGACGGCATACGTGACGCCCGAGTCGTCGGCTCCGTCGCCGATTTCGTTTTCGCACCCGACGATCCGCAGACCGTCATCGATGTGCTGAGTTCACCGTCGACGATGATCGTGTCCCTGACCATCACCGAAGGCGGTTACGGCGTCGACGATCTGACGGGCGCGTTCGAGCCCACCGACCCGTCGGTGCTGGCGGATCTCGAGGATCTCTCCACACCGACGAGCGTCTTCGGGTTTTTGACCGTGGCTCTCGCCACCCGTCGATTCCACGGAGTCCCGCCATTCACCGTGATGTCCTGCGACAACATCGTTCACAACGGCGCGGTCGCCCGCACCGCGCTGACGTCCTTCGCGCGCCACCACGACCGCGATCTCGCCGATTGGATCGATTCCACGGTTGCCTTTCCCAACTCGATGGTCGATCGCATCACGCCGGCAACGACGTCGACCGTCATCGAGGATGCTCGACGTGACTTCGGCATCGACGACCGCTGGCCGGTTCAGTCGGAATCGTTCTCGCAGTGGGTACTCGAAGACACCTTCTCGTTCGGGCGGCCACCGTTCGACGAAGTAGGAGTGCAACTCGTCTCCGATGTCGCACCGTACGAGCACATGAAGCTTCGACTGCTCAATGGATCCCACCAGGCCATGAGCTACCTCGGCATCATCGCCGGGTACACCCACGTCCACGAGGTGATGGCGGATCCGGACATGCGTGAATTCGTCGCGTCGTACATGCGTGCCGAGGTTGCCCCGACGCTCGCGCCGGTGCCGGGGATCGACCTGGATGCCTATATCGAGCAACTGCTGCAACGATTTTCGAGTCTGGCCGTTCGAGACACCCTCGAACGTCAGATCGTCGACGCCTCCGCGCGAATCCCAAAATTCGTGCTGCCGGTCCTGCGAGATCGGTTGGCGCACGATCGGACCGTCGATCACTGCGCGTTGATACTCGCCGGATGGTGTGGGGTGTACGAGCGTGGGGACGTTCCCATGATGGACGTCGATGCGGAGCGTCTGCAGCGACTGTCGTGGGAAGACCACGACAATCCCGGAGCGTTCCTGACCAATCGCGCAGTGTTCGGGGACCTCGCGGGTAGCCCGCGACTACGAGGTGCGTACCAGCGAGCCAAGCGTTCGCTGCAGGACAACGGTGCCAGGGGCGCGGTACGACGACTGCTCGAACAGTCGTCGGTAAGTCACACCTTGTAGTAGACCACCTGATGACTGGTGGCCAGCAAACTCCCGCCCTCGGTCCACAATTCGGCAGTCTGGTCGAAGTAGCCCTGGTGAAATCGGCGTGCCCGTGCGGTGCCGAGGACGTATCCGTCGGAATGCTGCTCGAGATCCTCGGGCGTAGCGAAGTAATGGGTGGTCAACGAGATCGTTCCAGCCGGAACGTACGTGCCGAGCCGCTGGAAGATCCGCGGATAGAACACATCGCTCAGCGAGGTCAGGGCCGCGAAGTCCATCGGCCGCGGTGGTGTATCGCGGATCCACAGAGTTTCGGTCGAGTCTGCGGACTCCTGATCACTCAGTGCGCCTGCCACGAAACGCATCTCGTAGTTCTGCGCCCATGCGATGGCGTCGGGAAGGCCGCCTTGGTTCGTATCGGCGGGGGAAGGAACGTCAGGGACCGTCGCCTCGATGTTGTCCCAGGTCTCACGACGTGAACCGAACACCGCAGTTGCGGTCGTAGCCACCACACCGTTCTGCGCCAGTTCGAGATACCAGTGTTGGTTGCTTCGGTTGGTCCGCACCGGGCGGGCGGAGATCTCGAAATCACCCTCGGCAACCGGTCCGGCGAAATTCACTGTCAGCGAGACCGGTGTTCCCTGGCAGTCGGGGTGGAGTTCGATGGCACGGACGAACGATGCAGCAGTGATTCCGCCGAACGGGCCGACCATGTTGTTGTACGGCGGCGACGTACGTCCTGCGTACGTGCCCTCGCCGACAATCTCGAGTGCGACTGCTGCGTCGAACGGGTGCATCGACTCTCCTACGGCCTCGGACGGTGTGTCATCCGATCGTAGTGTCGCCGAGAATCAGTCCAGGTCCTGGCCACGCTTCTCCGGCATCCACACCATCGTCAGGAACGAGATCACAGCTGCGGCAGCGAGATAGTAGAAGAACCAGTCGGCGTGGCCTTTCTCGGACAAGGCGTTGACCAGTAGCGGAGCGGTGCCTCCGAAGAGAGCAACGGTGAGGTTGTACCAAGCCCCGATACCGACCCCTCGAAGCTCGGCCGGGAAGGCTTCGGCCAGAACGGCAGGAATGATGGCCGAGCACATCGCGAACAGCAGCAGGCCGACGCAGAAGACGATGAGCAGTTTTACGAACGACGGCCCGATCAGCTTGGAGAGCGGGATGATCAGAATCGCGAACAGCGCAGCGTAGGTGAGCAATTGCGGCTTGCGGCCGATGCGGTCCGCGAGAGCGCCCATGGGGTACTGCAGCGCGACGAACATCGCTGTCGCGATCGACAACGCTACGAACACGTCGTTGGCGTCTGCTCCGCGCTGCTTGACGGCGTAGGGCGTCATCGCGGAGAAGAACGTGTAGTAGGCGAGTGTGGCGAGGAGAACGAATCCGATGACCTGCAGAACGGCGCGGGGATGGTGCTTCATGGTCATCCACAACGGGTTTCGCACGGCCTTCGCCTTCACCGCGTTGCGCTCCTGGTTGTCGGCTTCGGCCATGCCGCGTCGCATCCAGAGTCCCACTACTCCGAGCAGCCCGCCGATGACGAACGGTACGCGCCAGCCCCACGAGCTCAGTTGGTCGTCGTCGAGCACGAACGTCAGGTACGCGCCGAGCAGTGACGCAAGGAGAATGGCCGTGCCGGTTGAGATGTAATAGAAGGACGAGTATCGGCCCCGCCTGTCGTTCGGGGCGATCTCGGCGAGGTAGGCCGACGCGTTGGAGACCTCGCCGCCCATCGACATGCCCTGGAGGATCCGGGCCAGCAATAGCAGAATCGGAGCGATCCACCCTGCGACAGCGAAGGTGGGAAGGGCGGCGATCGCGAACGACCCACCCGACATCATCGCGATCGTCAGGATCATTGCCTGGCGTCGCCCTCTGAGGTCGGAGAAGCGCCCGATCAGCAAGCCCCCGAGCGGCCTGAAGAAGAACGCCACCGAGTACGTTGCCAATGTGCTCAACAGAGCCACAGCCGGGTTGTCACCGGAGAAGATCTGGGTGGCGAAGTAGATCGAGAATGTCGCGTAGACCGTCCAGTCGTACCACTCCACGGCGTTGCCGATACTGACTGCGAGTAGTTGCTTCTTTGGCATCACGTGCCGAGTGGACGTCGATTCGGACTTCACTGACATGGCGATCTCCTTGTCGGGGGCGTGCGTCGAAAAGCCTATGCCTCCACAGCTCCCGGGGTGCGGAACCACCGAGCCCGATTCGCTCAGGGAATAATTCGTTGCTGCCGGAGATCTGTGACGATGCCGGCGAACATCGCCTCGGTGTCCACGAAACGATGAAAACCCATGCGGCGGGCCTTGGAGCCGTCGGATATGACGTCGTAGTCCCACGAGAACACGAAGTCACCGAATGCCCAGGACGACACATCGCGGTAAGTAGTGGGCTTCAGCTCGTGTTCGGACACAATCGAATTCCACAGTGGCTCTTTGTCGGCCATGACGTCTTCCAGCGACATCGGCAGTGGGGTGGCGGTGTCCAACCCGAAGATGTCCGCTATGCGCGGCCACATGTCGTTCCAGCGGAACAGGTCTCCGTTGGTGATGTTGAACGCCTGATTCGCGCACGCGGGAGTGGTTGCGGCCCACACGGTCGCTTCGGCGAGCAACGATGCATCGGTCATTTCCAGCAGAGATCCGAAAGCACCGGGCTTGCCCGGGAATCGCATGGGCACGCCCAGCTTCTTGCACATGGTGGCGTAGACGGCGATCACGGTGGCCAGATTCATCGGATTCCCCAGCGCTACACCGCACACCACCGATGGCCGGATAGCCGACCAGGACCACCTCTTTCCGACCTGACGGCTTTCGAGGAACTGTTGTTGGTCGACGTTGAACTCGGGCGGCATGTGCGGTGGATCGGTTTCGCGCGCAGGGGTTTTGAACGGTCCGAGATGCGCGCCGTAGACCTTGTAGCCCTGCATCAGGCTAAACGTGTTCCAGGTTCGGGGAACTGTCCTCGATCACGGTGACCACGTTGACGAGCATCGCCAGATTGGGAGGCACCAGCTCGGCCCACGTGGGGCGTTCCTGGTACGCGGCGTAGAAGATGTGCGTGACGTCTGTCAGGTGCGAGAGTCGGCGTCGAGTCTCGTCGCCGTCGAGCAGGTCCACCATAATGTGCTGGACGCGTTCGTTGTCGATACCGCCGCGGCGGGACAGGCCGATGATGTTCCAATCCCCGGTCCGCTGCAGGTGTTCGACCAGATTTCCGCCGATCACGCCGTTGGCCCCCACGACTACTGCTGTCTTCATCGGCTTCTCCTTATCTGAATATCGCGATATTGCGATGTCCGAGTAAGTAGACCACAGATCGCGATATTGCGATATTGGAGTACGCTTCGAGGGTGGCTGACGAACTGAATCCTGCGGAGCTTGCTGCAGTGTTCGGTGCTCTCAGCAACCCGGCGCGATTGGCGATCATGCAATGGCTCAAGGACCCGAGCGACTTTCCGCCGCAGCTCGAACCGGCCGAACAGGTAGGGGTGTGCCTCAAACACATTCAGTCGAGGGCCGGCGTCTCGCAGTCGACTGCCTCGCAATACATGGCGGTGCTACAACGCGCCCACCTGGTGACCAGCACCAAAATCGGGCCCTGGGTGCACTACAAACGCAACGCCGACTACCTCGACCGATTGACCGAAACGATCAAGACCGATCTGTGACGTCTCCACTGCCTCGGCGCGACTTCTGTATGAGGCCTGACAGCAGGTTGATGATGCCGGACAGTGCGAGGCTGCCTCCTGGATAGAGGACGAGCCCGGGAGAGAAGATGACGGGTTCCGATGCGTCCCTGACCATGTAGACGGCACCGATCCCCGTCAGGACGAATCCGAGGATGGTGAGCAGTGCGATGATGCGCCGACGCTGACGGGCCAGCCATGTCGAAATCAGGGCTGCGAAACCGGCGAATACGCCCAAGAAAATGGACCCTATGAACAGCCAATCCCACTTCACGATGGTAGCCACGACGAACATGACTCCACCTATGAGGAGGAGGCCCAGCTCCGGAACGGGTTGTCGCTGAGGACGATCGACAGTCACAGCTTTTTGCCCCTCGCGAGATCGACTGCACGAGTGAGCGATGCTGCCTCGAACACTGGACCGTGCGCCGCTGCCGCCGCTGCGGAACGCTCACTCAGTACGACGGGGTCGGTCGCCCGGGCGATCGCCGCGAGGTCGATGCGCTGCAAGAGCTTCTTCGTCACGGGCCGCTTGCTGTCCCAGAATGCCAGAGCAGCAATCAGATCGGTGGCTTCGGGCCCGGTCAGTAACGCGTGCGCGACGGAGCAGGCTGCGGGGTCCTCGAAAGGGAGCAGATAGGTGGCATCGTCGAACACCGCTGGTTTGCCGTCGTAGGGACCGACCATCCTGAACTGTGGGATCTTGTGGAACCCGGAGATCGCAATCTTGTACGGCGCGAACGTGTACGGGCCCACACCGAAAATGCAGAAGCGGGCCCTGTTGCGGTAGATCGACGACTTCCGCCCGTCGAGGACGGCGGCATTGTCGGTCAGGTACTTCCACAGCTTCGGTGCAGTCGACGCAAGTAGCTCGGTGTCGTCACCGGTATGCGACTGCGGCACGATCATCCACCTTGACACCGAGTCCAGCTTGTCGCGGTAGACATCGGTGCACTTGAAGAGTGGGAACAGGTAGTCGGCTTCGATGTCCACGCCGGTTCCCAGTTTGGTTCGCGGACCA
Source organism: Rhodococcus sp. IEGM 1354 (assembly GCF_030056855.1). Lineage (NCBI taxonomy): Bacteria > Bacillati > Actinomycetota > Actinomycetes > Mycobacteriales > Nocardiaceae > Rhodococcus > Rhodococcus sp. IEGM 1354. The sequence goes on from NZ_JASHKT010000008.1 coordinate 170,394, forward strand.
CCCTTCTCGGCCAACTCCATCACCGCTGTGGCGTCGTGTTTGATGCCTTGCCGCCATACGAGAGGGCTCGCACCGTCGAACTGCTTACTGCGCTGATATGCATCGACATTCGCGACCAGTTGGCCGTCAACGACTCCGATTCTGTTGTCCGGCTGCACCGCATCGAGGCTCGGAAATGTCTCTGCGGTGTAGTCGGCCTGGCCCGGCCCGAGTTCGACAACGAACCAGCAGGCATCGACCCCTGCGTCGAACCACTTCTTCGCATCTATCATTCGTACGCTCGAACCGGTCACCGGAAGCTGATGCCGAGCACAGTGCAGCAGAACGTTTCGAGCTACCTGGGTTTTGCAGATCATCGCGACCGTTGCGGGGCGATCTGCGAATTCGGTGAGCAACTTGACCCAAATGAACTCTGCGATATCGAAGTTGGAGCTGCCGGTGATGGCCTCGATACCGCGAGCGTTCTTGGTGTTCATGCGGGCGGGTCGATTGGCGGAATCGAGCACCGACAGTTGCGAGTTGGTCACCCACGGCGGGTTGCCGATCACGAGGGTCGGGCCGGGCCCCGAACTCCACTCGATACCTCGGGCCAGATCGAAGTCGAAGATCGACGCTGTGATGATCCTGCCGAATTGTGCTGCTGAGAAGGCATACTCGGGCTGCAGCTCGATCCCGACGCGCTCTGTTTCGGGATGACTCCGGGCCATGACCGACAGGAAATTCCCGACACCGCACGTGGGTTCCAGGACGCGGGTCCAGTCGCGACCGGGCAGGGTGTCGACCAACGCGCGCGCCAACTCGATCGGAGTCTGAAAGTCTCCGAACTCGTTGTTGGGCATCGATGCCTCCGGCAGTGGTGCGGATAGGTTCCTTCTGTGGCACTCAACCACACCACTGCCGGAGGCATTAAAGTGAACGGGGATGAAGTTCTCGCGCGCTGCCTTACTGCTGTCCAGTCTCGTCTTCGTGGGTAGCCTCGTGTGGGTCGCCGTCACCGCGGGCACCGAGATTCCTGCACATTTCGACGGCTCCGGTCAGGTGGATCGGATGGATTCGAAGCTCTCCTTCCTCCTCACGATGGGTGGTACCGGATTCGTCATGATCGGGTTGTTCGTCAGCGTCGGCTGGTGGCTGCCCAAGCTTCCGGCTCAGATGGTGAACCTGCCGAGTCGACGACTGCACGAGTACTGGACTGCCCCCGAGAATCGGCCCGAACTGAACCGCAAGATTTCCGAGGACCTCGACTGGATCGGAGTCGCCTCCGCACTGCTGTTCGCCTGGATCTGCGTCGTTGCGGGCACGACCACAGGTGCGTCGGTGAACGCGTGGGTGTTCGTGGTGCCGACCGTGCTCTATGTGGTGGTGATTCTGGGATATGCGGCCTTCGCGTTCATGGGGAGTCGATACCGTATTCCGAAGGACTGACTCAGGGGAGCGGCTGCACCATGGCCAGCTTCGAGCCTGACTGTAAAAGGTGGCTGCCATCGGCGGAGTCTACCTTCATCTCGACACTGTCCGAGCGTGCCGATCGTGCGGTTCAGCGGGCCATACCAAACTATATACAAATAAGGTTTGGTATGTTCACGTAATGGCAGACGGTGGGGCCGGTGCATCCTGGCCTGCGGTGGAGTTCGAGAGCCGGCCGTGGTGTGTCGCCGATTCGTACACGTCGCGCGCCCAGAGGCGGCTGCATCAGGGTGACTATCGAGCAGCTGTACCGCCGCGTATTGCAGAGGTAGAGCTGAACCTGCCTGCGCAGCTGATCGCGGAGTCGGAGGACGCCCTCCGTGAGATCGTTCGATTCGACCACTATGCCTCTGAGCGGCTCGGTTCGTCGGTAAAACTTGCACCCATGAGTTCGATTCTGTTGCGGACGGAAAGCTCGGCGTCCTCGCAGATCGAGAATCTGACCGTGGGAGCCAGGGCACTTGCACTCGCCGAATTGGGTGCGCCCACAACGCGGAACGCCTCGATCGTGTCGGCAAACGTCCGTGCGATGGAAGCAGCACTCGAGGTCGGATCATCGATCGGAGAAGCAAGCGTGCTTCAGATGCACCGATCGCTGATGGAGTCCAACGGTGATCCGTTCCCAGGGCAATGGCGAACTCAGCAAGTCTGGATCGGGGGATCGGACAGAGGCCCGCACCGTCCCGCTTTCGTTCCACCGCACCACGACCGGCTTCCGGGTGCACTTGCCGACCTGTTCGAGTTCGCAGCTCGTTCGGACTTGCCCGTCATCCCGCATATCGCCGTCACGCATGCGCAATTCGAAACGCTTCACCCGTTCACGGACGGAAACGGGCGAACGGGCCGAGCCATAGTCCACGCGATGCTGCGTAGGGCGGAAGTGACGGAGCGAGTGACGGTTCCACTGTCTGCCGGGCTCCTCACCGACACCGCAGGTTACTTCCGAAGTCTGGATGCCTACCGCGACGGAGATGTCGAGGCGATCGTGCGAAGCCTCACCGCTGCCACGTTTCACGCCGTCGAAGGTGGGCGGCGATTGGTAGACGAGCTGGCCCACGTCAGAACCGAGTACACCGATCGCGTCGTCGCACGCAGCGACTCGGTTGTGTGGAAACTCCTCGACGCTCTGGTGGCGCAACCGGTCGTCGACAACGGCTACGTACGAAACACATTCGCCGTCAGCGAGATTGCGGCTCAGCGGGCAATCGACAAGCTGACCGAGGTGGGAATTTTGCACCAGACGTCGAAGGGGCGACGAAACAGGGTGTGGCAGGCCGAGGAGATCCTTGCCGCGCTCGACGACTTCGCGGACGGCATCCGGCGGGTCCGATGACACGCACTCGGTCGATGCTCAGTGCACGCCGAGACCGTCGAGGAGAAGTTCGGCGACGAAGTTCGCGTTGTCCTGTGGGCTGTTCTGTCGTCGTGTGAAGCATCGCATCAGCAGAGTATTGGTGATGCCTGCTGCGAGATCGACTGGGCTCGAGCTCTTTCGGAATACCCCGCTGTCCTGACCCCGCGCGATGACCGGCCCGATGATTGCCGGCAGGTTGAGTTTCTCCTTGATCGAGATCAACCCCTCCGGCTCGCCGTATGTGTCGTGTGCGACGGCCACGAGGAGAGCGTCCATGAATTCGAGTTCGTCGGCGGCGAGCTGCGCACACCGCAGCAGGTGATGTCGCAGAATCGTGAGCTCGTCGAGGCCCAGCAACTGGTCGTCGGCTACCGACTCGCGAAGATGATCGACTCGATTCTGCAGGGCTGCAACGATGACGGACGGCTTGGTCGGAAACAGAGTCTTGCAAGCCGTCCTCGGCACTCCTGCGATGTCGGCGACGTCGTCCATCCGCGTCATGAAGTAGCCACGCTTTCCGAACTCGTCGCGCGCAGCTGTGATGATCGCAGCGCGAGGATCACGCGGAAGCGGGCGTTCCTCACCCGGTGAATCGACTTCCCCCACGTCGTCGAGGTGCTGATGACGTCCGGACGTGTCGACGACGGCCCCGAGGAAGGCAAGCACCGCGTCGGACATCACATCGGCCGATACGGACGCGGCGTCCGCCTGACTGCGGAGGCGAAATCCATCGATGATTGCGTTGACCGTCACTGCGAACGATCGGGCCGTGAAGGGACGGCGAAAGGCCCCACCGTCGGAATCGAATAATGCCTCGAACGCGCCCAATACGGCTTCGTCCCGGACGCGGTAATTACCTATGAGGGTAGGCGACGACGGCCCGCCGAAAACGTGGTCCAGCAGAGACTCGGTGATGCTCTTCCGGTCGACGATTGCCGGGAAGTATTGCGCAACGAGTGCCGTCACCGTCGAGCGAATCGATGCACCGTTGTTCGTCACCTGGCTGCGAATTGTTTCGTGGACGTCGGTGGGCAGCGAGGTCCGGGCCAGCTGCTCGACCACCTTGTCGAGGAAGTCGGCCTTGGTGCTGAACTTGCGGAAGAACGTCGCTGTCGACGAGTCGGATGCGTGGACGACGTCTTCGATGCGCATACCGCGGTCGAGGATTCGTCGAGGATCCGCGACCAACAATGTGACGGCCGCCTCGACGAAATGGGTGGCAGTCGCGTCGAGCTCGTTCATGGGGACGGACTTTACCGAGGTGGAGACCGACCGTGACGGTGCCGGTGACAGTACTCACTGTCGGGTGAGAGCAACCTCGGTCATCAGTCGGAGTGACCTAGCGGAGAGAGTGCGGTGTCATGTGCTGTGTTCGTGCCGCCGGGACAGCGGAGGCACCCGAAATCAAGGATTTCCATGACAGTTCTCGACATCCACATCGGCGAAACGCCCGGTCCGCGGCTCAGCGCTCGCGAAATCGAAGTGCTCACCACATGGCTGGTGTCCGATTCCAAGTCGGAGGCGTCGCGGGCGCTCTATCTGTCGATGGGGACCGTGAACACCCACTTGTCCCGGATCCGAGCCAAGTACTCCGCGGTGGGGCGCACGGCACCCACCAAAGCGGCATTGTTGGCGAGGGCTCTGCAGGACGGCTTCATCGATATCGACGATCTGTGAGGTTCACTCAACCTCGACGCGCCGCGACTTCATTTTCTTCACCACGAACCACGCAATCAGCGCCACAACGATGCCGATCACGATGTACTGGAACACGGAGGCGTAGTTCTCCACGTAGTGCCAGTTCTCGCCGAGGAAGTATCCGGCCAGCACGAAAATCGAGTTCCAGATCAGGCTGCCGAGCGTGGTGTACAACGTGAATTGCAGTACCGGCATCCGTGACACACCGGCCGGAATCGAGATGCCCGAGCGAACGACCGGGATCATGCGGCCGAAGAACACCGCCGATCGACCGTGTCTGGTGAACCAGTCCTCGGCCTTCGTCAGATCCTCGGTTCCGACGAACGGCATCTTCTCGACAATGGCGTACATCCGGTCACGTCCGAGTTTGATGCCCAGCCAGTAGAGAACCAGAGCGCCGAGCACCGATCCCGCCGTCGTCCAGAACAATGCACCGAAGAGCGTCATCCCGCCCTGAGATGCGGTGAAGCCGGCCAACGGCAGGATGATCTCGCTGGGTAGCGGCGGGAAGAAGTTCTCGGCAGCGACGGCAATACCGGCACCGGGACCTCCGATCGCCTCCATCAAACTCACCGCCCACCCGGCGATTCCGCCGAGTTCAGTGCTGGTCGCGGCAAGGGTGGAGAGCTCACTCATGACTACGACTGTACGAAACGTCTCGACCGAAAATCTGCTCACCAGGAGAAATGCCAAGAAATTGAGACATATGGAACACTTGCGAGGGTGAAACGAGCCCTCCAGGTACTGCCCGTTGTTGCCGCCGCCACACTCGTGCTGGGTGCCTGCGGGTCCTCCGATTCGGAGCCGACCCCCGCTTCCGCTCCCACTGAACCGTCAGCTCCGGCGTCGTCGTCCGTGTCGGCCTCATCCGGCCCATCGAACGCCGGCGTCTACAACCTGCCGGGCACAGGAGTGTTCCCCGAAGGCATCACCGCCGCCGACGACACGTTCTACGTCACCTCCACTTCCGACGGTGCCGTGTTCCGCGGAACCGTGGGATCGCCGGATGTATCGGTGTTCCTGCCCGGCGGTGCGGACGGACGCACCGGCGCTGCCGGGATCGATGTCACCGATGACGACGATCGGCCCGATTACTTGGTGATCGCCGGTGGAGCGACAGGCAAGGTGTGGGTGTACGACGCCAATTCCGGTGATCTGGTGGCCACGTTCATCAACGGTCTCGGCACCGACGCGACGTTCCTCAACGACGTTGCGATTGCCGACAACGGCGATGCCTTTGTGACGGACTCACGCAGCCCGGCGCTGTACCGCATTCCTTTCGATCAGATCGTGGCTGGGACGCAGGACGCTCCGTTGCAAACGTTCGTGAGTTTCGACGGCACTCCGTTTGTATACGGAGACGGCTTCAACGCGAACGGCATCGTCGAGAACGACAATGAGACGGCGCTGATCGTCGTGCAATCGAGTACCGGCAACCTGTATCGAATCGACAAGACTTCCAAGGAGGTCACACAGGTCGATCTCGGCGGAGCAACGCTCATGAACGGCGACGGGATGGAGATGGACGACGACACGCTGTACGTCGTCCGCAATCGGGACGGTCTGATCTCGAAGGTCGATCTCGACGATGACGGCAGGACCGGCGCGGTCACAGGCGAGATCACCGACGCATCGTTCGCCTACCCCACCACCGTTGCAGCAGTTGATGATCGACTACTGGTGGTCAACAGTCAGTTCGACAAGCGTGGGGGAGAACCCGTCGAGCCGTTCACCGTCAGCTCTGTTCCCGAGTAGAGCGGCTTCGCCGCATGTGCGCGGAAATTCGTAGCAGAGACCGACTTTCCGCGCACAACGATCCAAGGGGGTTCGAGCAACGGTTCGGGCACCATGGAGGTCGGACGCGACCGACGTCGTCCGTGAGAGGGGTCTTCGTGTCGATTCGTCCGGCCGAGGTCGGCACCGTGTCGATCGTGTTGGGAGCGCTGGTCGTTCTGGTTCTCGATGCTCACACTGCATTGCAGACGCCTTCGCACCTTCGGCGCACGATCAGTGAATACGGACTCGGCGCAGAGCAGTGGGTGTTCTCGATCGGGGTCGTCCTGCTCGCATTGGGTTCTGCTTTCACTCTGCTGGCCGCGGTGCGACAACGGCTCACCCGACCCACCTCGGTAGCGTCCTTGTGTCTGGTGTTGTGGACTATCGGCCTTGTTGCCGTTGTCGCCGTGCCGAAGCAGGATTGGTCGAACGACGCGTCACTGAGCCTCGGCGGGACGATCCATCGACTCGGTGCGGCAGTGGCGTTCGTCAGCATCCCCGTCGCGGTCTTCGCGTTCTCGCGGCCCTGGATTCGTCAGGGTCCATGGACTGTCCGGGCACGAACGACACTATGGCTGAGCGTGCTGTCCGTCTGCACGCTGCTGCCGATCGCATACGCACTCGTTGTCGGTGCCGTCGGCACGCGACCCTGGTATCGGGTGGTCACACTCGGATACGTGGAGCGGGTACTCGTCGTTGCCGAAGTGATCGCTTTGATCTCGCTGGCCTTGTGGGTGTGGGCAGCCGAACGTGGGAGTCCTGCTTCCGTGAAGTCACAGGAGATCGAGGCCTCGCAGCCCGCCTAGGGAACCGATCGCGCGTTGCGTGCGTCCAACCCGTCAGTGCCGTCGGCGTCGAGAGGTTGAACGAATGCGTGTGATGTCTGGACGTCGAATTGCTGTGGCGTGCAGCGCGGTGCTGTTGCTGACGGGATGCGCCGGCTCGACGAATGGAAGCCCGGTCGCGAGCGAGGACACCTCGACGTCGGCGGTAGCGGCACCGGGCCCACGAGAGCCATTCGATCCATGCACTATCCCGAAATCTGCGGTGACAGCAAGCGGCTTGGACGTGAGTACTGAGCGGCCGGACTTCGCAGGAATCACGACATACCCGGGCTGGAAGAACTGCACGTGGGATGCACGAGGGCCGGAGGCCTGGCACTACCTGTCCGTCATGTCGTCGATCAACTCGATCGACGAGTATCTGCGTAGCCCACAGAACGAGCGGCAACTCTCAGTCCAGGTCGGCTCGCGTGACGCAGTTCAATACAACTCCGACTACCAAGGAAACCCGCCGACTGGATGTGACATCGCACTTGACGTGAACGGAAATCTGATCATTTTCGTGGTGGACACGATTGGTTCAGAAGACACCTTGGGTGATCCGTGCGAAGAGGTTATGGAGCACGCAATCGAGCTCGAGCTGCACCTACCGAAGTGAGGAAGTAGACGCATGACCGACAGATCGTTCGGACTCACCGACAACCTCATTCATTGGCAGATGCTGCGGGACCGAGCCTCCGCAGGCGAGCTCTCGGTCGAATCGGACGTTGCCCAGCGGTGTGACAGGGCATGCGAGATTTATTTGCTCGACCTGTCCAGGATGCTCGAGATGACCAATGGTCTGTCGAGGCCTGAGTCGTTCGGCAACCTGCCGTCAGCTCAACAACTCGGAGCCAAATTCCATCGCCTTGCTGTCGGCGAAGAAGGCTCCGCTCGCTTTGTGATCAAGCAGCAGATCGAGATCATCAAGACCATGCGCGAGTTCTTTCGACACTATTTCGCGAGTGTCGAGGCCGTGGACGGTGCCACCGCGGCATCGGTCGAAGCACTGTCGCCTCCGCGATAGACGAAAAATCCCGACGACCCAGTTACCTGGTCGTCGGGATCGATCGTTCGAGACGTCTTGCTAGCGAGCCAGTTCCACTTCGGCTTCCTCGTCGACGAAGGGATCGCCGTTTCGCGGAGCGTTGTAGCGCTCGAGATTCAGGATGCCTTCGCGCTTGGCGACGATGGTCGGCACCAGAGCCTGGCCGGTGACGTTGACCGCGGTACGGCCCATGTCGACGATCGGTTCCACTGCGAGCAGCAAGCCGACGCCGGCGAGAGGCAGTCCCAAGGTCGACAGTGTAAGAGTCAGCATCACCGTCGCGCCTGTCGTTCCTGCTGTTGCAGCTGAACCGATCACAGACACGACGATGATCAGCAGGTAGTCGGTGATGGTCAGGTCGATACCGTAGAACTGCGCGACGAACAGTGCTGCGATCGCGGGATAGATTGCCGCGCAACCATCCATCTTCGTCGTCGCCCCGAGCGGTACCGCGAACGAGGCGTACTCACGCGGCACGCCGAGGTTGCGTTCGGTGACACGCTCGGTGAGAGGCAGAGTGCCGATCGACGACCGCGAGACGAAACCGAGCTGCGTCGCGGGCCACACGCCCGAGTAGAAGGCGCGCACCGAAAGACCATGTGCACGAACGATCAACGGGTACACCACGAAGAACACGACAGCGAGGCCGACGTAGATCGAGACGGTGAACACCCCGAGCGAACCGATCGCGTCCCAGCCGTAGGTGGCCACAGCATTGCCGATCAGAGCAGCCGTGCCGATCGGCGCGAGGCGAATGATCCACCACAACACCTTCTGCACGATCGCAAGGAGTGACGCGTTGAAGGCCAGGAACGGTTCGGCCTTCTTGCCGACCTTGAGTGCTGCGATGCCGATGGCTGCGGCGATCACCAGCAACTGCAGGATGTTGAAGCTCAACGACGTGGTCGCGGTACCGCTCTCGGCAACCGTGGTCTTCGCGCCGAGCGCAAGGAAGTTGTTCGGCACCAAACCGGTGAGGAACGACCACCAAGACCCGACGCTGGACGGATCTCCTGCCGAGTCCGCCCCAGCACTGGTCCGCGATCCGGGCTGAGCGACCAGACCGATGACGATGCCGATGATCACTGCGATGAACGCCGTGATGGCGAACCACCACAACGTCTGGATAGCCAGACGCGCAGCATTCGTGACTTCACGAAGATTGGCGATGGAACTGACGATGGCCGTGAAGACCAGCGGAATGACCGCGACGGTAAGCAGCTTGACGTAGCTCGAACCGATGGTCGAGAGGGTACCGACCAACCAGTTTTCGTTGCCGTCGGCCGCGTCGGGCATCGATCGAGCGATCAGCCCGAACACGACACCGAGTACGAGACCGGCAACGATTTGTGGACCGAACGCGGTTGCCCAGGTAGGGACACGGCGCGTACGGGTAGCGCTGGGCGCAGACATGGTGATGCCTTTCGAAAAGAAGAGACGCCGACAGAGGTGGGCGAGAGAGTGCTCATCGGGACGATGTGCCCGACGGAGAGGTTGCGGTCTAGAGGACCGTCAACAGGTAGCGCTGGCTTGCAGACGCAAGTCGACGTAGCGTCGAGAGGTCAGCAGCGGATTCACTGGTAAGACGGTACTCGTCCGACAATCGCCGCGACGGGCAGGGTTCTTCTGAGGGTTCACTGTGGAATCGATGAGGGTGCGCTGCGCGATCGACGGTTCGCCGATTTCGTGAGCTACGTTGAGTTTCCGCAGCCGACGAAACGAGATCATGAGTACGACAGCAAAGCCTCGAGGACTGGTTCGGCGACTACTACAAGCGATGTGCGCTGTTGTCGCAGCGCTGGTCGCGGTCGTTCTGGCGTCGGCCGGATGGGTTGCGTACGCGACGGCGGGCAAGGTCTACGACGTCGACGACGCACCGGACGCGCCGGTAGGGATCGTTCTCGGTGCCCAGGTGCGCGACGGCAAGCCGATGCGCTTTCTCGCCGGTCGGCTCGACACCGCCATCCAATTGATGGACGCAGGAAAGATCAAGGCAATCCTTGTCTCCGGAGACGCAGACGGCAACTCCGGCAACGAGATTCAGGCCATGACCGAGTACCTGATCGAGCATGGAATCGACCCTGACGTCATCATTGGTGACGACCACGGCATCGATACCTACGACACGTGCGCCCGCGCGAAAGAGACGTTCGGCGTCGAACGTGGACTCATTATCAGTCAACCCCTTCATGTCTCCCGTGCCGTGGCGCTGTGCGAGGACATGGATCTGGAGGTCGACGGCGTGACTGCCGACTGCATCGACTGCAACACGCTGGCCGTGGTGCGCAACTACACGCGAGAGTTGTTGGCGCGCCCCAAGGCAGTGCTCGACCTGTGGTCCGGACGCGATCCAGTCGTCGTGTCTCCGCCGAACGATTCACTTGCGACAATCACCGGGCGATAAGTGTGCCCGTGGGAGATCCGCTCCTCTGATCGCGAAGTATGACGCCGATCGGCGTCGGTGATTCGAGTCCGGGAGCTGATCCGCGGCTCGTCGACCTGATCGGCGACGCGGAGCGTTCGCACATACGCGACTAGAGTGAGCGAGTCGGTTCGACGACTCAGCGAACCCCGTGCTTTACAGGAGTGGACGCTTGAGCTGGATTCGCTTGAACGACGTTGCCAAGGGATACGACCAGAAGGTGATGTTGCGTGAGGTGTTCTTTCGTCTCGCCGACGGCGATCGCATCGGTCTGATCGGCCGCAACGGCACAGGCAAGACCACCCTGCTACAGCTTCTCCTCGGGCGTGAGACACCCGATTCCGGAACCGTCGACGTCACCGAGGGCGCTCGCATCGGGTATTTCTCGCAGTTCTCCGAACTCGACGGCGATCGCAGCATTCAAGCGGAGCTCGAATCGCTGTTCGGGGCGGTCCACGCAATCGAGACCGAGTTGGCCGAGGTCGAGGCCGCATTGGGCGGTGACCTGGACGAGAAGCAGATGTACAAGCTCGTCGATCGCCAAGCCGAACTGCTCGACGCCATGGAGAACAGCGGCGGTTGGACCTACCACCAGCAGATCGACACGGTGCTGTCGATGCTCGGATTCAACGCCGAACGACGGGAGCTCCCCGTCGATCGGCTGTCCGGTGGTTGGCGCAACCGCGCTGCGTTGGCCAAGATTCTCATCGAGGCCCCCGACGTCCTGCTCCTCGACGAGCCGACGAACTTCCTCGATGTCGCCGGAATCGCGTGGCTCGAACGGTGGCTACGAGATTTCCGCGGTGCGCTTCTCGTTGTCTCGCACGACCGTGCGTTCCTCGAGCAGGTCGTCACCAGCATCGTCGAAATCGAGAACCATCACCTGCAGACCTACGACGGTAGCTACTCGGAATACGTTCAGCAGAAGCAGTTTCGACTCAAGAACCTCGAACGTGAATTCAGCAACGAACAGCAGCTGCTGGCCTACGAGCAAGAAGCGATCAGTGATCGCAAGGAAGCAGTGAAGAACCCCAGCGGGGTGCTCAAACGTCGACTGGCGAACATCAAGAAGAGCAAGAGTCCACGACCTGTCGACACGGTGGTCACCGCCATCTACGGCGGTTTGCATGTGCACGACAACCTAGCGGAGATCACGGGAATCTCGAAAAGCTATGGCGACCAACGACTCTTCGAGAACATCTCGTTCACCGTGCACCGCGGTGACCGTATCGCCATCACCGGACCCAATGGATGCGGAAAGACCACGCTGGTCGACATCCTCGTCGGTGCCGAGCACCCCGACAGTGGCAAGATCAAATGGAAGACCAAGGCACCGTCGTTCATCTACTACAACCAGGTGCTCGCCGATCTCGATCTCGACGACACCGTGTCGCACTCGGTCAACGCGATGCCGGGCAGTCTCGCGCTGACAGCAACCAAGAAAGAAGTACACCGCTTCCTCACGTTGTTGCAGTTCTCCGAGATGGATCTCAAGTCGAAGATCGGCGTTCTGTCCGGAGGCCAGAAGGCACGAGTTGCATTGGCGCAGTGCCTGTTGTTCGGCGCAGGCGTCATCGTGCTCGACGAGCCCACCAACCACCTCGACCTGCAGAGCACTCAGGTACTCGAACGTGCGCTGATGGCCTTTCCCGGCGCGGTGATTCTGGTGAGCCACGACAGGTTCTTCGTCGAGAAGGTGGCATTTCGGCAGCTGTCGTTCGACGGCAAGGGCGGCGTCACCGAAATCGCCGGTGTGCAGATGGCGTGACCGGAGTGGCTATCCGTTGATCTTGGACGCGGACGTGCCCCACTCGGCGTCGCGCAACTCCTTCTTCCTGATCTTGCCGGTCGATGTCTTCGGCAGCTCGACGATGAACTCGACGTTGCGCGGGGCCTTGTACGACGCGATGGCCGATTTCACGTGCGCCACGAGCTCGGCTTCCGAGACGTTGGCGCCGGGCACCAGCACCACGAACGCCTTCGGCCGCTCTCCCCACTTGTCGTCGGGCACCCCGATGACCGCAACATCCGCGACGGCAGGATGGCTCGCCAGTGCCTGTTCCACCTCGATGGTGGAGATGTTCTCGCCGCCGGAAATGACGACGTCCTTGGCGCGATCGAGTAGCTGAACGTAGCCGTCGGGATGCATCACCCCGAGGTCACCGGAATGGAACCAGCCGCCCGCGAAAGCCTGTGTCGTTCCGGCCGTGTCGTTGTAATACCCCTTCATGACGTTGTTGCCGCGCATGACGATCTCACCCATTTCGGTGCCGTCGGGTTCGACATCGATCAAAACCCCACCGGGGCCAGGCTTGTCGCGGACCACCCGTAAACGGTCCGCAGTGAGCATGCCGACTCCCTGTCGAGCCAAGCGACGGGCCTGTTCGTCGGCGTCCAGTTCGAGCCATTCCTGCTTCGCCTCGCACACCGAATACGGACCGTAGGTTTCGGTGAGGCCGTAGACGTGTACGAGCGTTGCTCCCAATGCTCGAATCTTGGCGATGATCGTCGGGCTCGGAGGAGCTCCCGCAGTGACGATGGTCAACGGTCGATCGAGTGAATGTGCCTCTGCAGCAGTGGCGAGAGTGGTCAACACGGTCGGCGCACCGGCAAGGTGATCGACGCCGTTGTCGATGGCCGACCAGATGGCGTCGCCGCGCACTCCGCGAAGGCACACGTGTGTGCCGGACGCGGCCGTGACCGCCCACGTGGTGCACCACCCGTTGCAGTGGAACATCGGCAGAGTCCACAGATATCGGGTGTCGACCCCGAATCCCTGGTGGTGAAGTTCTCCCAGGGAATTGAGGTAAGCACCGCGGTGGGTGTACATAACGCCCTTGGGTCGACCGGTGGTGCCCGAGGTGTAGTTGATCGTGATGGTCGACGTCTCGTCGTCGACCTCCCACTCCATCGGTTCGTTCGTGCCCCGTTCGAGGAACGCGTCGTATCGCGTGGTGTGCGGCAGCCTGTCGTACGTGCCGTCCGCCGAGGGGGTCTCGACGATCTCGGTGACCGAATCTGCGATGGGGTCCGTTCCGAGACCGGCCAACAGTGCCGAATCACCCACCAACAGAACCGAACCGGAGTGATCGCAGATGTACCGAACTTCGTCCGGTGAGAGCCGGGTGTTGATGGCGACCAGAACGGCGCCGGCCAGTGGCACCGCGTAATGCGCGAACAGCAGCTCTGCCGAGTTCGACGCAATGTAGGCCACCCGATCGCCGTGGCCGACCCCCGACGCGCGCAGTGCATGCGCGAGCCGGGTGACGGCGGCGGCGAACTGTTCGTAGGTGAAGGTGCGCGGACCATCCTCTACGGCGATCTTGTGGGGATGAACCTCCGCAGCGCGTTCGAGAAAGCGAAGTGGTGTCAGCGGAGTATCCAGACCGGTCATGTCAGCCAATGTAGCGCGCACTACGAGGCCAGATCTGATTTGTCGATACGTTCGCGCCCACCGGTAAGGTCGGCGCGTTCGGCGGCGGCACGGCCTGCACGTCGACCCGCATGATCGCGTGCCTCGATACGCACCTCCGTTGTCGACGGATACATGGCCGTGAATGCCTTGTTCACGGCATCGCTGCGCTCGGCCAAGATCGGCAGCAAGGCGCTACCGTGATGCTCCGACGCCGCCTTTGTAGCTCGCTCCCGAGCTTCCAGCAAGCGCTGGCCGATACGGTGGGCGTACGCGATCAGAAAAGATTTCCTGAAGCTGCGACCTCGGGCTTCCGGTGATTCGGCAAGTTCGTCGAGTGCGCGAGAAGACTGCACGAGTAGCGATGTGAACAGCAGCTCGCACAAATCCAGATCGACTTCGAGCCCGACGATGTTGACCAGAGCGAATCGCTTGTACCACAGGGTTCGGGCACCATTTGCTTCGCAAACACTGTGCAGGAGAAGAGACTTGGCCTCCGAGTACGGACTGTCGACCAAGATGCGGCGGGTGGTTACGTCGCCGATCGAACCGCGCGGGTTGTCGGACTCGAGCAGCGCATGGTCGATGGCATAGCGGGTCATGAGATCTTGAGCCTTCGCCGAAAACGCCTCGGCCTCGGCTGGAAACTGGGTGGACTCCGCCTTTGCCAGTAACCCCCGGATCTTGCCCAGCATCTTGGAATCCGAGACGCCACTCTTGCGGGCCGATGACGGTGCGGGCGAGGATCGAACCGACGACCACTGCGATGGAATGGGAACCAGCTTGTCGAGTGAACCCAGTGAGGTCGTATGACCGAGGACGGTCAACACCGTGTTCCAGGAGTCGGACGTGGAGACCCGAGGCCTCGCACACCACCTCCGGAGACGGTCGACGGACACGCCTGCGGTGGAATCGATTTTCAGATCGATCAGTTGCTCTCGCCAGGAATCGGGTGCGTTGGTGAGGGCAGAGGAACGCCCCGCATGGGTGGCGATCGCCTCCACCACGAGTATCCCGGCCGCGCCCCCGGCCATCTTTCGAGTAGCGTGCGCGAGTTCGGCCGGCTGCCAACCGATCTCGAACAACCTGTCGACAGAGAGGTCGAGTATCCGTGCTGATACGGCGTACGCAGGATCGACTTCGGGCGTGCACTCGAATTTCGCGAGACGGTCTGCAACCAGCCGAACGTACGCCTTCCACCCTGACCCTCGAGTGGCGTAGTCGAGGCCCATTTCGACGAGGCGAACCGGATCCGTGTCCGGCCGGATTTGACCGGTGCGGTGAAAATTTTGAAAGCTGTCCAGATCGATACGACTCATCGTCGTCCCCTCCACGTCCCCCGGTGTGGTCCCCGAACTTTTCGGTGAATCGCAGAGTAGGGGAGGGGTCCGACAAGTTATTCGAACATGTCAGCGAGGAGCGAGCATCAGCAGCAGTTCTTCCACCGACGGCAGGCCGGGAATCACGGGAAGGTTCGGTACAGGAGAAGCAGCGGGCGGTGCCGTCAACTCGACGCCGCCCAGCGCTGCCAGGACGTCGTCGGTCTGTGAGCGGCGCGGTCCATACGTGTTGGAAGCCACGACGAATTCGTCACCGATCGACGCGGACGCAACCACGCTCGATCCGTCGTCGGCCCATCCCCATTTGCTACCGGTCACGCCGGGTAGTTGCTGGGTGCCCCAGTCCTGCACGGTTCCGTCGGCTGCAACCGGTGCGGCGGAGTTCATCCAGCCGAGGACCGGGCTGGCGGGGTCTGTTCGCTTCTTGGCCGCCAGGAATCGCACGGTGTCGGCTGTGCTGGTGTAGGAACTGCCCCAGAAACCGCCCCGCGAGGTAGAGGTGAGCCCGAACTCCGTTGCCGTCGAATCGATGGCCTGGGGATATTTGTTGTCGAGTACCGAGGCGGCACCGTCGTCACTGACTTGGACCATGCGTGCGGCCAGGTCGCGATCTCGCGGCGAACCGTCTCCGAAGCGCACGACGTAGTCGGCCATGTAGAGCTTGACCGTCGACAACCCCGGGCGCGCCGAATTGTCCTCTGCGCTGCCGACGTACGTACCCGTCGGGACGTGTTCGTACGAGATCGACGTCCGCGCCGGCACATCTGCCAGATCGCCCGGTGTGGGCAGAGCCCGCGCCGGTGCGGCGCACGCGAGCGCCATGGCAATTCCGACAAATGGGACAGCAGCTGTGGCTGTGATGCGACGCAGGCCCGGCATCTCGGTCTCCTCGAGGTGTTGGCCCGCCGCGAATCGGTGGCCGATACACCCCAATCTACCCCGATGGTCGTCGCTTCAACCTCACGCCCGGACCGGATGAATGTGGCTTTGTTGCACTCAGAACGACTGACAGTCGCATTGATCCCGACCGGGTGGGGTGTCGGAGCCGAGCGGTCAGGATCGGCGCAGTGCCAGCAATCTGTTTTTCGAGCGACGCAGCGACCCTCGACCCGAGCTCGCCGTCCATGCGCTCGGCAGATCGATCGGATCGGTCAGGCGGCCTGCGTTGAAGTCGTCGACCAGATGTCCGACGGTCTCCTGAGCACACGACTTGTTGGTGCCGATGAAGCCCGAAGGTCCTCTCTTGATCCACCCGGTGACGTACGTACCGGTCGACGGGGATCCGCCCACTTCCTCGAGGACGCGGCCGCCGAGGTTGGGGATGATGCCGACTGCGTGATCGAACGGAATTCCTGGCAGCGCGACGCCGCGGTATCCGATCGAGGTGAGGACGAGGCCGGTGTCGATCGTTTCGTTCTCGCCGGTGGCGGTGCTGCGCACCACATCGTCGGTGTCTGCGGTCAGACCCATGCGCTCGAACTCGACGCCGGTGACCCGATCCGTGCCCAGGATTCGAGTGGGGGAGAGCAGGTAGCGCAGCGTGATGCGCTTTCGGCCGTCGATGTGCTCGGGTGACTCGTCGACGTGCCGCAGCAGTTGCAGCTTCTGGGCGACCGCGTGAGGCAGGTCGTTGGTGCCGGCCAGTCGTACCGTCACCGGATCCAGTGCGAGCTCGCTGCGATCGACGGTGAGATCGATATCGGGGACGGTCAGCAGTCCCGCGAATTCGGGCACCGTGAATGCGGATTGCGCCACGCCGCGCCGACCGACGACCATCACCTCTCGAATGGCACTGTGGCGCAGCGCTTCCAAGGCGTGGGGGGCGATGTCGGTCGCGGCGAGTGCGTCGGGGTCCATGGTCAGGATCCGGGCCACGTCGAGTGCGACGTTGCCGTTGCCGATGACGACTGCGCGTTCGTGTGACAGATCGAACGTGCGGTGAGCGTGATCGGGATGGCCGTTGTACCAGGCGACGAAGTCGGTCGCCGACGTGCGCCCGGGCAGTTCGGCTCCGGGGATACCGAGTTCGCGATCCGACGACGCTCCAACCGCGTAGATCACGGCGTGATGGGTGTCCATCAACTCGTCGTGCGTCACGTCTTTTCCTACCTCGACGCCGAGGTGATAGGTGAATCCCTCTTGCGCCGAGATAGTTTCGAACAGCCGTGACACTTGACGCGTCTTCTGGTGGTCGGGTGCAACGCCCAGGCGTGCCAGACCGTGCGGTTGCGGAAGCCGATCGTAGACATCGACGCTGACCCCCGGCTGCGTGAGCAGCTCATCGGCCGCGTACATCGCTGACGGTCCGGACCCGACGATCGCCACCCGGAGCGGTTGGCGATCTCTCGACACCGAGGCGGCCGGCGTGACCGGAGCCAGAATCGGCCGTGGCGGCCGCTCCTGCTTGTAGAAGTCGGCGTTGATGGTCAGGAACGGAAGTTGAGCCTCGGTCAGTTTGGCCTGGGGAACGATGGCGTCCACCGGGCAGGCCGACACACAGGCACCGCAGTCGACACACGATTGCGGGTCGATGTGCAGCATTTCCGCCGTCAGGAAGTCCGGCTCGTCGGGGGTGGGGTGTATGCAGTTGACGGGGCACGCGTAGACGCACGACGCGTCGCTGCAACATGATTGGGTGACGACGTGGGGCATGTGGGGTTCCTGACGGCGGGCGCTGCTGTACGGATAACTGGCGCGTGGGGTGTCGAGAGGGCTATGCGGCGAACTGGCTGGAGCTGCGGTCCGGCTCACTACGGAAACGTGATGCCTTGCCGTCGATTCCACACAGCTTCCACATCAGGCGAGCCGCCCGGTTCATCATTCCGGTATCGGTGGCCAGCATGCGCACATCACCGAAGTAGTCCTGCAGAGCGTGCTGCGACTGCTCGGTTCCCCAGAAGAGGTCCTTCTTGACGCTCTTCGGAATGTCGAACTTCGTCCAGAATTTCTTCGGCGGGATGACGATGACGTCGCACAGAATGCGCATCGTGACGGGGAAGGCCAGCGACAGCAGGAAGCGTCCGATCTTGGACATCTTGGGCACACGACGACGCAAAAGCTGGTGCGCGAAGGAGATGTGGCGAGCCTCTTCGGCCACGTGAATGGCCATCACGCTCTGCATGATCGGATGGATTTCTTCGCCGGAGCGGAGCACCGATTTCTGGATGTGGTCGATGGGTTCCTCGCCTGCGAGGACCCCGACGAAGAACAACTCGGGTAGCAGCGTCGCGAACAAAGGGATGAAGGGCGAGAGCATCTTCATCGGTCGACTCATGCCGGGAGCGTCCGAACCCACTCGATTGACCATCTCCTGGAACATCAGGGTGTGGTTGCACTCTTCGATGGATTCGTGGGTGCAGTAGCGTGCCTCGGCCGAACCGTTGGGCAGCGAGAATACGTACTGCATCATGCCGCGGATCAGGATGTTCTCGAACTGCAGGCCGACCTTGGCGACATTGGCCTGACGCCACATACCGATCTCGATTTGCCGGTCCAGCGGCAGGGACTTGTACCAGTCATGGCCACCGATGGGGTCGGTCTTGGCGGGCAGTACCCAGCGGGGATCGTTGGCTGGTACCGCAAACTTCTCGGACTCCCAGTCGATGTCGACGTAAGGATCGAAATGCTTGTGCACCGACCCCTCGGACAGCAACGTGAGTGTTTCGTTGTACTGCTGCTCGTCCGTGGCGTCGATGTCCACCGAAACGGACGTGGTGCCGGTCGTCAGTGTCATGGCTTCTCCAAACGTGGTGCGAACATGGAGTTAATGTAACCCCAGTTAACACGAAAGGGAAGCGTGTCGAGATTTTTCTACCCGGATGGCGCTACTGGTCGTCCGAACGCTCGTCGGACACCTCCGCAACTTCGTCGGTCTCGAACAGTTGCAATTGGATCGCCGACGGATCGACCACCGGAGTGACCTGTTCGGGGGTGCTTCGCAGCACCTCTCGCAAGGCAGTCACTGTGCGGCCCCAGTTCGCGGCCTCGCGGTCCGCCTCGTCCACGTCGCATTGTTCGTCGCCCAGGTCTGCAGCTACCGCCATGCCGCGCCACGACGCCTCCTGCTCGGCGCTGATGCGGAGATACGACACGACCACGTCACGGTCCGAAGAGCAGCACTCGAGAACGGTGCGTGGCTCGACAGCATCGGGCGAATCCGCGATCAGCTCGATCAACGCGAGCAGACCGTCCGGAAAATCGTCACTCTCGAGGGTCGGCGGGGTCGGTTCCCCGAGCCTGCCCCCGAAGTCCTCGGCGAACTTCTCGTCGACCTGTTCCCACACGTGCGAGAGCATCCGGACCGCCCACAGCAGGTGATCGGCGACGAACGGTGATCCGCTGACACGTACCTGCGCCACGATGCAGTCCTGGACCAGGTGCAACATCACATCCGGAAGCTGCACGTTGAGGTCGACCAGCAGCTCGGCCGCGCGAGTGCGTCCGGTGACCGCGTGCACCAACGTCGAGTTGATCTCCACGACCGGCTCGGTGGATTTGACCGTGACGTATGCGGTGCCGTTGACGAATCTCAGTGGAATGTCGCCGTCGGGGTCGTGATCGGGTGGAAAGCCGAACCAGGGTTCGAGAGCACGGTCGACCAGTTGCTGCAGGTGGTCCTTCCCTTTCGGCTGCACGCACAGTGGAACGACTGCCGAGACGGGTTCGGTGGTGGCCTCGAAGCTCGGCACGTCGTACCGTCCGGTGGCCCGCGAGCTCAGAAAGGACGGGTGCGGCAGGCCCCAGATATCGCGGAACACCGCGACCGTTTTCTTCGCCAGATCATCGGACCACGAACGGTTGCGGTCGACGTGGGGTGGCGTCGGCTCGGAATCCCGAGATGTCCGAAAGCCCAACGCATTCAGCGCTTCTCGCTGAGCGTCGGTGATAGCACGACTACTGTGCAGGTGCTCGTTGGTGGGCAGCTCGCAGCGAACCATGTCGAGATCCCAGGCGTAGAACTGGACGCAGGCCGCGGTGTCCGGAACGCCGTCCGTGCTGTCGTACCGAGACTCGATCACCAAGGCGTCACCGTCGCGCATGGCGCTGACGTACTCGCCGAGCCGGCGCTGGAAGTGCATCCATGCCGAGTCGACGTCGAAGTCGAACTCGAGTGAATCGCTCATGTCGGCTCCTTACCCGAATCGCGCTGAGATAACGCGGCGTCGGTCACGCTAGTGGCGAGCACCGACAGAGTTTCGGCACGCGCGAGTGCGTTCACGACGACGCCGAGTCCTCGAGCGGTTCGTGTGTCTCTTCGTCCAGCGCCCCGAAAGGGTGCGCCTCGGCCACGCCGTCCAGGACAGCGGGACGCAGCGCATGTGGGACCGCCAGGACCTCTTCGATTCGCACGAGAATGCCTTGTTCGATCAGAGATCGGACCCGGTGGTCGATCAGCTGCGCCGTCCGCAGATCCTCACCTTCGAGGTCGGCGTAGTCCTCGCCCTCGTTGTTCAGAGGCAGCTCGTCGGTCATCGCCGCCAGCAGCGTTTGAACCGCGAACGTGTTGGCCAGCGAACGGGACACGTCGGGGTCGTCGGCGTCTCCGGACAGCTGCACTCGGACGTGTTCGGCAACCAGCTCATGAACGGTCTCCGCCTCACGCTTGGCCAGAGACGGGGCGTTGTCACCGGGCTTGGCCGTGTCGCCGTCGATCCGGACCAGTTCGGTCGCGATGGCCGTCGACCAGTAATCGACGGCTGCTACGTCGCAGGACTCGATGAGTCCGGCGGGGTCGAGCGGAGCCGGATCGACGGCGGTGCGTAGATGGACGTCGTCCGCCACTGCCAATCCGTCGGCGACGCGCGCAACGATGTCGTCGAGCGCAGGCAACAGCGGCAGCGCCGAAATGGCCGCGAGCTCCTGGTCCAGCGAGACGTTCGGCAGATCGATGTCGTCTGCGTCGAGCATGTCGGGCTCGTCACCCTCGAGGAAATCGGAGAGGTCTTGCATGCAGTGTGCGTAGTCCTCCGGGCTGCCGTCCCACAGATCGGTCTCGTCGAGGAACGTCAGATACTGCAGTGACGTGAGAACGAGGTTCACCGCCGTGTCCTCGGCGGTCTCCGATTCCTCCTGCAGGATGCGTTCTGCAGCATCCACCAGCAGGTGCGCATCGGCGGGAATCCACGCGCTGGGGGAGAACCCCTGGCGCGCACCGGACAACTGGGTCAGTGTCGACGACACCAACCGTGAGATTGCCTCGGCCTGCTCCGACATCTCGCTCTCGTCGAGCCACTCGACGAAACCGTCGATCAGATCGCTGATCCGCTCGGATACGACACCGGTCGGTGCCGGCCGAGATTGCTGGTGACGCCGTTGCCGGGCCTTGGTCTTTTCTGCACGTTTCTGTCCGCGGTTGGCAGGCCGCTTCGATCCCATGGCTCGCAGCTTATCCGCTGACATGTCCGGTTTCGTCGCGTGACGCCTCTAGCCGCGAAGGAACGAGTCCGCAGAAGCGGCGAGTGCAGCATCGGGTGCCCGGCGATACAGCTCGGCCGGGCGACCGCCACCTGCCGTCGTCGTCGTGCTCGTTCCTTCCAGCGCGGAGATGACGTGACGGCGAAACGTGTCTTTGGAGAACGCGCGATCGAAGACGATCTCGTACAGCGATCGCAGTTCGAGGAGGGTGAAGGTGGAATTTAGCAATCCTGCAGGGTCGATCTCTCGCGCGTAGCGAGCTCGTAGGTCCAGTACTGCCTCGGTGACCATCTCGCTGTGATCGAACGCCAGTGTCGAGCCCGGCACCACACCGTCGATGGCGACCGATTCGGCTGTCGCAGGCAGTGATCGACTCGGTGTTGCTGCGCCGTGCGCCATCGACAGCACCCAACCGCGGTCGTCGCGGCCGGGCTCGTCGAAGAGCTTGAGCTGGTGGAACCGCAGATCGACGATGTTCGCCTTGGACTCGAGTGCGCGTTCGGCGGCTTTGGTCAGGGTTTCCGACGGGCGCAGAAACGTTCCGGGAAGTGCGAGGCCCCGCTCCGAGGGCACGACAACGACCTGTAGCTGCTGTTCACGGACCGTCAGGACCGCGACATCGACCGCAACCGAAGGGCGCGGGTAATCGGTCAGAGCCTTGCCGTCTCGGTCCGTCCACGTCATGGGTTGCAGCTTAGCGCAAGTCTGATCTATTGTTAGATCAACAACGATCTAAGGGGTAGCGAATGAATTTGACCGACAATCAGCGGGATCGGGCGCGTGGGGTGCTGCTCGGCACTGCAGTGGGCGATGCGTTGGGAGCGGGGTATGAATTCGGATATCCGACGCCGGAGACTGCCATTGCGATGATCGGCGGCGGCGCGTTCGACTGGGCCCCGGGGGAATGGACCGATGACACGTCGATGGCACTCTGCGTTGCGAGCGCTCTCGAGATCGGCGGAGACGTCGATGAGGTGGCAGCGAACTTCCGCGCCTGGTTCGCGGTGAATCCTCCCGACGTCGGCAATCAGACCCGGAAAGTGCTGTCGCAGAGAGCGAGCACCGGATCGGAGATGGCCGCGGTCGCGGCGTCGCTGACCGGCCGGGCCGGTGGAAACGGCTCGTTGATGCGGACCGCGCCCGTCGCGCTGGCCTATCTCGACGACGTGACCGGATGCCGGGCTGCTGCGGAGCGGATCAGCGCGCTGACCCACTCCGATCCTCGTGCCGGTCAGGCATGTCAACTGTGGTCGCACGCGATCCGGCACGCGGTGCTACACGGAACGTACGACGGTATCGCCGACTTCCTGCGCCACGAAGAACCCGATGTCCGGGACTTCTGGCAGCCGCTGCTCGACAGCGCTCGGGAGGGCGAGCCGACCGACTTCCCGAAGAACGGTTGGGTCGTGCACGCGCTCCAAACGGCCTGGTGGGCGATACATCGCGCGGCAGACGCATCGTTGCCCCTTCCTGCCGCGCTCGAACTGTGTGTCCGAGCAGGCGGGGACACCGACACCACCGCCGCGATCGCAGGCGGACTTCTCGGTGCACGGAGGGGCGCGTCGGCGGTCCCGACGCAGTGGCGCGAGCTGGTCCACGGCTACCCGGGGCTGCGCGCCGACGACCTCGATCGCATCGCCATCGCGATCGCCGAGAGAAAAGACGACGCATGACGCTCATCGACGTAGTGCATGGTGATATCACCGAGGTGGCCGCAGACGCGATCGTCAATGCGGCCAACACCCGACTCCTCGGCGGTGGCGGGGTGGACGGCGCGCTGCATCGGGCCGGGGGTCCCACGATCCTCGCGGAATGCAAGGCGTTGCGGGCCACCACCTTGCCCCACGGCCTCGACACCGGTGCCGCTGTGGCCACCACCGCAGGCAGGTTGCGCGCCAGTTGCGTGATCCACACCGTCGGCCCGCGCTATTCGAAGAACGAAGACAGATCCGAACTACTACGCCTGTGCTACCAGCGCAGCCTGGCGCTGGCGGCGTCGATGAATCTGAAATCCATCGCCTTTCCGCTCATTTCGGCCGGGTCCTACGGTTGGCCGATGCACGACGCCATCACTCGACAGGTCCTTGCAGTCAAGTCAGCGCGGCCATCCGTGGACCTCGTCATGCTCGTCGCATACTCCCGCGAGGCTGCCGAGCTGACACAGCGGATGGTGAATTAGTTCTCGCAGCCGACCCCGTCCCCGTCGCGGTCGAGTTTGCTCGCGTATCCCGGGTCGCCGGCGTAGATAGGGGCTGCGCCTGCTGCACGCACCGCGGAGCAGTTTGCGTAGTAGACGCTCTCCGGCACCGCTGCCAACGGCGCGGGAACGGTGTAGACGGGCTCGGGTGTGTACACCGGCTCCGGGATGTAGACAGGTTCGGGAATGTAGACGGGCTCGGGATCGGGGATGTACTCCGACGTCGTCGGTATTTCCACGATCGCGGCGACGGGCTCTGTTGTGGGTGCGGCCGTGGTCGTCGTGGTCGGTGCCGGTGTGGTGGTCGTCGGACGTGCGGAGGTCGTCGTCACGGTGGGTAGCGCGGGCACGGCCGCGACCGGGGTGACGGCCACCTTCTCGGGTTCGGTCGCCCCCGTCATTCCCATGACGATCAATGCCGGAAGAACAGCGATCGCCGGTACGGCCCAACCCTTGCGTCCACGCTCGGGGGACAACCGCAGATACGCGATGCCCGAGGCGACCATCAACGCTCCGACGAGTACTGCACCGAATTCGAACGATGCGATCGCTCCGATCAAGAAGACGGCACCGAAAATGATTGCGCCACAGGCAATGATCACACCGATGAGAGGGCGTCGAGAAGGAGCTGGCTCGGGTGCGGGGCGCTGGAACGGTGGTGGGTAGGCACTGGTCATGTCGGATCGTCCTCGGGTCACGGGGTGTCGGTGTCGCGGCGAAGGGTGTCCGCGAGACGGGAGCAACCCCACGTTCTTCCGAACCGGGCGGTCGCATTTCCTTCCACCATGTCGCACCGCGTGCGAGCGTCGTTACACCTCGAGCCGAGACGGCACGCCCCGGCTCAGTAGTGCTCGCGAAAACCGCCGATAGCGGTGATGGAATTGCCGTCGAGATCCGTGGCCGTGGACAGCCGAACGCCCTTGTTCGCTTCGACGATGTCGGCGAAGTCGATTCCGCGCGAGTGGGCAGCCGACACGAACGATTCGAGGTCGTCGACCGCCACATTGACCAGCGACGAGCCTGCACGCTGGGAATCGACGGTCACCTGCACCCATGCTCCGGGAGCGGCCTGCCACTCCACCAGTGTCGACATCGGATTGTTGCCCGCCCGGCGGTCGAACAACTTCTCGTACCAGGCGTTCGCGATATCGATGTCCCGGACCGCCACGACCGCGAAAATGTGTCTGAACATGCCGTTCTCCTCCGTTGCTGTCGGGTTCTGCATATACGGACCGCTGCCGAGGGCTCGACTCACCGGACAGAACTTGTCGGTGGCTCGAGTAGGGTCGTCACCAGTCCGAATTCGGGCGTTCTCAGACGAGCAGGCAGGGGACTTCGACCGTGTTGACGCTCCACCGCGCCGAACGTGCAGGAACGCTCGCTGCAGCCCTCGCCGACTTACTGTCCGAGCCGCTGCCCGACGCCTTCGTGCCCGAAATCGTGTCGGTGCCGGCAAGAGGTGTCGAGCGGTGGCTCACACAGCGTCTGTCGAGCGTCCTGGGTGCTCCCGACGGTGATGGAATAGCCGCGAACATCGAGTTTCCGAGCCCGGCGAGGTTGGTCGCGCGCACCATCTCCGAGGTCGACGGCATCGATCCCGACGACGACCCGTGGTCGCACAACCGAGTGCTGTGGACCGCGCTGTCGGTGATCGACGACTGCCGCACCGAACCGTGGGCCGCGGTGCTCTCCAAGCATCTGGGTGCGGGATCGGACGATCATCGGGTAGGGCGCCGCTGGTCGACGGCCGCCCACATCGCGGAGCTGTTCCGCGCCTACGGATCTCAGCGACCGCAGATGCTGCGCGACTGGCGCGCCGGACGATTCACCGACGGGCTCGGCCAGGAACTGGACGACGACCTGACGTGGCAACCGCGGATATGGAGCCTGGTACGCGAGCGGATCGGCAGTCCGAGTCCGGCCGAGCGCCTTCCCGATACGTGTTCGACACTGCGATCGGAACCGAACGCAGTGGACCTACCGTCCAGGCTGTCGGTGTTCGGTCCGACTCGGCTGACCGCCGACCAGCTCGACATCCTGCACGCGCTCGCGCACCACCGCGACGTCCACATCTGGATCCCACACCCCAGCCCGTCGATGTGGGCCACACTCGCCGACATCCCGGCGGCCACCCGACGACGAGACGATGCGACCGCTCTGGCCGTCCAGCACCCGCTGCTGGCGAGTCTGTCGCGCGACGTGCGGGAACTGCAGGCGACCATCGGCTCGATCACCGATCGCACCGTGCACCACGAAGGCCCCGAACCAACGCGGACCTTGCTCGGAACGATCCAATCCGACATCGCCGGCGACGAAGTGCCCTCCCACGCAACGACGGTCGGCGAAGCGGCGCTCGCCGACGGCACTGTGCAGATTCACGCATGTCATGGGCCTGCTCGCCAGGTCGAGGTGCTGCGCGAGTCTCTGCTGCATCTGTTCACCGACGACCCGACTCTCGAACCCCGTGACGTGCTCGTCATGTGCCCGGACGTCGAAACCTATGCGCCGCTGATCCGTGCCAATTTCGGCCAGGCCACATTGGTGCATCCCGGTCATCGACTGCGGGTCCGGCTTGCCGATCGGGGCCTGCGTCGCACCAATCCGGTACTGGATGTGGTGGCGACAGTGCTCGACTTTTCCGAGGGGCGAGTGACGGCCAGCGAACTACTCGATTTCGCGGCGAGCGGCCCGGTGCGGCAGAAGTTCTCGTTCACCGACGACGACCTCGAACGCCTCCGCGAATGGGTCGCCACGTCCGGAGCCCGCTGGGGTTTGACGGTACGACAACGAGAATCCTTCGGTTTGAACAACTTTCGGCAGAACACCTTCAAGTCCGCACTCGACCGTATCCTCCTCGGGGTAGCGGCGGACGAGAGTGGGAACGACTATCTCGACCTCGCGCTGCCTCTCGACGACGTGGACAGTAACGACATCGGGCTTGCGGGCCGATTCGCCGAGCTGGTCGACCGGCTCGCCTCGGTACTACGGGCGCTGTCCGGGCGCGCCCCGGTGACCGAATGGACGCGGCAGCTCGGCCGCACCCTCGATCTGCTTGCCGACGTGCCCACCGCCGACGAATGGCAACTGGCGCAAGCGCATCGCGAGATCGCCGAGGCCACCGAGCACGGCGACACCGCCGAGCTGCGGCTGGCGGATGTGCGCGCCATGCTCGGTGGCCGGCTCACCGGCCGCCCCACCCGAGCGAACTTTCGCACCGGAGAGCTCACCGTGTGCACGATGGTGCCGATGCGATCGGTCCCGCACCGCGTCGTGATCCTCCTCGGTCTCGACGACGAGGTGTTTCCCCGCGTCGGCAGCCTCGACGGGGACGACGTCCTCGCACGCGACCCGGCCGTCGGCGAACGCGACATCCGCAGCGAGGACCGCCAACTCCTGCTCGATGCCGTGATGTCCGCCGAAGAAAAGCTACTGCTCTTCTACACCGGTGCCGACCCCGTCGACGGATCGACCAAGCCGCCCGCGATCCCACTGCGGGAGTTGATGGACGTCCTCGACGTGACCGCCGGCGGAAGCGTCGAACACCGGCATCCGCTGCAGCCCTTCGATCCTCGCAATTTCGAGGCCCGACACCCGTTCAGCTTCGACACGGTGGCGTTGGCAGGCGCAGTGTCTCAGCAGCGGCCGTCCGTACCGGTGCCGTTGTTCTTGCCAGATGCATTGCCCCCAGCGAATTCGGGCGACGTGGAACTCGCCGACGTGATCGCGTTCGTGGAGAATCCGGTTCAGGCGTTTCTGCGTCAACGTCTCGGGTTTCGAGTTCCCGAGCTCGAAGACGATCTGGCGGACAGTCTCGACATCGAACTGGATCCGCTGTCTCGGTGGAACATCGGCGATCGGATGTTGGCAGCGGTGCTGGCCGGCACAGACATCGGCGAATTCGCCGACGCCGAGTGGCGGCGAGGCACGTTGCCTCCGTTTCATCAAGGTCGACGCGAGATGTCCGACATCCGCCGAGTCGTCGGAATCATCGCTGACGCGGCCGCGCCGTTTCACGAAGGCCCGGCCGAGACCACCGACATCGTGGTCGATCTCGGTGATGGGCGACGTCTGACCGGTACCGTCACCGGCATTCACGACCGGACACTCGTGCGTTCGTCCTACTCACGGCTGGCGGCCAAGCACAGGCTCGCGGCGTGGGTGCGTCTGCTGGCGGTGGCAGCGTCCGAGCCGGGGGAGTGGAGCGCGGTCACCATCGGGCGCGCCAGCGGAATGCGTCCGCCTCGCCGGTCCCGCCTGACGACCCCTCCGAATCCCCTCGCGGTACTCCGCGACGTGGTGGACCTGCGGGATCGCGGATTGGTTGCGCCGCTGCCGATCTCGACCGGGACGGCAGCTGCCTACGCGGAGAAGCGGTTCGGCGGCGGATCGATCGAGGACGGTTACGAATCTGCCGGTTGGGCGTGGCGCGGCGATTTCGGTGATGGCACCGACCGATCGTTGCGATACGTGTATGGCCCGTCGCTCTCGTTCGGAACGTTGCTCGATCCGAGCCCTCTCGACGACGAGACCGCCCCCGCGAACGAGCAGAGCCGCTTCGGAGTTCTCTCCCGCCGGTTGTGGGATCCATTGCTGGCCGCAGAGAACATGGGGAACGCATGACCGCCGCACGCGGATTCGACCTACTCGGTCCGATGCCGACCGGGACGACCGTGCTCGAGGCCAGTGCCGGAACGGGCAAGACGTACGCGATCGTCGGACTCGCGGCGCGGTACATCGCCGAAGGACTGGCCGAGATCTCGGATCTACTGTTGGTGACGTTCAGTCGGGCGGCGACCCAGGAACTGCGCGATCGCACCCGCAGCCGGTTCGCGTCGATCGCACGAGACCTCGGGGATCCGGATGCTGCACGTAATGCGCGCGACCCTCTCGTCGCCTTTCTCGCCGCGGCAGACGAAGAGGAAGTGGACAAGCGGCGCCGGCGACTGCGTAAAGCGCTGTCGGACTTCGACGCCGGGACGATCGTCACCACGCACAGCTTCTGTCAACGCATGCTCGACGGGCTGGGTATCGCGGGTGAGCGCGAACCCGAATCCACGTTCGTCGAGTCGGTGTCGGATCTGCTCGAGCAGGTGGTCGACGATCTGTATCTGCAGATGTTCAGCGGCGACGACGAGGCACCACCGTTCGGGCGACGCGACGCCCAACAACTGGCCGCGGCTGCCGTCGGAGATCAACAATCGATCCTGTACCCCGACATCGACGACCTCGACGGTGACGACGGCAACCGGGAGGCCGCCCTGCGAGTGCAGTTCGCTCGGGAGGCCCGCCGTGAGGTCGAGCGGCGCAAACGTCTTCTCGGCATCCGCGACTACAACGATCTACTCGGACTCCTGCACTCGGTGTTGTCCGATCCCGTGCACGGGGAGGCAGCATGCGCGCGTGTGCGAGACCGGTTCCGTGTCGTGTTGATCGACGAATTCCAGGACACCGACCCCATGCAGTGGGACATCCTGCGCCGGGCCTTTCACGGCTACACGACATTGATCCTCGTCGGAGACCCGAAGCAGGCCATCTACGCTTTCCGCGGTGCCGAAGTGCTGAGTTATCTGGATGCGGTGCAGTCGGCCGATCATCTGTACGAGCTGACGGCGAACTGGCGTAGCGACTCCGGGCTCCTCGACGCGTTGGACCATCTCTACGGAGGTGCCGCCCTCGGACACGACGATATCGTCGTCCATCGCGTCGAAGCGCGGAACCCGTTCTCGCGCATGGCAGGACATTCTCCGCTGCGTCTGCGCTATCTGCCGCGCACCGGAGCAGGACCGTTACGTTCGGGATTCCCGGCGGTGGATCGACTTCGCTGTCGGGTGGCTGCGGATGTGGCGGCCGAGATCGTGACGCTCCTGTCCGGAAACGCCGTCATGGACCGGCCGGACGGGCCGAGGACGGTCGAACCGCGGGACATTGCGGTGTTGACTCGCACGACCAAACAGGTTGCGCTGATTCGAGATGCGCTCGACGCAGTGGGTGTGCCGTCGGTGGTGTCGAGCAGCACCAGCGTCTTCGGCACCGACAGTGCTCGACACTGGCTGTGGCTCCTGCAAGCGATCGAACAACCGCACCGTACCGACCGCGTCAGACTCGCAGCCCTGACGCCTTTGCTCGGTTGGACTGCTGCCCAGATGGATTCAGGAGCCGAGGACGCACTGTCGCAGGTGAGCAGCCGGCTGCGTGAGTACTCCGTGCTGTTCGACGAGGCGGGTTTCGCGGCAGTGTTCGAGCGGGTGTCGGCGCAGTCGGGTCTCGATGCTCGGTTGCTCGCGGTCGAGGCGGGGGAGCGCACGATGACCGACTTGCGGCACATCGCCCAATTGCTCAATCGTGCAGCGGTATCCGAATCGTACGGAATCACCGCTCTCACCCGGTGGCTCACCGATCGAATCAAGGAGCCGGCAGCCGGCGGGTCCACCGATCGCAGTCGCCGGCTCGACAGTGACTCGGCGGCAGTGCAGATCATGACCACGCACGGGAGCAAGGGACTGGAGTTTCCCGTCGTCTACCTTCCGTACGCGTGGGACACGCTGTACTTCAGCTCACCGTCGACCCTGCTGCTCCACGAGGACGGCCACCGCATCCGGGACGTCGGCGGTCCCTCCGGGGCCGGCTACGCGGCACGGAAGCTCGTCAACGATCGGGAAGAAGCCGGAGAAGAACTACGGCTGCTGTACGTGGGACTCACCAGAGCCCAGTGTCAGGTGGTGTTGTGGTGGGCACCGGGACGCAACACCGCTACGTCGTCGTTGCACCGCATGCTGTTCGGCCGCATTCCGGGGATTGCGCAGCCGGAGCCGTCGTACAAGGTGCTCGACGACGCCACTACCGCCAACCGCTTGCAATCTTGGGTCGGTCCGTCAGCGGATCTGATCTCGATCGAGGCAGTCGGCCCCACACCACCCTCGGATCAGCAGTGGGTGCGCCCCGAGGAGGAACACCGCGACGTCACTGCCGCTCGCTTCGGGCGTGCTCTGGATCTGCTGTGGCGTCGAACGTCGTACTCGGCCTTGACAGCTCACGCACACGATGCGTCGCCCGTCGAGCCGGAGGTGGGGGTGACCAGTGAGGCCGAGCGGCCCGAGAAAGCGGATGAGCCTGTCGAACCTCCGCTGGGAAGCGCGAACCCAGACGAGACCGTGGACGGGATCGCGTCACCTATGAACGGAATGCCGGCCGGTGCCGCATTCGGAACCCTGGTGCACGAGGCCCTCGAGCACGTCGATACCTCCGCAGCCGATCTTCTGTCCGAACTCGAGCAGCGCTGCAGAGCTGCCGTTGCCTCACGGATGGCAGATGTCGATCCGACGGCTCTGGCAGCCGCTCTGTTGCCGGTGATGCAGACACCGTTGGGCTTCGGGACGCTGGCGGACATCGCGCCGAACGACCACCTGGCCGAGCTGGATTTCGAGTTGCCCTTGGCCGGAGGCGACGACCCGGTGGCATCGAGCGTGACTCTGACATCCGTTGCGCAGCTGCTACGTCGACATCTCGACCCGGCGGATGTGCTCGCGGACTACGCCGATCTGCTCGATGCAGTGGAAGCCACCCCATTGCGCGGCTTTCTCACCGGAAGTATCGACTCCGTCCTTCGGGTACCCGGCCCTCGCTACGTCGTGGTCGACTACAAGACCAACCGATTGGCCCGAGGCGACCTGACGACCGGCAACTTCACGCGCGAGAAAATGGCGCAGGAAATGATGCGGTCGCACTATCCACTGCAGGCCATTCTGTATGCCGTTGCGTTGCACAGGTATCTGCGATGGCGTCAACCGAACTACCGGCCGGAGACGCATCTCGGCGGAGTACGGTACCTGTTCGTTCGGGGCATGGTGGGGCCACTGACTCCGGCCGGCTGCGGTGTGTTCGACTGGGATCCGCCTGCGGCACTGGTGGTCGAGTTGTCGGATCTGCTCGCCGGAAAGGTGGAACGATGACGAGTGTCTCGACGGCGCTGCGCGGCAGCGGAATTCTGCGGTCCTTCAACGACGCCGGTGTACTGACAGCGGCCGACGTGCACGTGGCGTTGCGGCTCGGTGCCCTGGCCGGGGAAGCCTCCGAACCGGTGCTGCTCGCCACGGCTCTGACGGTGCGCGCAGTGCGATCCGGATCGATATGTCTGGACCTGCAGCGCCTGCGGGATGTCACGGTGGACGAGGAATCGGACGTGGATCCGAGCCTTCTTCCCTGGCCCGATCTGTCCGACGTTCTCGACGCGTTGGCGGTCAGTCCGCTCGTGGTCGGCAGCGCCAATGGGCCGCTGACGCCACTGAAGCTGGTGCACACCGACTTGGGTGAACTGCTGTACCTGGATCGATATCACCTGCAGGAGAACACAGTTCGAGGCATACTCGACGTTCGATCGCAGTCGCACCCCGTCGTCGACGGGGCGAAGATCGAGCGTGCGCTGGCCGGCCTGTTCATCGACGATTCCGGCGCACCCACCACCCCTCCCGATCGTCAACGGATTGCAGCAGCCCTGGCGGCGACGCACTGGACCACGGTCATAGCGGGCGGACCGGGCACCGGTAAGACCCACACGGTGGCTCGAATCCTGGCGCTGTTGGTCCGAGAACACGGCAGCGACGTGAGAATCGGTCTTGCTGCCCCCACCGGCAAGGCTGCCGCTCGTCTGCAGGAGTCGGTGGCCGAACAAGCGGGGCTGCTGGGTCTCCCGGCAGAACTGAAAGCAATGACTCTGCATCGCCTGCTGGGGTGGAAACCGGGAAGCAAGACCAGGTTTCGTCACGACTCCCACAATCGACTGCCCTACGACGTCGTCGTCGTCGACGAAACGTCGATGGTGTCGTTGACGATGATGTGCCGACTGCTCGAAGCAGTACGACCGGAATCGCGGTTGATACTCGTGGGCGATCCCGACCAGTTGACGTCCGTCGACGCCGGAGCAGTGTTGGCCGACCTCGTGGCACGCCCGGTCACCGGCGTCGAGAACCCTGTGTTGGCGCAACTCGTCGACGCGGATTTCGCTGCGGCCGAGGATCCTGACGAGGCGGCACTGAGCACGTTCGAGCGAAACAGGTTGCGCGGCGGAGTGGTTCGGCTCAGCCGTGGTAGACGATTCGGTGGCGCGATTGCCCGTCTGGCCGTCGCAGTTCGAGACGGTCGCGGTGACGAGGTGATGAAACTACTCGAATCCGGCGACGACCAGATCTCGTTCCATGCACCCGAGGACACCGACGCATTGCGCGCCGACGTGGTCGACACCGCCGCCGAGGTCACAGCGGCGGCAACCCGCGGTGACGCCGCCGCGGCGCTGCAGGGACTGGAGAAGCATCGACTTCTGTGCGCGCACCGTGAGGGGCGGTGGGGCGTCGCGCTGTGGGATCGGCTGGCACTCGAATGGGTAGGAGAAGCGAACAAGACCTTCCTCGACCCCGCCTACTGGTACCCCGGTCAGCCGCTGCTGGTGACCGCAAACGATCACGAAGCGCGAATCTACAACGGCGACACGGGTGTTGTGGTGTCGGGTGAGAACGGAACGCCGATGGCTGCTTTCGCGCGGGGACGCGGCCACATTCTCATTCACCCGAACGTGCTGTCGTCCGTGCAGACCGTGTACGCGATGACGATTCACCGCAGCCAGGGCAGTCAGTACGACACCGTGTCGGTTCTGTTGCCCGCCGAGGCTTCGACTCTGCTCACTCGCGAGTTGCTCTACACCGCGATCACCCGTGCGAGGTCGCATGTGCGGGTGATCGGCACCGAGGAGGCCATTCGTGCCGGAGTGGAACGACAGGTCCTGCGGGCCAGCGGATTGCGGCGAAAGATTCTGTAGCAGCTCAGCGGTAGGCGTGCCGGTCCGATCCGGCTGCAGCTGCGATACTGCGGGCCACCAACAGCCAGGTTCGGGCCAGACCCGTCCACACCGCGATCGAGGTGTCCGCCCCCTCGGCTGCGTTGCGGTCCGAGTGCGCGGCCGCCGTGCGATGCAGGGCAAGCGCATGGATACCGAGTTCGTCGATGTCCGCCCCCACGCACACCGAGTGCACTGTCTGCGCGTCGATCTTTTGACCGGTCAATTGGCACAGGGTGTGCAGTGATCGCAGTTCGGCTGGAACGTCGGTGATGTCGGACGGGGGATCGGTCGGCGTCGACTCGGCACTGCCGTCCACGGCAGTGCTGGACCGGACGCCGACGATTCCACGCTGGAGATCGACCGGGCCCGAGGTGGATCCGTCTGCGGCGACTCCCCACACGCTGAGGAACGACGGGTGGGGCACGTTCCACAACTCACGGAACGCCCGGGTCACCATTTCGGCGACGAGCGCAGCGTCGGCCCTCGAATCCGTTCGGGTCAGATCGATGATCGACCCGTCTGCGACGGGCTTGCCTCGGTCCAGCCATCCGAAGTCGAGCAACTGGACATCGAGGGTGACCGACTCCGGCGCCTGCGGATACAGCAGCGAGGGCAACGACGCGACCGACACCAGAGCCCCGTCGTCCCTGGCTGCGATGTCGATGTACGGCCGGAGCCCACGCTCGCCCGGGCTGGCCTGCGCGGCCGTGACAGTGATGTAGTCCCGCATCGGCAGCGACCGCAGGTGCGCGTGCAGATTCTCGGTGAACGTGCCCCATGCACGCGCGGTGGTGGAGTCGAAATGGTCGTTCTGCACTGCGTTCACGGTGCACACCCTCTACTCGGACGAGAACTTCATTGCTGTGCCCGTGACGGTAGCGAAGGGGTCCGACAAGAACGGCCGTCAGTAGACGTCGCGCAGGTAGCGCTTCGCACGCTTGAGGTCGTTCACGTAGTCCTCCGCGGCGTCGGAGGAGCGGCCACCGTGTTCGGCGACGACCTCGTGGAGTGCCTCGTCGACTCCCTGCGCCATGCGTGACGCGTCTCCACAGACGTAGATCTGCGCGCCTTCTTCGAGCCAGCCGTACAGCTGCTTTCCGGCCTCGCGCATGCGGTGCTGTACATAGATCTTCTCGAACTGGTCACGCGAGAACGCCAGATCCAGCCTCGTCAGCAGACCGTCACGCTCGAATTCCGTGAGTTCGTCCTCGTAGAGGAAGTCGCTCGCTCGATGTTGGTCCCCGAAGAACAGCCAGTTTCGGCCCGAGGCACCGCGGGCCCGACGCTCGTGCAGAAACGCACGGAACGGTGCCACCCCGGTGCCCGGACCGATCATGACGATCGGAGTGTCGTCGGAAGGAAGTCGGAACGACTTGTTGGCCGAGAGAAACACTCCCGCTTCCTGCGCGTCGCCGACGCGATCCGCCAAGTACGTCGAGCACACCCCGCCGCGATCTCGTTCGGCCGATCGATACCTCACGGTCGACACGGTCAGGTGAACGCTTCCCTCGTGCGCTGTCGGGGACGACGAGATCGAATAGACACGGTGCTGCAGGGGACGGAGCAAGCCCAGGAATTCAGCCGGGTCGAGTGCACCCGACCGATCGAGGTCGAGAACGTCGACGACGTCGCGTCCCCATGTCCACGCGTCGAACGACGCGCGGTCGCCGTTCTGCAGTACGTGGTCCAGTTCGGCATCACCGGCCCGCTCAGCGACGGCTTCTATCAGGTCCATCGACGGTATGCCGATTTCGTATTCGGTGGTCAGTGCCTGGGCGAGGCTGATTTCTCCGGACTTGGTGTGGACGGCCGTGTCTGCGGGGACACCGAGACGGCCGATGACGGCCGAGACCAGTGCGGTGTCGTTGACGGGTTTGACACCGAATCCGTCTCCCGCCTCGTAGGTGATCCCGCTGTCCCCGAGGTCGATCGCGAAGTGTCGTACTTCTTTCGCCGAGGTGGGACCGGAGAGCAGTCGGTTGCTCGACACCTGCGCGCGGTACGGATTCTTCCGATTCCACGGTGATCGCTTCGATGCTGTTCGGGTGGTGCCGAGATCGCCGGTTCGAGCGTCGATGTCCTGTACCTGCCTTGCCGTAGCTGTCGTGATCGGTCGAGTGTCGAGAGTTCGATAACCCCGCGGTTCCGAAATGCCCGAACTGATCGAAACCCTAGTAGGGACCGCTCAGTTGCGGTGCAGCACCTCGATACCGTCCACGGAGAAGACGACGTCGTATCCGGTGGTCAGTGCCCGGTCGATCGCCTGCCGATCGCCGCGTTCGTCGGTCGGCCAACCCGCGGGCCGTTCTCGGTTGACGACGATCCAGTCCGGGACGGTCGAGTCGGTCGGTCGCTGCGGAAACGCCGAGACGTCGTGGTCGGCGACGAGTTGTGCCACGAGATTGTTCGACGCTGCAACACGATCACCGGCCGGGATCCAGGCCGAGATGTCGCGGGCAGTGGCTGCCTGTGGATCGACACGCCACTCCTCGGCGTGCACCATCCGCGACATGGGCAGGAACGGTAGCGCCACCAGTGCGAACGCAGCGACGAAGGCGACGATCGCTCGTCGACCCCGTTCGGTCAGCTGGGCGTGGCGCTCGCTGCGTGCCAAGGCGTCGATGAGGGCGACGAAGACGATCACCATCAGAATGGCGTTGTAGTGGTAGATCGGCTTCCAGAAGTTGGTGTTGTCGCTGAGGAAGCGCCAGGCAACCGTCGGTACCGCGACCAACAGAAGTGGGGATCGCAGCGCGAAGAACCCCGTGACGGCAAGCAGCAGGAACGCCGTCGCGGCCCGGGAGTCCCCGGCAACCAGGCCGTGCGCGGTATCGGCGATCCCTTCGCCGATGGGCGGCAATTTCGAGCCCTGGCCGTACGAGTCGTCGGAGCTCAGCGCGGGAATGATGACCTTGACGGCCACTATCACCCAGGTCAGCCCCCACACCGCGGTCATCGCTCCCAGGATGCGCGGACGGCCGGTGGTGAACAAGGCAACCAGCGCGCCGATGACGACGACGGTCAAACCCATGTCCTCTTTGACGAACACCAGCGGAAGAGCCCATGTCAGAGCGGGCACCCAGCGTTCGCGAACGAGAGCCACCAGGGACATCGCCAATAACGGCATCGCGAAGGCCACTTCGTGGAAGTCGAAGTTCAGCGCGGCTTGTACGCCCCACGACAGGCCGAACGCGCCGGCAATCACTGTTCCGACGACAGTGCCGAATTTCTGCACCGCCAATCGGCCGATCGGAATCACCGCGAGCGCGAACAGAACCGCCTGAGCGATGAGCAGCGTTTCGGCATGAGGGAAGACGCGATACACCGGGCCGAGCAGGGCCGTGATCGGCGAGAAGTGATCGCCGAGAGTGTTGTAGCCGGTGCCCAGCAAATCGGAGGTCGGAGCCCGGAACTGCGAGTACGACGCCACCTGCTGCACAAAAATACCGAGGTCGAAGCCCGATGTGCGCAGTTGACGGTGGCCGAGAACGGACATCGTGGAGTACAGCGATGCAAGGAGCACGAACGCGACGGTCGGGACCATCACATCGGGAGACCGGAGTCTCCTGCGCAGACGGCCGATGACACGGGTGCCGGTCGTAGTTGCGGCGACGCTATCGCCGTCGGTGACGACCTGGGGTTTCTCGGTAGTGGTCACGAGATGGCATGTCTACCGGACCGACGTGAGATCTTCCTGAGAAACGCCGGTCAGCGCTTGCGTTTCTTTCCCTGTGTGCGCCGCGGCGGCTGCGAGGTCAGGTGGTAGTACAGCGCGTCCTCGGAGTCCTCCACGACGACGTCGATGTAGTCGCCCACCTCGAGGTAATCGTTGACTGCGATGCGATCGGTCGAGCCGATCACGGCTTTGACCGACCGTGCGGGGACGAGCCCACGGCGCCCGTCCGGACCGACGGCGAGCGCGTAGCGAGGGCCGGTGCGCGTGACGCGGGCCCGGATGAAGTCGGGATCCTTGGGAATCGGGTCGGGTGCTGCCACGCTGCCGTCCTTCGAGGCGGCGGTCAGCGAGTCCAGCTGTGCGGCGAGATCGTCGGCCATGGCGTCGACCTGATCGAGCAGGTGCGCCATGTGTGCGGCGTAATCCGTGTGCTTCTTGGTCGGTTTCAGTGCTTCACCGGGCTTGTACATGTCCTCGTGGGTCAGCTCGCCCCACGCGTCCTGCAGCCGGGTCTTGACCTGAACTTCCACCTTCACGTCGAGGTCGCCCTGATGCGTGGCCACTCGCACGACGAGCACAGCGTGATATGCCCGGTATCCGCTGGGCTTGGGAAACGAGACGTAGTCGGTGGGAGGCTGTGCGAACCGCACCGAGCATTTCGGATCGGTACACGCGCGCTCGAGTGCGGTGACGAACGAGAGTTGGTCCCGTGGGGTCTTGCACAGCACCTTGATGCCGACCAGATCGGGCAGTGCCTCGGCTACGGCGTCGGCGTCGTGGGGCTCGCTGATGCGTCCCTCGGACAGATATCGACGGAGTTTGTCGGCAGATCTGCCAGGGTCCTTGATCCGCGCAGTCTGGGCATTGAGTCTGTCTCGGTCGACGTCTTCGAGTATCTCGTCGGCGATGGTCTCGAGAAAATTCTGTGCGGTGACGAGTGCGGCTTCCCACGCGCGACGACGGTGCAGATACAGCTCTTCTACCAAGTCGTCGATGCTGCTGAGCGATGTCACGAGCCGAGGTTAACCCAAGGGCCCGACCAATTCCGGCGGTGGCGCGCGATCGGCCGCCGATGCGGCCGAACCCGGTTTAAGCTCTTGCGCATGACCGTGGCATCTGTGCAGAACGACGACTTCGTCGCGCAGTTCGATCCGTTCCGTCGCGAGCTGTTGGCGCACTGTTACCGCATGACCGGGTCCATCCACGATGCCGAGGACATGCTCCAGGAGACCTACATCCGCGCCTGGCGGGGGTACGCCAAGTACGAGGGCCGATCGTCGCTGCGCACCTGGCTGTATCGAATCGCGACGAACACGTGCCTCACCGCCCTCGAGGGGCGAGCCAAGCGTCCGCTACCGACCGGGCTGGGCGCGCCGAGTTCCGGCCCGACCGACGAACTCGTGCAGAACAACGAGGTGCCGTGGCTCGAACCGATCGCCGATTCGGATCTGGCCGACTCGAACGACCCGGCCACGTTGGTGGTGGGGAGGGAATCGGTTCGCCTCGCCTTCGTCGCGTCGCTGCAGCATCTGTCGTCGAGACAACGCGCAGTGCTGTTGATGCGCGAGGTGTTGCAGTGGAGGGCCTCCGAGGTTGCCGAGGTTCTCGCCACGACGACCACTGCCGTCAACAGCCTCCTGCAGCGGGCCCGCGAGCGACTGGACGAGATCGCCCCGGAACTGGACAACGTCGAGCCCATCGAATCCGCCGAATTGCAGCACCTGTTGACCCAGTACGTGGAGTGCTTCGAGAGTTACGACATCGACCGGCTGGTCACACTCTTCACCTCCGACGCGGTGTGGGAGATGCCTCCGTTCGTCGGCTGGTATCAGGGAGCCGAGACGATCGGATCTCTCATCCGAAACAATTGCCCCGCACAGGGAGCGGGCGACATGCGAATGGTGGCGACATCAGCGAACGGTCAACCTGCGTACGGGCTCTACATGGTGGGCGAGGACGGAATACATCGACCGTTCCAACTACACGTTCTCGACGTCGACGCTCGAGGCGTCGGGCATGTCGCCTGCTTCTTCGATCTGTCGCTGTTCGATCGATTCGGACTGCCCGACCGCCTCTGAGCGAAATCAGCTCGTCGGAACGGCCGAGGGGTCCATCCACATCACTTCCCACACGTGATCGTCCAGATCACGAAATGCTCTGCCGTACATGAACCCATGATCCTGCGGTTCCATCCACTTCGATCCACCCGCAGCGATGGCCGCGTCCGTGAGTGAGTCGACCTCGGCGCGGCTGTCGGCCGAAATACACATCAGTACCTCACGAGCCGACGTCGTGTCGCAGATCGAATCGGAGATGAAATCCCCGAACCGCGATGTGGCCAGGAACATCACCGTGGCCTGGTCGCTGACGATCATCGAGGCGGTGTTCTCGTCGCTGAAAATGTCGTTGAACTCGAAGCCGAGACCCTCGAAGAATGCGCGGGTGGCCGTGACATCGCGGACGGGCATGTTGGCGAACAGCAAACGGGACATGGATTACACCTATTCGTCGGGGACCGGCACTGTGCAACCGTCGAACAACGGTTGTGCCGGTACTGACAACGGGCCGTCCACAAATTCACCGGTGCCTGTTCACCAGACACAACGCGACCCCGCCGAGACGTGCTCGACGGGGCCGCAGACTGCGAATCAAAGGGGGAAAGGACGTTACCGGGTTATCTGCGCGAGGCGGGAAAGCATCCGCGAGAAAACACGGCCGTCGTTGCCGAGATCGGCGTAGGGGTCTGCTGTGGTGTCCGACACGGTGGCGTCGGGCGTCACGGCAGCGAGGGTGCGCGCCAAGCTGGTGCGGCGCTCGATGGCGTCGAGGATGTTGGCGTCCAGCGTTGAAACTTCGTCGAAGAGTTGGTCGACGTCTGCGATCGCATTGTCGGCATTGCTGGTGCCGGCTGCGAGCGAATCGATCTGAACAGTCACATCGTCTCCTTTTGTTCGCGTCCTGAGGTGTGAGTCGTTCGTCCGAGCCGAACCGTTACAACCCAAAATGTGTGAACGCGATGTTTCGTCTCGCAAACCAAGATGCCCACTGGACGGGCCTGGGCCAACCTTTACGGGGTGTGATGCTGCATACAGTTCGTTCGGTTCGATTTGCTCCGGCCTTCCGAACTGAGGCGTCGGAGTGGTTGCGCTCACGCCGTTCCGGGTAGCCAGGTCGTCGATACCCCCACGTGCAAGGAGTGAGCGATGCGATACGACTACCTGATCATCGGCGGCGGAATGGTTGCCGACAGTGCTGCTCGTGGGATTCGTGAACACGACGCAACGGGTTCCATCGGGATCTTCGGAGCCGACTCCGACGAGCCGTACACGCGCCCCGCGTTGTCGAAGAAGTTGTGGACCGACAGCGATTTCGGCCGTGATCAGGTTCCCCTCGGCACCGCCTCGGACACCGGTGCCGAGGTCCATACGGTTACGCGTATCGCGTCGGTGGACCGGTCGAAGCAGGCGGTCACGACAGCGAACGGCGAGAACCACGAGTATGGAACGCTCTTGTTCGCAACCGGCGCAGCACCGACGCAGATCGACCTGTCGCCCAG
Organism: Rhodococcus sp. IEGM 1354; assembly: GCF_030056855.1. Classification (NCBI taxonomy): domain Bacteria; kingdom Bacillati; phylum Actinomycetota; class Actinomycetes; order Mycobacteriales; family Nocardiaceae; genus Rhodococcus; species Rhodococcus sp. IEGM 1354. The sequence goes on from NZ_JASHKT010000008.1 coordinate 211,404, forward strand.
TCCGCGAGTGATCTACTTCCGCACCTTCGCCGATTACCGGATGTTGCGGGAACTGACCGAGACCGCGGAGCACATAGCGGTGGTGGGCGGCGGCTACATCGGAACGGAGATCGCAGCAGCGCTGTCTCAACAGGGTGTCAAAGTCACCCTCGTCACGTCCGACGACGTCGTGGGCGGCCACATGTTCCCCCGCTCGCTGGCCGCCGGGTTCGACAAGGGGTTCTCCGATCACGGGGTCACCGTGCGCCGAGGAACCAAGGTCACGTCGGGAGCGGAGGCGTCGGCTCGTGTTCAGCTGCAATTGGACGACGGGTCCGCGGTGGAAGCAGACGGGGTCGTGTTCGGACTCGGTGTCCGGCCCAGCACAGACCTGGCCGAGGCGGCAGGTCTCGAGGTGGACAACGGCATCGTCGTCGACGAGTTCCTACGCACCGCGGACGAGCACATCTACGCGGCCGGCGACGTGGCCAACTATCCGGACGCCATTCTCGGTCGCCGACGCATCGAGCACGTGGACAACGCAACCGAGATGGGCAAAGCGGCGGGCCGCAACATGGCAGGTGCCGGAACGGCCTACACCTACACGCCGTACTTCTACTCCGACGTGTACGACGACGGCTACCAGGCAATCGGAACGGTAGCAACGTCGATGAAAACGGTGGAGGACTGGAAGACGATCGGCAAAGAAGGCGTCGTCTACTACCTCGACGACGATGCCGTCGTGCGCGGGGTACTGATGTGGAATGTCTGGGAGGGGCTGGACGAGGCGCGCACCTTGCTGGCGGAGAAGAAGCCGCACACGGAGGAAACCCTGAAGGGGTTGATCTGAACTTTCTGGAACACTCGATTGCGAGCGCGCCGGACGGCGGTGCGACCGAGGAGTAGTCATGTCCCAGTTCGAAGCAGGTGATTCGGCGCAGCAGCGCGCTCGATTCGATGACCGGGTGCATCGTCTCTGCGCCGACTGTCGGCTGCCCGGCCATTCCGAGCCGTTGTCCGACGCCGCCGCAACGGCTGTTGCTGCGGGCAGGGTCGACGGAGCCACCAGAACGGTGCTCATCGCTCGGTGGCATGCGGGGCGTTCGCTCCCGTCGGTCGGGGGATTCGGAACCCTGCGGCAGTTGGTGGACGAGCGAGATCGATGGCAAGCCAAGGATTCGTCGGGCAAGCCCGGCGCGGCCCTGGTCTACAAGTTGCGAGTCGCGGAGTCGAACAAGCGGATCGAGCATCTGCGAACCACGGTGGTGATGTCGAACCGGCACTACGCCAACGGCGTCCGCGCGGCACGCAAGGAACGGCGTGAAGGCATTCATCTCGACCTGGAACAGCGCGACGCGGTCTTCGATGCATTGATGCACACGCCTGCACCCAACAGATACGGGGTGCTCGCCGAGCGAGGTCTGACGTTGGCGGACGCCGCAAAGGATCGAGTCAGCACGCTTGCACGCAGAACGCCCATCGACAAACGTGTGCAGTGGGCAGCCGGGGTGGTCGATCAGTTGATCGATCGCAAAGACGACCGATTCACGGACCGCTACGACACGCTGCTGTTTCTCGCGGGCACCTCGTTCGATCGCATACATCGCTCGCCTGCGTGGCAGTCGACGTACTTCGAGTTTCAGCGAAGCCAGGTCGATCTGTTCGTCGAGCTCGCCGAAATCTCGGTCGATGCAACGTCTTTGCGCTCGGTAGGGGACGAATTGATCAGAATCGGTCGGACGATGGTCGACGAGGACACGGCGGAACAGGTCGAATCACGTCGCCGCGCACTGGAAGTCGTATGGACCCAATTGACGGGACGAGTTGCTGCGTTGGTTCGTTTGGCCGATCTGGTCGAATCTTCGGAGGGTGAAGCACGTACGTCGGACGCCATGGCTCGCGCCCACAGCCTGGACGACCGAATCGACGATCTCGTCGGACGGTCGGGGAGCCGGGAGATGTCGGCAGAGAACACGCATTTCGTCGGCGATCAGGTGCATTCCCAGTGGCGCGATCAGGTGCCGACATCGACACCCGGCCGCGCCGTCGAGCTAGGCGATGATCGCGAAGAGAATGCCGGCAACCGCGAAGCTGACCACGGACAGAATCGTCTCGAGGACGGTCCACGTCTGTAGCGTCTGCTTGACGGTGAGGTTGAAGAACTTCGAGATGATCCAGAAGCCTCCGTCGTTGACGTGGCTCGCGATGATCGAGCCCGCTGCGATGGACATGGCGATCAATGCGACGGCGGGGGCAGAGTAGTCCTGCGCTGCGACAAGAGGGCCCACGATGCCACCGGTGGTGACGATCGCGACGGTGGCCGAACCCTGTGCGACACGCAGTGCACAACTGATGATGTACGCCAGGACGATGATCGGTAGACCTGCTGCCGCCATGGTGTCGGCCAGTGCAGTGCCGATCCCTGTGGCGGAGATGACCTTTCCGAAGAAGGCACCCGCGCCGACGACGAGCAACAGCATGCCCACCGGGCGCAGCGACTCACCTGTGAGCTTGCTCAGCTCCTGAACGGTGGACCCGCGGCGTATACCCAGAACGTAGAACGCGATCAGCACGGCAATGAGCAGTGCAACGGCCGGAGTGCCGAAGAATGTCAGCACTTCGAGCAGATTGCCCGGGTCGAGCAGGATGCTGCCGAAGGTGGCTCCGAGGATGAGGACCAGCGGCACTGCGATGATCGCGCCGATGGTGCCCACCGAGGGAGGCATCGTGACCACCGGTCGTGCGGTGGTGACGGCACCGGTGCCACCGTTCGAGTCGCGGGGCGAGTCGTCCCCGTCGTTGATGAAGTCGTCCGGAACGTCGACGATGATGCGCTTGCCGATCCAGTTTCCCCACACCAGGCCCGCAGCGATGAATCCGGGTATGCCACAGATGAAGCCGAACAGGATCAGCCAACCGAGATTGACCTCGAGCAGTCCACCGAGTGCCACCGGCCCGGGGTGCGGTGGCAAGAATGCGTGCGTCATCGACAAGCCGGCGAGCATCGGCAACGCGTACAGCACCAGCGACTTTCCGCCTTGGCGCGCGGCGACGTACACCAGCGGGGCGAGCACGAAGATGCCGATGTCGAAGAACACCGGGATACCGAAGATCAATCCGAGCAGGCCCATCGCGACGGGAGCGCCGCGCTCGCCGAATATTCCGAGCAACTTGGCGGTCAACGCCTGTGCGCCGCCGGACTTTTCGAGTATGGCCCCCAGTACGGTGCCGAGGCCGATGATGACGGCGATATGCCCGAGAATTCCGCCGAAGCCGGTCTCGAGCAACGACTCGTTGCTCTTGATCGCGGTTCCGACGATTTGATTGACCGGAAGCCCGGCAGCCAGGGCCAGGCCGAGTCCGACGATGAGCAATGCGACGAACGGTTCCAGCTTGATCTTGATGATCACGACGAGCAACACGGCGATTGCTATGCCGCACAACACCAGAAGGCCGGGTGTGGAGGTTCTCAGCCAGTCGACGGCAGAATTCATGACAGTTCTTTCTCGTTGGCGGTTTCGATGGCGTGGACGAATGCCCGGGCTCGTGCCGCGATGTCGTCCCACTGAGCGGTAGCAACAGAATTCGGCGGCACCACATCCGTGCCGGCAGTCACTGCCACTGCTCCGGCTGCCAGAAAGTGCGCGGCATTCGCGGCGTTGACGCCGCCGGACGGGACCAGACGTGCATTCGGGAACGGACCGAGCAAATCCTTGAAATAAGCCGGTCCGACGGTGCGCGCCGGGAAGATCTTCACCGCGTCTGCACCGAGGTCGAGCGCGGTCATCACCTCGGACGGGGTGAGTGCCCCCATCATCAGCGGTATGCGCGCGGCGGTCACCACGGCGGCGACGTCCGACCGCAGCCCGGGTGTCACGACGAAACTGGCACCCGAGTCCAGGGCGGCCCGGGCTTGATCGGCTGTGAGGACCGTTCCGGCCCCCACGATGGCACCCGCATCGGATGCGGCGCGGATGAGGTCGAGGACTCCCGGCGTGGTGAACGTGAGCTCTACAGCGCGAATACCGCCGCCGGTCAGGGCGTGTGCGAGTGCGGCGGGATCCGAGATGTGCGGCGCGCGCACCACGGCGAGTGCGCGGTCTTCGAGAATTGTCGTCAATGCATTCACGACGTCTGCTTTCTGGCTGAGTCCATACGCAGGGCATGGCCTGCCAAGGAGTGGGTGGGAAGGAAATCGTCTATCGCGAACGAACCGTTCACCATCACGTGGCTGATTCCCTCGGCCTGCTGTTTGGGCTCTTCGAACGTGGCGGTGTCTCGAACGGTGTCCGGGTCGAACACCACGAGATCGGCAGCATGGCCCACGGCGATCGTGCCGCGACTGCGCAGTCGTAACCGTGCAGCCGGACGACCCGTCAGGTGATTGATGCACTCCTCGAGTGAGAGCAGTTGCTCGTCCCGCACGTAGTGGCCCAGATAGCGGGGGAACGTTCCCCACGCACGCGGATGTGGCTTTTCGCCTACGAGAATGGCGTCACTGCCGCCCATGTGGCGCGGATGCTGCATGATCTCGCGAACGTTCTCCTCGTGCCCGACGTGCTGCAGGATGGTCGTGGCCAGAGCGTCGCGGCGTAGAAAGTCGAAGAACACGTCGACCGGCTCGAGCCCTTCGTCCGCCGAGATGTCGGCCATCGTGCGACCGACGTACCGGTCGAGTTCCGGGTTCGATACTCCGCTGAGCTGAATCGTCTCCCACTCGACGGTGACTCCGTGGCAGCCGTCCGAGCCGTCGACATCGACGTCCTGCGCTATGCGACGACGCTCGGCCGGATCGTCGAGTCGTTCCAGCGCTCGGTCCGGCCCACCCGACATCGCCCAACTCGGCAGCAGCGCAGACAGAGTCGTGGCCCCGGGTAGGTACGGATACGTATCGAGCGTGACGTCGCAGCCGTCGGCGATGGCGGAGTCGACGCGGTCCAGAAATTCGCGTGCCCGACCACGATTGACACCGAAGTTCATCGTTGCGTGGGTCAGATGCAGGGCGCATCCGGTTTCTCTGGAGAGATCGAGCATCTCCTGGTAGGCGTCGAGTGCACCCGCGCCGTACGACCGGGTGTGGGGAGCATAGAACCCGCCGAAGTCTGCCACTACCTCACACAGTGCTCGCAATTCGCTTGTGTCGGCATACATTCCGGGTGTGTAGGTGAGTCCGCTCGACATTCCGACGGCACCGTCCTGCAGACCCTGTGCCAGCAACTCCTGCATGTGGGTGATCTCGGACGGCGTTGCGGGACGTCGATCGGCACCGACGGCCAGGTAGCGCAGGGTTCCTTGCGGAACCAGATATGCGGCGTTCGGGGTGATGCCTCGATCGAGTCGGGCGAGATACTCCGCAACCGTCCGCCAGGAGAAGTCCAGATCCAGGGGATTGCCGTTCCACCCGGCGATCTGTCGCCGGATGACGTCCAACGTCGCATCGTCGATGGGCGCGTACGCGATGCCGTCCTGTCCGATCACCTCGGTGGTGACACCCTGGCTGATCTTGGCGAAGTGCCCAGGATCGGTCAGCAACCCCAGATCGGAGTGCGCATGCATGTCGATGAAGCCGGGGGACAGGACGTGACCTGGTGCTGCATCGACGGTTCTGTCTGCGCTGGAAAGGCTTCCGGGCGCGGCGAGTGCTGCAATGGTGCCATCACGGACGAGAACGTCCCGACGCAGCCGTGCGGAACCGGTGCCGTCGATGACGTCGAACCCGCGAAATAGTGTGTCCGCCATCAAGTTCTGCTTCCTAGAAAAAGGTGTGTATCAGATCGACCACGAGTGGGTCGTCGCTGTCCGAGTCGTCCACGACGGGGATCAGACGCCATTTGTCGAACGCAGTGCAGGGGTGCGACAGGCCGAGCCGCAGCACCGCCCCCACCGGAAGTGCGTCGGCGTCGTCCGCCGGTAGTCGAAGAAATGCATGCTGGTCGTTGAGTGCCGTCACCTCCGCGCCCTGATCCAGGACTTCATTGCCTCGAACACGTTGCGGGACGGGCATTCCTTCGTCGAAAGGAAAGTCGCGCTTACCTGCGTCCAGCAATGCGAGGCCGGGCTCGGGGCGTGACACCACGCGCGCCCATCCGTGCATCGCAGAAACCAACGGCGTTTCGGTTCGGGCGGGAGTCAGTGGTGAGATCTGCGAATAGAAGCCGTCGTCGTGCGCCACGTAGGCCCCGGATCGGAGCACGACGTCGGTGCGCACGCCGTTGCCCGAGGTCAGAGAATGCAGGCGTTCGACCACCAGATCCTGGTACGCGCTCCCGCCTGCGGTCACAATGGCGTGATCGCCGTACAGTCCTTCGGCATCGAAGGTGCGATGTAGTGCGGCGAGAGTGTCGAGGTAGGTGCGTACTGCCGCGAGACCGGCCTCGGAACGGTCGTGGCTCAGGGCACCCTCGTAGCCGCCCACACCGGCCAGTGCGAGGCGCGGTGACGCGGCGATCTCCCGTCCTACTGCGACGGCCTCCTCGGTCGTTCGCGCGCCGGTTCGTCCGTGCTCGCCGCCGAGTTCGACGACGACGGACACCGGTCGATCGCCGTGGTCGGCAAGGATGCGGCTCATCTCTCGCACCGTGGCGACGCTGTCCGCCCAGCAGTAGAACTCGAACTCGGGATGCGAGTCCAGTTCGGCGGCAACCCAGTTCAGAGCAACAGGATCGACTTCGGCATTGGCGAGAACGATTCTCTCGACACCGAATGCGCGTGCCACCTGAACCTGCCAACCGGTAGCGAGGGTGATGGCCCAGCAGCCCGCATCCAATTGCTGCTTCCACAGTTGGGGAGCCATGGTCGTTTTGCCGTGGGGTGCCAGGAGGACGCCCGCCTTCTCGGTCCACTGCGCCATCACATCGACGTTCGATGCGATGCGTGTCCTGTCGAGGGTGAGTACAGGGGTGGTGAACTCGGACAGCCGCGGCGCGGTGGCCAGAAAGCTCTCGGCGCTCTGTCCCCACGATCTCGCTGGGAGCGATTTGTGTTCGGGCCCCAGGAGTCGTCGACTCAGCGCCTCGACTCCGGCAGTGTCGATCACGTCAGTCTCCTCGATTTCTGCGTTGCGCTATGTGCAACGACGGTTGCGTATCGTGTGGTTCACTTGTAGTCTGCATCCAACGATGCATTCCCGCAAGAGTTCGAGGAGACGGACATGACAGCCCCCAGGGTGGTGTGTGTAGGCGAAGGCCTCGCTGTCCTCGTCGCGGACCCCGGCCCATTGGAACGGTCGGAGACGTTCCATCGGACGGCTGGAGGTGCGGAAGCCAACGTGGCTCGTGTCCTCGTCCAACTGGGAATCGAGGCTGCCTGGGTCTCGCGAGTGGGTGACGACGGGTTCGGCCGATATCTGGTCGCGGAACTCGACGCTGCCGGTGTGGACACGTCGGGCGTGATCGTCGACAACGGGCGGCCGACGGGCCTTTACATCAAGGAGCGCGGATCGGGGTCCGATCACCGTCACGACCTGCCTCTGGGAGACAGCGCGATGACGTACTACCGGTCTTTTTCGGCTGCTACTGCGCTCTCGCCCAACGATATTCACGACGAGGTGCAGGCGTCGATCGACTGCGCCGACATCGTCCATTTCACCGGCATCACCGTCGCCATCTCACCCACTGCGGAACAATTGACGCGAAGCCTCATGGCCGGCCCCTCCACTGTCAGCTTCGATCTCAACTATCGGCCGGCCTTGTGGGCCGGGCGTTCGGACGACGCGGCCCGCGTCCTCGGTGAGCACGTCCGCGGTAGCGACATCGTGGCGATGGGTGCCGACGAGGCCGCTTCGGTGTTCGGGGCCTCGAGTCCAGTGGAACTACGCGAGATGTTTCCCGAGCCCCGTCATCTGGTGATCAAGAACGATGCACATACCGTGACGGCATTCGAGGGCGTCGCGCGAGTCGACGTACCCGCATTGACACTCGACGTCGTCGAAAAGATCGGTGCCGGTGACGCTTTCGCCGGCGGCTTTCTGGCCGCGTTCCTGATGGGATACAGCGCGGCGCAGCGTGTGCGATTCGGACATCTCTGTGCCGCAGGCGCATTGACCGGCCACGGTGATGTGGCGAAAGTCCTGCCGCACGACGAACTGGCAGCACTGGTCGGAATCGACGACAATGCGTGGGCGACACTCGACTACGCGGCCGTGGCAGCGGTGCACACCGAGGCGGCGTTGTGAGCCAGAGCTTGTCGAGGGCGCTGACGATCCTGGGTTTGCTCGGGGACGGATCGAAGTCACTCGACGAACTCGCCGCAGTCCTCGGTGTACACAAGACGACGGTGCTGCGACTGCTTCGGACCATGGAATCGGACAGGTTCGTCAGCCATGGAGCGGATCACCGGTACCAACTCGGTTCGAGGCTGTTCGAGCTCGCAAATCACGCGCTCGAGCAGCGAGACGTGCGCACCGTCGCGCGACCGCATCTCGCTGCACTGAACTCCGACACGGGCCAGACGGTGCACCTGGCCACGTACGAGGCGGGGGAGGTCATCTACATCGACAAGTTCGACGCACAGCAGAGCGTGCGGATGTACTCACGCGTCGGCCGGCCGGCACCGCTGCACTGCACCGCGGTGGGAAAGATACTGGTCGCAGGCCGCCCGCGCGCCGAACGAGAAGAGATCGCTCGACGCATCACGTACACGCCGTTCACGGAACGCACGATCACCACACCGGAGCAGTACCTGCGCGAGCTCGAGCTCGTGGACCAGCAGGGTTTTGCGGAGGACCGTGAAGAACACGAGTCTTTCGTCAATTGCATCGGCTGCGCGGTGCGCAACGGGACCGGAGACGTGGTGGCCGCGGTGTCCATGTCGGTACCGGACATGTTGCTCGACCATCAGCAGGTACTGGCTGCGCTGCCCGCAGTGCGCGGCACGGCAGCGGCAATTTCCGAGGGACTGGGCTGGCGGCCGCCCGATCGATAAGACCGCCCACTGACAAACGACAGTTCGATGGAAGGAAAATCATGAGCGAAAAGATCGAAATCCGCACCACCGGTGCCCCGGCCCCGGCACGCACCTTCTCCCAGGGGGTGCGGAAAGGGCCGTTCGTGCAGGTTTCGGGTCAGGGCCCGGTGGATCCGGCGACGAGCGAATACCTGTTCCCAGGTGACGTCGCCGCGCAGACCACTCGAACCTTGGAGAACGTCAAGGCAATCGTGGAAGCCGGCGGCGCGACGTTCGACGACGTCGTCATGCTGCGCGTGTACCTGACCAAGCGTGAGGACTTCTCGATCATGAACGACGCCTATGGCGAGTTCGTCTCGGCGAACACGACAGGCGACGTGCTGCCGAGCCGGACGACCGTGTTCACGGGGCTTCCGCGCGAGGAGATGTTGGTCGAGATAGACGCCATCGCCGTCGTCTGACTGCACGCTCGACCTAGATGTTCACACGAAAATTACATCTGACCTGGCGATTTGCGTAAGCGTTGGTCTTCGCGTAACTTTTGTCGAGTCAGAGCGACACGGACACCGACCCGGTCTTCACAAACCGGGACAACGAGGTTGTACGGAGTACGTCCTGAACAACCCAGACAAGGCAGAGCTTATCAGCCATGTCTGGGGTTCGAGCGTGTAAGCCCCGGACGTTGCCGTTCACACGGTGACCATGGTGTGTGCGTGTTCTTTGAGAACTCAACAGTGTGTCGATGAATGTCAGTGCCGAA
>NZ_JASHKT010000090.1:0-214 GCF_030056855.1 Rhodococcus sp. IEGM 1354
ACGCGCGCGCATTTGCCGAAAGCTCGCGAAATCGCCTGAGTATCCCGCAGAATCCGCGCGCATCTGACAATCGCGCGCGCGTTTGTGCCAGGGCTGGGGGAAGCGTCGCCAGGGGCTAGGGGGCAGCGTCTACGGGGGAGCGTCTACGTGGGTCGGGCTCGGGGACCGTGGCGCGTGAAGTCCATCGGACCCGGCTAGGTCGCAAACGCGCGCG
>NZ_JASHKT010000091.1:0-214 GCF_030056855.1 Rhodococcus sp. IEGM 1354
GGCGTTGAGGGGGCGTAAAGCGCCGAGCTGTGGGGGTTGTTCCAGAAGGAGGTGGGAGGGGTGAGTAGCGAGCAGGCGGGGGCGTGGCCCGCGCACGTTGTGGGCGATGCGCCCCGCGCGGGGGGCGGGGCTGGGCACGGTGTGCTTGGGGGTTCGCGCGTGGGAGTTGCTGAGGCCCGGCGAGGTTCGGGCCGTACACGATCGCGGGGTTCGC
>NZ_JASHKT010000092.1:0-214 GCF_030056855.1 Rhodococcus sp. IEGM 1354
GTTTTTTTGGTTTTTTTATTTTTTTCTTTTGTTTTTTTTTTCGGCTTTTTTTTATTTTTGGGGGTGTTTCGAACGGGGGGGGTGGGGTTTGTTGGGGGGGTGTTTTTTGGGGGGGTGTGGGTCGTTGTTGAGGGTCTGGGGGGCTTGGTGTTGGGTGTTGAGGGGGGGTTGGCGTAAAGGTTGTTCGTCGCGTAAATCTGGGTGCGAGTCGGGG
>NZ_JASHKT010000093.1:0-213 GCF_030056855.1 Rhodococcus sp. IEGM 1354
GCTATGGCTGAGTCCACCGGTGCCGAGACGGCTGACATGTATCCCTCGCGTATTTATGTCGCGTCTCCGGAAGGCGACTCCGGCAAGTCCACCAGTGCGTTGGGTGTGCTGCAGATGCTCGCGGCTACGACGGCCCGGGTCGGTGTGTTTCGGCCTATCGCCCGCTCGACGGACGAGACGGATTACATTCTCGAACTGCTCGTCGAGCACACC
>NZ_JASHKT010000094.1:0-213 GCF_030056855.1 Rhodococcus sp. IEGM 1354
GGGGGGCAGCGGGGGTCGCGGCGCCCGGGGGGTGAGGGTCAGCGTGGAAGGCGTCCTACCCGTGTTCGACGAGCTCGTCGCGCGCCGGGCGGGGGCTGGGCCGCGCGGGCGGGGTAGCGGGGCGGCGGGTGCGCGGGGGCGGGGGCAGGGCGGGCGCGGGCGCGGGGGGGGGCGCGCTGGGGGCGCGTCGGTGGTGGGGCCAGGGCGGCGGGG
>NZ_JASHKT010000095.1:0-212 GCF_030056855.1 Rhodococcus sp. IEGM 1354
ATGGCACCGTCGACGGCGAAGCGACCGCCGAGGCTGCCACCGATGCCACCGGCGATGTCGCCGCCCAGCACGGCTCCGGCTTCGGCGGATCCGCTCAGGGCTGCCGAGATGTATGCGGTGAGGTCGGCACCGACCGTTCCGAGTCCGGCGAGAGCGCCGCCGATCCCTGCGGTCAGCGCGGTCCCGAGGCCGCCGGCGATGTCCAGCCCGGC
>NZ_JASHKT010000096.1:0-212 GCF_030056855.1 Rhodococcus sp. IEGM 1354
CGACCTGCCGGGCAGTCCGGCGCGAGTCGACAGTGCGCTGTCCGCCGCAACCGCGACGACGATGGCGTCGACGGCGGTAGGCACGAGACGCAGGTCGATTCTCAACGAACGCGTCGATGTCAGCCGAACCGCGCCCTCGGGCGACGATGGTTGGTTGAAGAACACGAAATCGTAGTCGTTGCGCACTTTTCGACCCGTGTTCACCTGGAACG
>NZ_JASHKT010000097.1:0-212 GCF_030056855.1 Rhodococcus sp. IEGM 1354
TAATTCCATCGTCGACGACGTCGAATCAGGATCAGGGACCACCGCGGGACTGGGTCTGCTGGACCTCGATGTCGAGTTCGCTCCGGACAAGGTGCTGGCGCAGATGACCGGTACGGCAGACGGTATCTCGGTGTCCGGGTACGAGATTCATCACGGACGCGTCGTGCGCAACGGGGACCACCCATTGCTGGCGGACTCGAGCGGTATGCCGG
>NZ_JASHKT010000098.1:0-212 GCF_030056855.1 Rhodococcus sp. IEGM 1354
ATGAGCCTAGCCCGCGCGGGCCGCGGCCGGAGGACGGGGCTCCGGTGCGTGACAGGCGAGAACGGGTCGGGGGTCCTGCTGGGGGAGGCGGGGTGGAGGGGGGTGTGGGCGGGGAGGGGGGCGGCGCGCGCGGGCGGGGGCTGCGCGGCGCCCTGGAGCAGAGCTCGGAGGGCGCGGTAGGGGGGCGGGCTGCGGGCGAGGCGGCCTCGGCG
>NZ_JASHKT010000099.1:0-212 GCF_030056855.1 Rhodococcus sp. IEGM 1354
GCTGCGAGGGTCGCTTCGTTGGGGACGATCTGGTAGACCCTCTCTGCGGGGACGTCGTCGCGCGGCGCGCCGGTCCCCGCCGCCCCCGCCGACCGCGGACCGTCCCCCTGCGGGCCCCCGCCCCCGCACCCCTGTACGCCGCCTCCCCCTCCGCGGCCCCACCCCGCACCACCTGCGCGGAGCGACCCACCGCCACGGGCTGGCGGCCCGCC
>NZ_JASHKT010000009.1:0-213338 GCF_030056855.1 Rhodococcus sp. IEGM 1354
AGGCCCTCGCGGCCTAGGCTTTGCATTAACGGTCCAACCCACGGGGTCCAGTGCAATGCAGTGGTCCATTGACGCAGCCGACCGCAGTGGGTCAATGAACCATTGCACGGGTCAGACGTATGCAGTGGTCCATTGACGCGGACGGGCGCGGGTGGGGGAGGAGTGAACCGTGGGCGGAGGTCAGACGGGCTGAGCGCTGAGCAATCTCGCGCAGCGCAGCAGCCCCAGGTGACTGTAGGCCTGGGGGTGGTTGCCGAGCGACCGTTCGGCGATCGGGTCGTATTCCTCACTGAGCAGGCCGGTGGGTCCGGCGGCGCTGACGAGTTGGGCGAACAGAGCCTCGGCCTCGGCGCGTTGGCCCACCAGTAGGTATGCCTCGACGAGCCACGCTGCGCAGAGGTGGAATCCGCCCTCGCCGCCGGGCAGACCGTCGTCGTGGCGGTAGCGGTAGACCGTCGATCCACTGCGCAGTTCGGCTTCGGTTGCGGTGACGGTGGCTGCGAAACGCGGGTCCGACGGTTCGATCAGTCCGGACAGGCCGATGTACAGCGTCGCGGCGTCGAGGTCGGTGCCGTCGTAGGCGGCGGTGAAGGACTGCACTTCGTCGTTCCAGCCGTTGGCGAGCACTTCTTCTCGGATGGTGTCACGAAGCTCGGTCCAGCTCGATTCGGCTGTGCGGCCGAAGGTTTCGGCAAGACCGATGGCGCGGTCGACCGTCGTCCAGCCCATCACCTTCGAGTAGACGTGGTGGCGGGGATTGTCTCGGATTTCCCAGATGCCGTGATCGGGTTCGAACCAGCGTCGCTCGACGGCTTCGACCATGGCGCGGACGAGTTCCCAGTCGTCGTCGGACAGGCCGTTCTCCGACCCAGTGGCTTTGCGGGCGTGCGCGAGGGCGGACACCAATTCGACGATGGGGCCGAAGACGTCCAGCTGAACCTGTTGGTTGGCAGCGTTTCCCACGCGTACCGGACGCGATCCGGCGTACCCGGGCAGCTCGTCGATCACGGCTTCGGGAGGAAGTCCGAGACCCCAGATCGTGTACAGGGGGTGCAGGCGTTCGGGTCCCGACACCGATTCGAGTACCCCGTGGATCCACGACAGGTAGTTCTCGGCCTCGGTTGTCGATCCGACGTCGACCAGTGCGGTTGCGGTCAGTGCGGCGTCGCGCAGCCAGCAGTATCGGTAATCCCAATTGCGTACTCCGCCGATGTCTTCGGGCAGTGACGTGGTGGCGGCGGCCATGATCGAGCCGGACTCGGAGTGCACGAGCCCGCGCAGCGTCAGGGCGGACCGCTTCATCAGATCGCGCTTGAGCGGCGGCAGATTCAGGCCGTCGGCCCAGTCCTTCCAATACGATTCCGATGCCCGACGGCGTTCGACCTCGGGCCACGGGTGCTCGCTCAGATCGTCTGTGCCGAGCCGCAATTCGAGAACGATCGGACCGTTCGACGGGTCGACCTCGGCGTGGGCGGACTGCTGGGATCCGTCGGAGACGATGTTCCAGGTGACACCGGGGCTGCGTAGGACCATCGGGTCCGCGGTGCCGAGGATGCGCAGGCCGTCAACGTCGGGTTCCAGTGACGCCCAAGCCTTTCCGAACTCCGGACGCGGCGCGAACGTGACGATGGCCGGTGCCTTGCCGGTGATGACGCGGGTCAGTGCGGTCTGGCCCTGGCCGATGTCGTGCGGGAGGTAGTCGGTGACCTGCAGGCTGGCCCATTTGGTCTGCACGGTCATCGTGCCGTCCACGTACTGCTGGCTCAGCGGAAGCGACGCGCGGACGGGTCCGACACTGAAGTGACCGGCCTGATCGCCGCCGAGCAGGTGCGCGAACACCGCTGCCGAATCGGGCTCGGGGTGGCAGAGCCAGGTGACGTCCGCATCGGGAGTGAGCAGCGCGACGGCGTTGGGGCTGGCCAACATCGTCAATCGTTCGATGCGCGGGGCGTCCGCTCCGGAAAGCCACTGCCGACGCTCCTCGAGCAGGAACGCCAGTGCCAGTGCCACGTGCTCGGTGCTGTCGATGCGGAACTCGGCGAGGGTATCGCCCGGCCCGATCTTGACTCCGATGTCGGGTCCGTGCAGGTGGCCGAATGCCTTCTCGTCGGTGACGTCGTCACCGAAAAAGATTGCGGCAGTAGAGGCTTCCTGATGTCTGAGGATATCGAGGGCGACGCCCTTGTCGGTGATGATGACGGCCAGTTCGATGACGGACTTGCCCTCTGTCACCTGGACGCCGTCGCGTGCGGCAGCGCCGGAACGCACGGCGGCCAGGGCTTCTTCGCCCGCAGCGGGCTCGGCGTTGCGCACGTGCAGTGCGACGCTGGCCGGCTTGGTTTCGATACTCACGCCCGGATGGGCGTCGGCGATGGCTTGGAGCTCGCCGGTGATGACGGTGAGGAGCTTCTTGGCGTCGTCGTCGATGGCGTTGACGAACCCGGCGTCGAACTCGCTGCCGTGGCTGCCCACGAGCTGCACCTCGGACGGCAATCGCGAGAGGATCGCGAGGTCGCGAAGAGCGCGGCCGGAGATGACCGCAGCGTTGGTGCCGGCGAGGGAGGCGAGCCCGCGCATGGCGCTGACGGACTCGGGATGCGGAAAGGCCTTCTGCGGGTCGGAGACGATCGGAGCCATGGTTCCGTCGTAATCGGACGCGACGAGCAGACGCGGAGTCCGAGCGACTCCGACGAGTGCGCGGCGAAGTTCGAGCGGCAATTCGAGAGCAGTCACGCGTCGAATCTAGGCGATGAACCTCGTCTCGGCGTACCTGGCTTCGTGCGCCCGGTGCATCACTGCTGGTCGGGAACCAGACCGGGCGACGGCGTCACACCGGAAGCAGCCGACATCGACCTCGCGGACTTGGTGACGATGGCCAACATCGCTCGCTGGGCGGCGTCGGCATCACCGGACTGGATGGAGGATGCGACCACGCCGTGCAACCGAATGGCCTCGGGGTCTGCTTGACGCGACATCAAGGCGTGACGGGTGCGTCCGGCGAGTACCTCGACGACGATGTCCGACATCGACCGCAACATGGGATTGCCCGACGCTTCCAGCAGCGTGCGGTGAAAGTTGCAGTCGTGTTCGAGGTAGGCCTCCGAGTCCGCGGACCGCGACGTCGACGACATTCCGATGACGGCAGCGGTCAGCGCCCCACAGTGTTCGGGGGTGGCTCGGTGGGCAGCGAGTTTGGCTGCCAAAGGCTCGATACCCGACCGCAATTCGCTGAGCAGCAGCAGCTGCTCGGCGCGGGCAGGCCCGGCCAGTTGCCAGCGGATGACCACCGGGTCGAGAGAGTTCCAGTTCTGCGAGCCCAGCACCGTGATGCCGACGCGACGCCGAACGGTGAGCAGGCCCAGTGACTCGAGAACGCGAACGACTTCGCGCACCACGGTTCGCGATACGGTGAACCGTACGGCGACGTCGTCGGCCGAGATTCGGGTGCCGCTCGGGATCGCGCCACTCACGATGTCGCGCCCGAGCTCGTCGAGCACCGAATCGTGGAGTTGGCGGAAATCGTTGGTCTCGGTCATGTCCGATCGATCGTCCCACGGGTTGCCCGGTTTCTCGCGTCTGTCCGATCCCGGTGCACCGGATGGAGCAGTATCGAGGCATGGCAGCAGAGAAGACAGGCAGAGCGCAACATCCGGTTCTCGTGGTGATGGGGGTATCCGGATCGGGCAAATCCACCGTGGCGGGCATCCTCGCCGGAGCCTTGAAATGGGATCTCCAAGAGGGCGACGACCTGCACCCGGACGCCAACGTCGCGAAGATGGCGTCGGGTCAGCCCCTGACCGACGAGGACCGATGGCCGTGGCTCGACATCATCGCCGAATGGATCACCGACCACACCAGCTCGGGCCTGTCGGGAATCGTGACGTGCTCGGCACTCAAACGGTCGTATCGGGACGTGCTGAGCGCAGGGGCCAGGGACGGGGCACCGGTGATCTTCGTGCACCTGGCCGGAACCAAGGACCGAATCAGCGGACGTCTGAATGCACGGATGGACCACTTCATGCCGTCCTCGCTGCTCGACACCCAGATCTCGACCTTGGAACCCCTCGGCGACGACGAGAACGCCATCGTCGTCGACATCGGCCCGCCGCCCACCAAAATCGCCGAGCACGTCCTCGTCGAACTCGAAAAACGCGCAGGAATGTCCGAAAGCCACTGAGCACTGCCTGCCTCGGTCCTTTGGCTCCCCACTGGTTCGGATCAATGCGCGATTCAGTCGGTCAGAGTGCGTCAATGGGACATTGATCCACACCCGGGGGCCGAAACAGGGCAGAGGTCCGGGGCGGAGTGTCCGGTAAGTGCATATTCCAAGCAAGCGCGCTTGATTTTAAGTACTACGAATGACCGAAAGGACTTGTAAAAGTACGACGAATGCGAGAAGGTGAGCTTGTTCACTTTTCAGTGAGGAGACAGCTCATGGTGCGAGGCGCACCCGCCAGGCCGGTCCAACTTCCCGTTCCCAACGCAGATGTCTGGGACTGGCAACTCGACGGTCTGTGTCGTGGTCTCGACTCGTCCGTGTTCTTCCATCCCGAGGGGGAACGAGGCCGTGCCCGCGCCTCGCGGGAGAAAACCGCCAAGCAGGTCTGCGGTCGCTGCCCGGTGCTCGAGCAATGCCGTCAGCACGCACTCGAGGCGAACGAGCCGTACGGCGTGTGGGGCGGAATGTCTGCACACGATCGCGCCGACTTCTACCGCGGAGCCGTTCGTACCGCTTGATCCTGCAGTACCGGTGCTGCAGAGACTTCGTAGACGATCTCGAGGCCGTCCTCGTCATCCCATTGCTCACCCACTTCGATGAACCCGAAGCTCTCTGTGAGGGCCAGCGAGGGCGTGTTGTTCGGGCTGACGGTGGCGCGAACACTTCGCACGTCCTTGCGTTGCTGTGCAACGGCGAGAAGGGTCGATACCGAACGTCGGGCATGGCCTCGTCGACGAAACTCAGGATCGACTCGGTACCCGATCTCCACCATCCCCGTCTCGTCGGGAGCTCCGTGGAAGCCGGCCACGCCGACTGGCATGGCGACGTTCGGGTCGACCATCAGCCGCGTGATCCACGATGCATCACCGGGGATGTCGATGATCTGCTTGCTTCTCCTCCGCCACAGGCTGCGGCATTCGACCCCGGCGAGATAGGGCGAAACACGGTGGTGTGACGTAGGAATCGACTGTCCCGTTGCCAAGGCGTGCAGCATCTCCGCGGGAATTGCGTCCAGGCGAAGTCGTGACAGCTGGGGCTGGGGATGACGCCACGGGGCACTTGTCATAGTCATTGGCGAGACCTTTCCACTCTTTCCCGCCGATCAGCCTTTCATTCTCGGTCCTCGATGAGATCGAGCACAGCGCCGCTCGAGTCGAAGCCGAAACGGGAGTTGAGCGGCAGGCGATGTGCTTCGGGTTTCAAACTTCGATACCTTGGCAAACTATTTTGGCTCAACCCTTGTCTTGGACGTATGTGCCGTTTTATGTTCGAAGCGTCCAGAAGCACGAAACAACTCATGTTTTTCGAGGAGTAGACGTGCAGATCAGACGAGCTATCGGGGGAGTATTCATCGGGGTTGCAGTTCCCGCCATTGCGGGAGCGCATTCAGCCTCGGCTGAACCTGTTCAGCCGCAACCGCAGGAGACTTGACAGGGCTCGTGGGTGGCGCGGTCGGAAACGTAGTCGGAGGACTTTTCTGACACGACGGCGTCAGTCAACTGAACAAGCGAGAGGATGCGACATGAGAGCACCACTGATCAATTCATCGCAAATTCCCGCCCCGATCAAGGTCGGGTCGCGGATACCACGGGGTACCTCGATCGATCGCATCATTGCTGCGCTGGAGCCTCTGAACGGCAAAGTGACGCGTGTAAGCGAGACGTCAGCCCGAATCGACGCCGGCAATATTGCCATTTACCGAATGTTGGGAACTTCACTGGCACTGGGTCGGCGAAACTTGCCGATCACACTCTCGATCCAAATAAGTGATCAAAAGCCCTCACTCGCAGTGACATTGAGAGACACGACCGCCGTCCTACTTCGCGTACGGAGTGAGGGCGATGCGTTGGATGAACGCGTCTCGGAGATCAACGAGCTCTTGAAAAATGTATGACTCCCGACTCTGCGGTGCTCCGAGCCACTGATCTCACCATTATCGGTGGCAAACCGCACACTCATCCGCAGTGCCTGCTTCGCGGTCGCTGCGACGGAGGCGCAGACTGGATGCGGATTGTCTCGTTTTCATCGAGCGTCAACTCGGTCGACCGGTAACTGGACGTATCGTGGCGGGGTTCAGCGCGTGTCGCGGGACTAGCCGAATGGGCTCGTGACACAGCAGAAAGTGCAGCAGGAGGTAGGGCCTCGAAGCGCGCAGATTCGCGAACATGTGTGCTCGATCCGAAACTGTCGGTGGGCTCGTGTTTCATGACGACCCATGAACAAGGTCCTGCGTGCGACGCTCGTCAGTGCGGTCGTCATCACCACCGTCATCGGAATTGCGTCGTTCGTGCTGAGTTTTGCCGCACTGTGGGATCTCGCCACGATGGCGGGCGTCCCGCGATCACTGTCGTGGCTGTGGCCGGTGATCGTCGACGGCACCATCCTGCAGGCCACGATCTCCGTCATCGCACTCGCCCAATTCGAGGAACAACGCAGTGGTCGACGCTTTTTCTGGGGCGTGTTGATCACGGCAGCTCTGGTGAGTATCGGCGCAAATGCCATGCACGCCTTCATTTCCGACGCCGGAACATTGCATCCGGCGTTGTCGGCGGCCATTGCGACGGTCGCCCCGGTCAGTCTGTTGGCCGCGACCCACGGACTCGGCATCCTGGTCCGAGTGCCGGCCGAATTACCGCGCAACACCGAACTGCCCGAACCCGAACGGACCCATGAATTCGAACAGGTCCATGCGGTCGAACAGACCGGCAAGGCCGAGGCGCAACAGAACCACACAACCGAGCAACGCGATGACGCCGAGTCGAGCATCGCAGACGTTCCGGTCGATGCCCGGAGGCTGACGGCCCCCGTCGCCGCGAGCATCGACGACCATGACGGCGACACCTCCGGCGCGCGAACCCAGGAGACGCTGATCGAGCATGTTCGGGTCGATGCGCCGGCGCGCGATATTCCGTTCACGTCCGTGCGCACGGTCGAACCATTGGACGACGTCGATCGCTGGATTCTCGACGAGGAACGGGTGGACGATCTCTATCCCGTCGACGCTCCGTGACATCCGGTGGCACCATCGAGTGATGAGCCAGAATCTGCCGAGATCCGTAGTTCCCGAGAAGCCGAAGCCTGGTCAGGAGTCGGTGTGGGATTACCCCCGTCCACCCAAGCTCGAGTCCTCCAACCGTTCGCTGGTCGTCCGGCTCGGCGGCGAGGTGGTCGCGCGCACCACCGCCGCGTACCGAGTGCTCGAAACCAGCCATCCGCCCACCTGGTACATCTCTCCCGCGGACGTGATTCCCGGCGCGTTGACGCCGTCCGAGGCACGTTCGACGCACTGCGAATGGAAGGGCGCGGCAACGTACTGGGACGTGCACGGCGGGGACGCCGTCGCGCCGGCCGCGGGGTGGAGCTACGAGAACCCGACACCGCGGTTCGCCGAGATCGCCGGCTACCTCGCGTTCTCACCCAGCCGACTCGACTGCGAAATCGACGGCGAAGCGGTCCGGCCGCAAGAAGGCGGTTTCTACGAGGGCTGGATCACCGACGACGTGGTCGGCCCGTTCAAGGGCATCCCGGGCTCCTACGGCTGGTGATCGCTCACCCCGCGGGTAGCTCGGCGCGCGGGATGATCTGAATCGAACTCGTTGCGCCGGGGTCGCTGCCGGTCACCAGCACGTCCCCGGTGCGCGGGTCCACGGCAACGGAGTTGGCCTGCGTCACGGTCGGGACGTCGCCCAGAATTCGCGGTGCGGAGACGTCCGAAACATCGACCACGCGCAGCAGATTCGACGCGGTCAACGTCACGAACAGCAGCGCCCGGTCGCGGTCGACGGCAAGTCCGTACGGATTTCCCGGGGCCTCGATCGACGCGGTCTGGCGAATACTCCCCGCAGCGTCGACCGAGGCGAGAAGAACGGTTCCGCCGTCGGTGTCGGCGAACCCGGCCGTCGTCTCGTTCACCGTCACGGCGTGGGTGAGCTTGACGCCGATCGGGGCCTGCGCCACCTCCCGCTGGGTCGCGCCGTCGTAGACCCACACACCGTTGCCCTGCACGTCTGCGACGGCGGCGTACGGGCCGAGAGCGGCAGCGCCACCGGGCTGGACCGGGCCCGGCGGTAGCTCCGACACGACCGATCCCTCGCGCAGGAAGATCACCCCGCCGCCCATCTCGTTGGTGGCCACGATCGTGCCGCCGGAGGTGAGCACCGCGTCGTGTGGCTGGCGTCCGACACCGGTGGCCGTGGACAGGATCGCGCCGTCGTTCAGCGCCACTTCGAGTAGCTCGTCGCTGCCTTCGAGCGGGACCAGGACGGGGCCGTCGGGACCGGCCAGTGACAGATGCCGGGGTGCGCCCGTCGTCTGGACCATCTGCCGGACGGCACCCGTCGCCGAATCGAACAGCACCACGCCGTCGGGCTCACGTACCCCGGCGGCGGCGATGCCCGACGTCCCCACGACGATCCCCTCGGGAGCCCCGGGGAGCGGGACGACAACTCCGACCGGATCCGCAGAATCGGGTGCCTGGGCGGGTTCGGCCGCCGGAGTGGTTGCCGGCGTGCCAGCCGGCGATGGTGATTCGGAAGGGGCCGAAGAGCACCCCACGAGCAGGAGACACATGACCGTCGCCGCGGCGAGAGCGGTCTTCACGATCGTCGGTACTGCTCGAAGTGCAGGGCATCGTCCAGGGGACGCCCCGTTCGCCAGCCGAAACGCTCGAGATCCGGTACCTCCTGGAACGACTCGACCGGGCCCACGCACAACCATGCGATCGGACGCACCGGGGCGGGGATGTCGAGCAGTTCGGTGAGGTAGGCCTCGTCGTAGAACGACACCCAGCCGACCCCGACGTGCTCGGCTATCGCTGCGAGCCAGAGGTTTTCGATGGCCAGTACCGCCGAGAACAGCCCGGTGTCGTCGACGGTGTCGCGGCCGAGGACGTGCGGGCCGCCCCGGTTCGGGTCGTACGTGACCACCACTCCGGTGCCGCTGGTCTCGATCCCTTCGATGCGGATGGGATCGAACGTCTGTCGGCGCTCGGGGTCGAGCTTGTCCGCGAAGTCCTGTCGGCAGTCGGCGACGTGCGCGGCGAAGGCACTCAACGTGTCGGGTTTGCGTACGACCACGAAATCCCAGGGTTGGGTGTTGCCGACGCTCGGGGCCTGATGCGCGGCGCCGAGGATGCGGCGCAGTGTGTCGTCGTCGACGACGGTTCCGTCGAACTCGGCTCGTACATCGCGGCGAGATCGAATGGCCGCGTATACCGACAGTGGGGCTTCGGTCATGATATCCGTTCTCCGATAGCAACTTTCAGGTTTCGGTTCAATTCGTCGACGAGGGCGGGCAGGTGCTCGCCGGGGGTGGGGCGGCCCAGATGGAAGCCCTGCGCCCGTCCGCATCGCAGCTCCCGCAACACCGATACCGTCCTTTCGTCCTCCACGCCCTCTGCGGTCACCGACAGTCCCAGTGTGCGCGCCAGCTCGATGGTCGAGCGGACGATGGCGGCATGAGCGGCATTGTGCGACATTCCGCTGACGAACGTTCGGTCGATCTTGAGCTCCTGGACCGGGAGGCGCTCGATGTAGGCCAGAGAACTGTAGCCCGTGCCGTAATCGTCGATGGCGACCTGCACACCCATGGCGTGCAGACTTGCCAGCACCTCGGTGGCACCGGCGGGGTCGGTCATCGCCGAGCTCTCGGTCACCTCCAAGGTCAATTGCTCTGCAGAGCAATCGAACTCGGACAGGGCTCGGGACACGTGAAAGATCAGGCTGTCGTCGAACAGGTTTCGGGTGGAGATGTTGACGGCCATGCGCAGGTGCAGGCCCGATGCCGCCCATCGCTGTCGTTCCGCCAGGGCTTGCTCGAGGACGTAACGGGTCAGCGGACGGATCAGTCCGGTGTGCTCGGCCGTGGGCAGAAATGCGCTGGGGGAGAGAATGTCTCCACTCGGGTGGTGCCACCGCAGCAAGGCTTCGACCCCCACCACGGTCATCGAGGCCAGATCGACCTGGGGCTGATAACGCAGCCTCAGTTGGTCCGACGCGAGGGCAGCGGTGAGCTCACCCAGCATGATCAACTGCTCGCTCTTGTCCCGGTCCATCGACCGGTCGTAGTACGCGACTCGCGATTGCACGGTCTTCGCGGCCTGCACGGCGAGGTCGGCGCGCTGCACCAGACGGTCGGGTGTGGCGTCGTCCTCGTCGACGCCCACCGGGGCGTTCGTCGCCACCCCCACGCTCGCTTCGATCAGCAACGACATGTTGCCCACCTCGAACGGCGTCGAGAATTGTTCCTGTATGTCGCGGGCGAGGACCTTGGGATCCATCGAATCCGATTCGCCACACAGCGCGAATTCGTCACCGGCCAAGCGTGCCAACAGGATCGCGTCGTCGCCTACCGTGCGCAGTCGAGTGGCGACGGCGGCCAGCACCTGATCTCCGAGGCCCCGTCCGAACGTGTCGTTGATTTCGGTGAAACGGTCGATGTCGACCGTCAGCAACGTCGATTCACCGGCGTTGCCGTAGATCCTGTGTTGGAGCGCGCGCAGGTTGCCCAGCCCGGTGAGGTGGTCGGTGTCGGCGACGGCACGCAGCTGAACGGTCTGGGTATGCAGCAGACGCAGCAGGTCGGTGATGCGCAGAATCACCAGGACCACCAGAATGCCCGCGCACAGCATGACCGCCCATCCCCATTGGGCGATCGGTTCCTCGCGCACGACTTCGACGACCATCACGGCGGGGGCGGTGAGCGTGGCGGCGGTCAGTACGACGACGGACGGGGTGGTGAACGACGCCATCAGATGGGCGTCGGATTCGATGGTGGGGCTGGTGATTCTCCGCATCGACGGATGGAGTGCGGCGACGCCGATGAGGACGTAGGACAACGTCCACCCCGCGTCGAGCAACGAGCGGTCGGCCGAGGAGTCGGACACGATGGAGAAGTTGTTGACGGTATCGGTGACGACGAGCAGGACCACCGCCGCGGTGAGCAGTCGGTAGGACAGTGCTCGCCATTGACGCGAGCCGACGAAGTGGGCGAGCAACCCGAGCAGAAAGATGTCCATCGCGGGATAGGCGACGTCGACCAGCCCGGCGACTCCGGAAATGCCGTCCCCGTCCAGCGACGGTTGGACCGCAAATACCCAGGTGAGCAGAGCGAATGCGACCATCACGATTGCGCTGTTGGCGATGTGGCCGCGTTCGCTCGCCCGCCACTTGTGCCGGACCAGCAGAAACAGTCCGAAACCGTAGATCGGGTAGCCGACGAGGTAGAGCGCATCGGCGAGCGACGGATAAGGCATGACGCCCCCGCCGGCGTGGTTCCACTCGTAGACGATGTCGCCGAGCACCCACACCGCGGTGCCCGCTGCGATGCTCCACCAGGCGGTTCGGTTGCGCGGACGGTTCAGCCTGGTTCCCACGACCGTGGCGGCGACGGCGGAGGCTCCGACCACGACGAAGATCGATTGCGACCAGACGGAGTCGGGCACCGCGAAGTAGGCGATGCAGCCGAGTACGCCGACCGCTCCGTACCACCGCCACCAGGCCGTCACAGTTGTCTCCAGCCGTTCACGTGATCCGACGACTCAACAATGGCACATCAGGTGACTTGGGTCACTTTCTCGGGGTGTTTTTCGGGCTCGATGCAGGTAACGGGTTTGTCGGTGCCTCGTGGGAGCATGAAAAAGTGGAGTCGAGCACCGGGAAGGCGAAGAGCGGGGAAGCGGCGAGCATCATGCACGCCGATCTCGACTCTTTCTATGCCTCGGTGGAGCAGCGAGACGATCCGCGGTTGCGGGGAAAGCCGGTGATCGTCGGCGGGGGAGTGGTACTGGCTGCCAGCTACGAGGCCAAGGCCTTCGGGGTACGCACCGCAATGAGTGGTGGCCAGGCGCGGGCGGTCTGTCCGCAGGCAATCGTGGTGCCTCCGCGGATGGAGGCGTACTCCCAGGCGAGCAAGGACGTGTTCGACGTCTTCCACGACACGACGCCGCTCGTCGAAGGAATCTCCATCGACGAAGCCTTTCTCGACGTCGGAGGCCTGCAGAAGATAGCGGGCAGCGCACTCGAGATCGGGCAGCAGCTGCGCCGCGACGTCGCCGAACAGGTCGGCCTGCCCATCACCGTCGGGATTGCCACCACCAAGTTTCTGGCAAAAGTGGCCAGTGCGTTCGCCAAGCCCGACGGGCTGCTGTTGGTGCCGCCCGGTGGTGAGCTCGAGTTCCTGCACCCGCTGAACATCGAAAGGCTGTGGGGCGTCGGCAAGGTCACCGCCGAGAAGCTGCACGTACTCGACATCAGGACCGTAGGGGACATCGCGGCCTACGGCGAGAGATCGCTGGCCTCGGTGCTGGGAAAGGGCGCAGGAGCGCACCTGTATGCACTGGCCATGGGCCGAGATCCACGCCGCGTGCAGCCCGGAAAGTCGCGTAGTTCCATCGGTGCCCAGCGGGCCCTGGGTCGCGGGCGGCACGACGCGGCCGAGGTGGAGGCGTCGTTGATCGGTCTCGTCGATCGCGTCACGCACCGAATGCGCGGTGCGCAGCGAACCGGCCGAACAGTCATGTTGCGCCTGCGTTTTGCCGATTTCACTCGGGCCACCCGTTCGCACACCCTCGACCGCGCCACCGCCGACACCCGGGACATCCTCGATGCGGCACTCGAGCTTCTGCACGAGGCGGCCCCGCTGATCGCGGAGAAAGGCATCACTCTGGTCGGGGTGACGGTCTCGAGTATCGACAGGGGCGGAGCCGAGCAACTGGAATTGCAGTTCGACGCCCCCTCGGTACGCAGACCACCCGAGGCGTCGGCTCTCGACCGTGCGTTGGACGGGGTGCACAAGAAGTTCGGCTCGACGTCGCTGACGCGCGGGGTACTGCTCGGACGAGACCCGGGAGTATCGGTACCGTTGCTGCCGGACTGACTACGTGCGCACCGTCGGCTGCACCCGAAAGCCCTCGGGCATCATGGTCAGCCGCTCCGTGACTTTCAGCCGATACGACGGGTCGGCCTGCAGGTCGAAGCGTTGCAGAACGGTTCCGAGAACCAGTACGGCCTCATGGATGGCGAATTGCCTTCCGATGCATGCTCTTTCACCCGTCCCGAAGGGCTTGTACACGTGCGCCGGCCGGGCTTTGATACGAGCGGGCAGGAAGTTGTCGGGGTCGAATTTCTCCGGCCGATCGCCCCACACCGGATCTCGATGCAGTGCCGTCGCGAGCACGATCGCCCAGTCTCCTGCCGCCATGGGGTAGCCGTCGCCGATGACGGTGTCGGCTCGTGCGCCGCGTCCGAACGCGGGAACCGTCGGCCACAGACGCAGTGATTCGTCCAGGACTCGGCGGACGTACCGGAGTTTGGGGACCTGGCCGAACTCCGGTTTGTCGGTGCCCCAGATCTCGTCCACCTCGGCCCGGGCACGTTCGAAGACCTCGGGGTGGGTGGCCAGGAAGTACAGCGCGAAAGACAATGCACCAGAGGTGGTCTCGTGTCCGGCGATCAGGAACGTCAGAATCTGGTGGCCGATGTTGGCTTCGCTCAGGGCATTCGGGTTGTCGGCCTCGCGCGCCGCGTCCATCATGATCTGCAGTAGGTCGGTGAAGTCGCCGTCGGACTGTCGACGAGTACGGACGACGTCGGTGAGGACTTCGGCCAGGTACTTCTTGTTCTGCTCGTATCGGCGGTCCGATCGGGCGAACAGCGGGGCCGCGAACGCCGGGATCGACAGCAACGCCCGTCGCTGGTTGTACGTCAGTGCGCCGACCATCGCGGACACGAACGGGTGTGGTTCGGCGCGGGTGAACGAGCCGAAGCTGTAGCTGAATCCGGTGCGCCCGATGGTCTCGAGTGTCAGCTTCGTCATGTCCGAGGACACATCGGTCGTCGACGCGTCGCGCGAACGCTCGGTCCAATGCTCGACGAGATCGTCCGCGACGTTCACCATGATGTCGTGGTAGCCCCGCATGGCTCCTGCGGTGAACGCCGGCCGCAGCAGATCGTGGGCTCGTTGCCAATTGGGCTCGTGGTTGTAGGCGGTGAACAGGCCGTCGGCACCGATGTCGCGGAGGCGTTCGACGCCCGGCGGCAGGAACTTCTCGAAGCGGCGTTCGTCGCACAGGTCGCCGACCACGTCGGCACCCGAGGCGAAGACGAAACGCTTGCCGAGAATGTGGCGCTCGAACATCGGGCCGAGGCGGGCCGCCATGGTGGTCGAATCCTGGATCGGCGATCGTGGGTCGACGCCGATGACGTCGCCCACTATCGGCAATCGGTACGGCGGATGCGGCAGGACGCCGTCTCGCAGTGCGAATTCCGTCGACATGGCCGCTCCTTCGTCCCCGAACCGACTCATTGAACCGGTGTCAAATAGTGACCGTACTCACCGTTGAACTCGTGTCAAGTAAGGTTCGAAACCCCATGACCACACCTCGAAAACGCATGACACCGGAGCAGCGGCGTGCGCAGCTGATCGAGATCGGGTCGACCCTGTTCGCCGAACGTCCCTACGAGGACGTGTGGATCGAGGAAGTGGCAGACCTGGCCGGGGTCTCGCGGGGTCTGATGTACCACTACTTCCCGTCCAAGCGGGAGTTCTTCATCGAGATCGTGCGCACCGAATCCGAGCGCAACCTCGCCGTCACCGCCCCGGACCCCTCGTTGCCGATCCTCGAGCAGATAGCGGCCGGACTCGACGCCTACATCGCCTACACCGACGACCATGCGCACGGCGTCCGAGCGGTCAATCGAGGCGCCCTGCTCGGAGACGACCGCATCAACGACATCCTCACGCGCGAGTTCGACATTCAGCAGCAACGCATTCTCGACGCGCTGCCGGACGAGTTCCACGACGACGAGATGATCCGGGCCGCGTTACGCGGGTGGGTGGCTTTCGTTCGCGCGGTCTGTCACGACTGGGTGGAGCGCAGGACCCTGAAGAGGGAACAGGTTCGCGAGCTGTGCCTGAAGGCGATCGCGGGTCTTCTCGACGTGTGAGCTGCGGGTCTATCGTCGGAGAATGTGCCGAAACATCACCACCCTGCGGGGATTGGAACCACACGCCACCGACGAAGAGATCGAGGCTGCGGCGCGTCAGTACGTCCGCAAGATCAGTGGTGTTCAGAAGACGTCCGACGCCACCCGTGACGCGTTCGAGACGGCAGTCGCCGAGGTGACTGCCACGACGCATCGGCTGCTCGACGCCCTGCCGGACCGGCGTCAGCCGCCGCCGACGGTGCCGCCGCTCAGGCGTCCGGACGTGCAGGCTCGGATTGCCGCCAAGGCTGCCGCCGGGGCCTGACGCGCGCTAGCAGATCACTGCATCGAACGGATGGTTTTCCGCAGAATCGGACGCGGGATCGGGGTCGAGGGTGGCAAACTGGTCGAGTCAGGCGAAGGGGGGTGACCATGACCGATCGACGACGACGACGCACGTTCGATTCCCGAGACGGTGACGCCGAGGTCGCCGAGCCGCTGCTGCGAGCGGTGCTGTCCTACGCGCCCCGCGACGAGTCGCCGTTGCCCCATCCTTCCGAGGGCATCACCTTGCGGGCCGAGAACGGATCCGGTTCGATCCGCCTGGAATTGGCCATCGCCAACGAGCTCGGGGTAGGCATACCGGGGCCGTTCGGATCCAGATTCTACGAGTGTGGAACTTTCGAAGTTGTTGTGCCGCAACGAGACCAACGCGAGGGTGCGTTGTTGATGATTCATCTGCTCGAAGCCCAGGCTCCGCATCGATTCGAGTTCACCGCATCCATGCCTGCGTGCTGGGAGTTGCGGCTCGAGCGAGACGGCTCCGTATCGGTGCTCGACGGCACGGGCGACGCAGTGATATTCATCGGTCGCCCTTGGGCTTTCGACTCCGACCTTCACCCGGTGCACGTGTTTTACACCATCGAGAACGGCCTGTTGGTGCAGAATGTCGTAGCTACCTCCGACACCGGATACCCCATTCTCGTCGACCCCGATCCCGAGGCGATCATCACCGGAGACGGCAGGCTCGTCACCGAGAGCTGGACACCGCGGCTGGTTGTCGGCGGCATCGTCGAGGACCTCCCGCCGAGGTCGATCTCCGGCTGAAAGATGTTGTAGCGCAATCAGAACGGATCGTGCTGAATGTGCTCCATCGGAGTGCCGACCTTGCGTAGTGCGTACAGCGTGGTGCGCACCATCGACGGTGATCCGCAGATCTGAATCTGTCGATCGGCCCACGAGCCGAACCGCGTCACCACCTTGCCCACCGGCCCGTGCAACCGATGATGCATGCCCCACGGAAGTTCGCGCGTCGGACCCGAGTACCACCACGGATCCTCGAGCTCCTCGGTCACCGGCACCACCGTCAGCCACGGATTCGACAACGACAGCTGCCACAGTGTGTCGAGGTCGTAGAGGTCGCACGGATACGTCCCACTGACGAACAGATGCACCCGCGGATTGCTGCTGCGCTGGGCCATCTCCATGACCTGCGCGCGTAACGGTGCCAAACCGGTGCCCCCGGCGATCATCAACACGTCCTCGCCGATCGTGCGATCGACGTGCATGCCGCCCAGCGGCGGGCTGATCAGCCAACGGTCGCCGACAGTCGTTTCGGTGACCATCGCCGGTGATACCCAGCCCCCGGATACGCGTCGAACGTGGAACTCGATCTCGCCGTAGAGGTTGCTGGGAATGGCAGGGGACAGGTAGCGCCACAGTTTGGGCCGCTGCGGAATCTGCACACTGACGTACTGGCCGGGGAAGTAGGGAATCTCCCCGTCGGTCTTCAGTCGCACCACGGCCAGGTCGTCGAGCAAGCGGTGATGTTCGACGACGGTGGCACTCCAATACGGGGGCAGTTCGTCGTTGTCCGCGGCGGCGGCCATTGCGTTGCTCACCACGGTGAGGGCGTCTCGCCAGGCGGTTTCGACCTCGTCGGTCCACATCTCGGTGCCGGCGAAGCTCCGGAACGCGCTGATCAGCGCCGAACTCCCCGCCCGGAAGTGTGCTCCGGAGATTCCGTGCTTGCGGTGATCCCGGCCCAGCTGTTCGAGGAACGGCTCGACGCGGTCGGCGTCGTCCAGATTGTCGAAGATGTACCCCAGTGCCAGGACGAAATGCTCGCGCAATGCGTCCATCGATGCCGGGAAGAGGGAACGGAAGTCGGGATACTCGGCGAAAAGGTGAGCGTAGAACGACCGGGACAGCTGTTCGGGACCGTTCGGTGCAGCCACTACCGACTTGAATCCGGTGCGGACCAGGGAGACCGTGCGTGCGTCGAGCAACCTCCACCCCCACCGATTGACACCTTCGACCGTCACCAAAGTAGACCGATCGAGACTTTCGCGCATCAGGGCTGCGCCCTCGTGCGCGTCTTGCGCCCCTCCAGGTACGCAAAACGCGCACGAGAAAAATCAAGGTTGAGCGGAACAGACTCAACTTGTCTATGGTTGTACCCAGCGACACGCTCGAACCCCACACTGGAAAGAAGGTGACCGGTGGACAGTTTCACTCCCACCACGAAGTCGCAGGCAGCACTTTCCGCTGCCCTGCAGGCCGCATCCGCGGCCGGTAACCCGGATATTCGTCCGGCACATTTGTTGGTGGCGTTGCTCGATCAGACCGACGGCATCGCCACACCACTGCTGAAGGCCGTCGGCGTCGACCCTGCAACGGTGCGTCGAGAAGCGCAGAACCTCGTCGACCGCCTGCCCTCGGCATCCGGTTCGACCACCACTCCGCAACTCGGCCGTGAAACCCTCGCCGCGATCACCGCAGCGCAGCACCTGGCCACCGAACTCGACGACGAGTTCGTCTCCACCGAGCACCTCATGGTGGGTCTCGCGACAGGAAACGACGACGTCGCCAAGCTCCTCTCCGGACACGGTGCCGGAGCCAACGAGCTGCGCGACGCGTTTCAAGCCGTACGGGGCAGCGCTCGGGTGACCAGCGCGGATCCGGAGAACACCTATCAGGCGCTGGAGAAGTACAGCACCGACCTGACGGCGCTCGCGCGAGAAGGCAAGCTCGATCCCGTCATCGGACGCGACACCGAGATCCGCCGCGTCGTCCAGGTGCTGTCCCGGCGCACCAAGAACAACCCGGTGCTCATCGGCGAACCAGGCGTCGGCAAGACGGCCATCGTCGAAGGACTCGCGCAGCGCGTCATCGCGGGAGATGTTCCGGAGAGCCTGCGCGGCAAGACCGTCGTCTCCCTCGACCTCGGTTCCATGGTCGCGGGCGCGAAGTTCCGCGGTGAGTTCGAGGAACGGCTCAAGGCCGTGCTCGACGACATCAAGAACTCCGCCGGTCAGGTGATCACGTTCATCGACGAGCTGCACACCATCGTCGGCGCCGGCGCGACCGGCGAATCCGCGATGGACGCGGGCAACATGATCAAGCCCATGCTTGCTCGTGGCGAACTGCGTCTCGTCGGTGCGACCACCCTCGAGGAGTACCGCAAGTACATCGAAAAGGATGCCGCCCTCGAACGCCGATTCCAGCAGGTCTACGTCGGTGAGCCCTCGGTCGAGGACACCGTCGGCATCCTGCGCGGGCTCAAGGAACGTTACGAGGTGCACCACGGTGTCCGAATCACGGACTCCGCCCTGGTCGCCGCGGCAACCCTCAGCGACCGGTACATCACGGCCCGGTTCCTGCCCGACAAGGCCATCGACCTCGTCGACGAGGCCGCGTCGCGGCTGCGCATGGAGATCGACTCGCGCCCCGTCGAGATCGACGAGGTCGAACGTGCTGTCCGTCGCCTCGAGATCGAGGAGATGGCACTGGCCAAGGAGACCGACGACGCGTCGAAGGCCCGGCTGGACAAGCTGCGCCAGGAACTCGCCGACCTGCAGGAGAAGTTGGCCCAGCTCAGCACGCGGTGGCAGAACGAGAAGAACGCCATCGACTCGGTGCGAGCACTGAAGGAGGAGCTCGAGAACCTGCGCGGCGAATCCGATCGCGCCGAACGGGACGGCGATCTCGGCAAGGCCGCCGAACTTCGGTACGGCCGGATCCCGACCTTGGAGAAGGAACTCGCGGCCAAGACCGAGGACTCACCTGCCCAGGGCGACGTGATGCTCAAGGAGGAGGTGGGCCCGGACGACGTCGCCGACGTGGTGGCGGCCTGGACCGGAATTCCGGCAGGCCGGATGCTGGAAGGCGAGACCGCCAAACTGCTACGGATGGAAGACGAGCTCGGCAAGCGAGTCGTCGGACAGAAAGATGCAGTACAGGCGGTGTCCGACGCCGTCCGACGCTCCCGCGCCGGGGTGGCCGACCCGAACCGTCCGACAGGCTCGTTCTTGTTCCTCGGACCCACCGGCGTCGGTAAGACCGAGCTCGCGAAAGCGTTGGCGGAGTTCCTCTTCGACGACGAACGCGCGATGGTGCGCATCGACATGAGCGAGTACAGCGAAAAGCACGCCGTCGCACGCCTGGTCGGTGCACCTCCGGGCTACGTGGGCTACGAGGCCGGCGGCCAGCTGACCGAGGCGGTCCGCAGGCGTCCGTACACCGTGGTGCTCTTCGACGAGGTCGAAAAGGCGCACCCCGATGTGTTCGACATCCTGCTGGCCGTATTGGACGAAGGCAGGCTCACGGACGGTCAGGGCCGGACCGTCGACTTCCGCAACACAATCCTGATCCTTACCTCCAATCTCGGTGCCGGCGGTACCAAGGAGCAGGTCATGGACGCGGTGCGTCGTTCGTTCAAGCCCGAGTTCGTCAATCGACTCGACGACGTCGTCGTGTTCGACGCATTGTCCGAGGACCAGCTCGAGTCGATCGTCGACATCCAGCTCGGCTTCCTCGCCAAGCGTCTGGCCGCTCGACGGCTGACGCTGGAGGTGTCGTCGCCGGCGAAGATGTGGCTCGCGGCCCGCGGCTACGACCCGCTGTACGGCGCGCGGCCGCTGCGTCGACTGATCCAGCAGGCCATCGGCGATCAACTGGCGAAATTGCTGCTCGCCGGGGATGTGCACGACGGTGACGTGGTGTCGGTCAACTCGAGCCCGGACGGCGAACGCCTCATCCTGGGCTAGCGCCCCGAGCCGGCAATCAGCCCGAACAGGCCCGCACGACACCTCGTGCGGGCCTGCGGCGTTGTCACTGCGGTCGTTCTCGGCGTGGGTACCCTCGTGGAATGACAAATCCGGACGACCCGCGAGCACCCCGAGATCGCGATCAGGACGCGGCGCAGCAGCCGGAGTCATCCCATCCCGAGTCATCCCAGCCGACCGAGGACTACGGGCACC
The DNA here is from genome assembly GCF_030056855.1 of Rhodococcus sp. IEGM 1354. Lineage (NCBI taxonomy): Bacteria > Bacillati > Actinomycetota > Actinomycetes > Mycobacteriales > Nocardiaceae > Rhodococcus > Rhodococcus sp. IEGM 1354. Next base: position 20,403 of record NZ_JASHKT010000009.1, read on the forward strand.
CAGGTGCCCAGCAGTACCCGAATGCGCAGCAGTACCCGGATGCGCAGCAGTACCCGGATGCGCAGCAGTACCCGGATCCCCAGCACTACCCGGGCGCTCAGCCGACGGAGGCGTATCCGACCCAGGCCTACGGCAACCCCGACCCGCAGGCTTATCCGCCGGGCTACCAGCCGACGCAGGCTTTCCCGCCCTTCGACCCGGCGCAGCAGGCGGCCGCGAACCAGGCCTACGGCCAGGCCCCGGGATACGACACCCAGCAGTACGGCCACACCCAGCAGTACAGCCACACCCAGCAGTTCGGACAACCGCAGCAGTTCGGACAACCGCAGCAGTTCGGGGATACGCCGCCGCCGGAGGAGCCGTTCGTGGCCGAACCCGGCAGGAAGGGTCCGCGTCCGTGGCTGCTGGTGTTGCTCTGGTTCGTGGTGTTGGCGGTTGTCGTCGTCGCGGGGATCGCGTTTCTGGGCGGACGGTCGGACGAACCGAGCTCCGCCACGGCACCGTCCACCTCCATCCGGCCCTCGCCGTCCAGCGCGCCCACGACCACGCCGCGGCCCACTGAATCGGGTGCGACAACTACACCCGAGCTCATCCCGGGTGGAATTCCAGAGATCCTCGGCCAGCTCGGCTCGTCGGCAGGCACGATCAACGCCAACGACGGTTCGACGTTGACGCTCGACGGCCTCGACGGCGCTCCGGTCACGGTGCAGACCACACCGCAGACCCAGATAATCTCGTTGTCCGGTAGCGATCTGGCGTCGTTGACCGTCGGTGCTTTCGTCGTGGTGCAGGGAGAAGCCGTCGAGAACGGAATCATCCGTGCGAACGTCATCGTCGAGACTCCCAAGCTCGGGGGGTAACGGCGGGAGTGGAGCCTGCGGAATGACCATGAGGTCCGGCGGGAGTGGAGCCTGCGGAATGACCCTGAGGTCCGGCGGGAGTGGAGCCTGCGGAATGACCCTCGTATCCCGTGCGGCTCCTATGACCGTTCCCAGGAGTCAGCGGCCGTGGACGGGCGCGAGGTGGAAGTCGATTAAGGTGGTTCGCGATGACGGCAATGTGGTTCGGCCTGGCGGTAATTGCACTCGTGGGCGCAGCAGCGCTGCTCTACATCGACCGATCCAAGCGAGATAGATCCGGGCGGGTACGGCAGATGTGGGCCAAGGCCCAGGGGTACGAGTACCGACCCCATGACCGAGAGCTGGTCACCCAGTTCTCGCGCGCCGCGCTGTCCAAGCCCGAATTCGACGTGGCTCTCGGCGTCGTCACGGGAGTTCGGCGAGGTGAGGAGTTCGTGCTCTTCGACGTCGAGGAGACGGGCACCATCGTGGCCGTGCAGCGTTCCGTCGGCTCCGATGTCGACATCGATCTGAGGCCCCGCTCGACGCCACCTCCGCGCGACGAGGACATGCAACTCCTCGGGTCCATCGGACCTCGGGTCGTCTTCGCCACCGACGTCGACATCGCTCGTCGCGTCTGTGACCAGCGGATGGCGGCGTTCACCGAGTCGATTCCCGAGAATCTGCAGCTGTTGTGGAGTGAACACGACTGGACTCTCGGATCGATGCCCCTGAGTAGTTCGGGGCGCGATTGGGATGCCGCGATCGATGCGGTCGCGCGATTGTCCGGGATGCTGCACGTTCTGCCACCGGTACGCGGTAGCGCCGCGTACGGCTCGCGACCGGGCGGCGGTGAGTCCGTCCGTGATCGAAGCGATCCGGGTCGGCCATTGGTGCAGGAGCCGCGCGTCGGGCCGCCCCGCAACCAGCAGTCCGCAAACGTCCCGCCGCGCAGCGTAGAACCGCGCAGCGCAGAACCGCGCGGTGTCGAGACGAGGAGTCCCGTTGCCGATTCTCGTCCGCAGGAGGCGAGTCGACGGCCGAGTCCGCCGAGGCTCGATCAGAGCGGCCCGCAGGCCCCGCGATCGGTGAATCCGGTGCGACCGGTACCGCGCCCGCCCGTGTCCCGTCCGATTCCGTTCGATGCGGATCGGCGACGCAACCAACCCTGATCATTCTCGGGCGTGCCTACCGGCCTCGGCGGCCGGGCACCGTTAAATTCGTACCTCGTGACGGTTTTCTCGGGCGTTGTGGTCCTCGTGCTGGTACTCGTCGTGGTCGGTTATGTCCTGCGTGTGGTGCGCCGCCTCGCGCGGTACCGCGGTCTGGCCGAGCAGAGTGCACGGCTCGTCGACGTCGAGCTCGAGCGTCGATACGTGCAACTGCAGCCGTTTCTGACTGCGGCCGAGTCGGCTGACCTGTCGGGTGACCTGCTGCGTCAGCTAGCCGGAGCGCGTTCGTGGTCCAAAGCAGTCCGTGATCGCGGACTGGGCATGCAGGCGCAGGCCGCCGCTGAGAACGCGTTGTCCGCCGCCTTCCACGCGGTTCTCGACGACGCCGAAGCTCGCCGCAGTGTGGTCGGCAACTGGGCGTTCCAGGGGCCGGCCGGCGACCTGACGGTCACCGAGAAGCGGATCGCCGGCGCAGTGCGGGTGTACAACGACACGGCGTATCAGCTGTCGGAGGCCGTCGGGTCTTTCCCCTCCTCGCTGATCGCGAAGGCTCGCTCGGTGACGGCACCCGAACCGTTCGTCGAAACCAAGGAATCCCTCGACGAGCACCGGGCCGCCGAGGTCGCCGCGTAGGGGAGCGCTGCGCGCAGTACCCGGGTGCGGGTGGTCGAGAATCTCGGTGGGTAAGTTCGTAGCGACCCGACCGCCTCATGGCACGACGAGAGGAACCCGAACATGGCCGACAGCGCTGCGAATTCGGACAGGCAGGAACTGGCCGATCTGGTGAAAGAGCTCGCCGTCGTGCACGGGAAGGTGACGTTGTCCTCGGGCAAGGAAGCCGATTACTACGTGGATCTGCGTCGGGCGACACTCCATCATCGCGCAGGTGCGCTGATCGGCTCGCTGATGCGTGAACTCGTTGCCGACTGGGATTTCGCGTCGGTCGGCGGTTTGACGATGGGCGCAGATCCGGTCGCTATGGCGATCATGCATGCGCAGGGCCGGCCGATCGACGCATTCGTGGTGCGCAAAGCAGCGAAGGCGCACGGTATGCAGCGTCAGATCGAGGGACCCGACATCGTCGGCAAACGTGTTCTCGTCGTGGAAGATACGACGACGACCGGTAATTCGCCCCTGACCGCGGTTCGGGCCCTGCGTGACGCGGGCGCGACGGTGGTCGGGGTCGCCACGGTCGTGGATCGAGCGACGGGTGCGGACGACGTCATCGCCGCCGAAGGGCTCGAATACCGATCATTGCTTGGCTTGGCCGACCTCGGTCTGTAGCCCGTTTCGCGGCCGGACCGCAGGCCCGGCCGCGAAAGTGACTGTCGGCAAGCCTTTTCAGTGAACCAACTGCGCGACGACGACGAAGTTGTCGTCGGTCGGCTCGCCGCCTTGGACGTCGCAGTTGGCCAGGATCAGTCGACCCGGCACCGATTTGCGAAGGTCGTTGTCCGCCAACAGAGATCCCTTCGGGAGGGGTCCTACCGATTCGACTGCGTACTCCATGGTGCCGGTGGCCGTTCGGAGCACCACGGTGTCTCCCGGTGTCACCACCCGGAGCGCCTTGAACGGTGCATCACGCTTCGAATAGTTGTGTCCGGCAACAACAACGGTCTGTTCGGTGCCGGTTCCTGGCATTCCGCTCTCGGCCCACCACGCGGGTAGTTCGTCGACCGGGTTCAGCACCTGCCCACTTTCCCCGCCGCGATAGAGGGGGTCCGGGTGGATGGGACTACTCAGATAGGTCGACCCGTCCGCCGAGCGCAGCTCGATGTACTCCGGTCGAGAGGGGGCGACATCGCCCGTCGGTGCAGCCCCCGAGATCTGCGACTGCACCGGCGAACGATCGGGTGCGGCGATCCCGACTTCGTCACTCGCACAACCTGATACGAGAAGAACGAACGTCAGGATCGCCGTCCACAGCCAGCGGGTGTTACGAGGTGGCATCGGTGGAACTGCGGCGACGCAGGTAGAACGCGCCACCGGCAGCTGCGACGACGACCACGCCGACGCCGGCCAGGATCACCGGAGTGTTCGACGAGCTGTCCGACGCGCCCGACGCCTCGTTCGAGGAATCGCCGAGTGCCAGATCGACCGGCGGAAGCTCTCCGGCCACGCTGACGACGCCGTTGTCGTCGGTGGTGAAGTAGTCCGCGACGGTGAACGACCCGTCCTCGTTCTTGACGCCGATGAGAGAGACGCCGGTCTTGTCGACGACCACGGTGTTCTCGTCGACCTCGGTGACGGGAACATCTTCCTCGACGGTGTTGCCGAGGTTGATGGTCCACGTGAATTTCGGTCCACTGGCGGCCAATTCGGCTGCCTTCGCCTTGAGATCGGCCTCGGCCTTCGCCTTGGTGTCGGCGGTGGCCTTGGCGGTCGTGGCCGCGTCCTGAGCACTCTTCAGTGCAGTCTGGGCTTCGGTGACCTTGGTCTTGGCAGCCGCGGCTGCATCGGTCTTGGTCTGCAGCTCGGCTGTGGTGGTGGTGACCAGTGTGTTGGCCTCCTCCAGAGCCTTCGCCGCGTCGTCGGCCTTCTTCTGCAGGGCGACGACGTCGCCGTCACCTGCAGTCAGTGCGGCCTGCGCGTCGGCGGATGCCGTGGCCTTGGCCTCGGCATCGGCCTTCGCCTCGTCCGCCTCGGTGCGGGCCGCTGCCGCTGCTTTCTCGGACTCGGTGTCTTCGGCCGTGGCTGCGTCGGCGATGGCCTGGAGGTTCTTGGCGTTCTGCTCGGCCACCGCGGCAACTGCCGCTGCGGTCTGGGCCTCGACGTTCAGGGCCAACGACTTGGCCGCGGTGGCTGCTGCGGCCCGGGTAGCGGCGAGCACCTTGGTGAGGTTGAAGTTCTTGAAGGAGTCCTGCAACGCCTTCACCGAATCTTCGACGGCTTTGTTCGACGCGTCGGCGTCGGCCTTTGCGGTGACGGCGAGCTCGGCCTTCGCATCGGCGTCTGCGCGTGCTGCCTCGGCCTTGGCGGTGGCCTCGGGGTCGCCCGAGACGGCTGCGGCTTCGAGTTCTTTGGCCTTGGCGTCTGCCTCCGTTGCGGCTGTTGCTGCGCTGTCGGCGGCGGCCTTGGCGTCGTCGGCCTTGGTCTTCAGTTCGGCAGCGGTGTTCTTCGCGGCAGTGACCGCAGCGCTGGCCGCTGCGCTCTCGACCTTGGCGTTCGTGGCGGCCGTGACGGCGGCTTTGGCCTTGACGTCTGCTTCGGCAGCGGCAACCTCTGCCTTGGTGGCGTCGGTGCTCGCGGTGGCTTCGGCGGCCTTGGCCGTCTCGAGTCGTACCTGGGCGGCAGCCGATGCGGCTGCGGCGTCCTTGCTGGCGGCTTCGGCGTCGGCGATGGCCTTCTTCTCGGCGTCGGACAGCTGCGGGATAACGTCGAGATTGACTGTGGCCGTTCCGTCTTCGTTGAACACGACTCCGCCGGTGATCTGCGGCAGAGGGCGGTCGGTCGACGGGGCGGCAGGGACCGGCTCGGCGACGCGGGCGGCGTCACCCTGGCCGGGTGCGGGAACGACGGCGGCAGGCTGCTGCATTTCAGCAGTGCCCTCGGTGGTCGCTGTGCCGGATTCTTCGGTAGGTGCGCCTTGTTCGCCGGTGGGAGTTCCGGGGTCGGTGCCTTCCTGGGTGCCGGGCTCCTGCTGCACCTCGGAGCTGTCCGGGGTGCTGGGCTCCTGAGCACTGGCGATTCCCGGTGCGGCGATGGAGAGGGACAGTGCCATGGCGGCCCCGGCTGCGGCGAGGCGCGCCTTCTTGGACCTGGCGATCGACTTCTGCGACATGGAGATTGTGGCCCTTCGGTCAGTGGCAGCAGTGAGCTGCGCGCACCCGTCCTCCCACGCGGAACGAGTGTTGTTGGTGAGTCACACGAACAACCGTGATGACGTGACCGTAAACCAACCGGACGGTACATCGAACCGAAAAGTCCTTTACTGAGGTATTGGTTACCAAAGTGTTACTGATGAGACGGATGTGACGAATGAGGCCATTGATACACGCCGACGGCCGAGAGTGATGCTCTCGGCCGTCGGATCCAGCGGTTGATCGGAAGGCTCAGTCGCCTACTGTCACCGCGCGGGCTTCGTCGATGCTGTGTGGTGCCGACTCATGTTCGTCCACGTGGGAGAGGACTTTTCGGCCGGTCGCCAGGACGACGATGGCCAGGGCCGTGCAGGCCGCGCCGACCCAGAACGGGACGTGCATGTTGGATTCACCGAGCTTGCCGGCCAGGTAGGGAGCGGCGGCACCGCCGGTGAAGCGGACGAAACTGTAGGCCGCCGACGCGGTCGAGCGCTCCACCGGTGCCGAGATCATGACGGTCTCGGTGATCAGAGTGTTGTTGACGCCCAGGAACAGGCCGGCCACGACGGTTCCGACGATCAGGACGGTCTTGTTCTCGGTGAACATCGCCATGACGCCGAGGTCGACGGCGAAGAGCAGGAGCGAGAGCATCATCATGTTCAGCGTTCCGTAGGCCCGCTGCAGTCTCGGTGCGATGAACACCGATGCCACGGCCAGGCAGAGGCCCCAGCCGAAGAAGATGAAACCGATCGAGTAGGTGCCCATGTCCAGGGGGAACGGGGTGTACGCCAGCAGGGTGAAGAAGCCGTAGTTGTAGAGCAGTGCGGTGATGCCGACGGTCAGCAGTCCGCGGTGTCGCAGTGCCCGGAACGGGTCGAGGATCGACGTGGTGTGCGCGGGCTTGGGGGTGTCCGGGAGCATGACGATCAGCAGGATGAACGCGATGGCCATCAGTACCGCGACGCCGAAGAACGGTCCGCGCCAGCTGAATCCGCCGAGTAGGCCGCCGACCAGCGGGCCGGTCGCGATTCCGATGCCCAGTGCGGCCTCGTAGAGGATGATCGCGCGAGCGACGCCGCCGGATGCTGCACCGACGATGGTCGAGAGCGCCGTGGCGATGAACAGGGCATTGCCCAGTCCCCAGCCGGCGCGGAAGCCGATGATCTCGCCGACGGAACCGGACATGCCGGCGAGGGCGGCGAAGACCACGATGACGGCCAGGCCGGCCAGTAGCGTGCGTTTGGGTCCGAATCGGCTGGACACGACGCCGGTGATGAGCATCGCGACGCCGGTGACGAGCATGTAGCTGGTGAACAGCAGCGACACCTGAGACGGCGAGGCGTGCAGTTGTTCGCCGATCGGCTTGAGTATCGGGTCGACGAGACCGATGCCCATGAAGGCGATGACGCTGGCGAACGCGACGGCCCACACTGCGCGCGGTTGCTTCAGCAGGCTGTCGGGGGAGGTGCTGGTGGTCACGAAAGAGTTCCTCTCTTTTCGCGATCGACGGGTTCGAGGATGCTGCGAAGCTCGCTCAGGCCGTCGGTCAATTTCTGGATTTGTTCCGGGTCTCGGTCGGACAGGTACGGGACGAGTCCGTCGACGATGTGACGGCGACTCGCCGCGAGCCACCGATGGCCGGCCTCGGTCATCTCGACGAGCACGGCCCGTGAGTCGTCGGGGTCGGATGTCTTGGTCACCAGGCCGTTCTTGCCCAGCTTCGCGAGCAGTGCCGTGGCCGAGGGCTGAGAGCATCGGTCCAACTCGGCGAATGTGCTGATGCGCAGGGGCTGGTACTCCTCGAGCAGCGACAGTGCGCGCATCCACGCTCTGGGCCATTCGTCGCTGCCGAACCGGGCGGCCAATCGAACGAAGCGTGACGAGCTGGTGACCAGCTCCGAGACCAGATCTCTGAGGTCGTCGTGGGAATGACTCACTGCTTTATTGTTACATACACTAACTATCTATCGCAACGCGAGTCTCACCTCGGGGTCCGATCGGGCGGGGTGAGCTCGAGGGGGAGTCGGTCAGTGTCGACTCAACAGATCGGCGATCTCGCGATCCCATTCGGCGTCTCGCCGCCCGTCGTAGCGGTAGCGCATGACGTAGTAGAAGCCGACCAGCGCAGTGGCCGCCAGGATCCAGCTTCCGACAGCACTGAAGATCGCGGCAGCGACGACGTCCGAGGAGGTCAGTGGCCGCAGGCTCAGCTCGCCGGCGTCGTTCACCCAGATCTGAGCGGTCGTACCGACAGGAGAACCGGTGTCGACGCTGACGCGCCCGGTGTGCTCGACACCTCGGTAGACCCACTGCGAGGGAACGGCCGTCACGGCGGCACCGTTGGTGGAGTCGAAACTGGTTGCGGCCGTCGGTGCTACGGCTGCGACATCCGTCGTGGTGGCCGTCACCTGGTGGATCGACGTGCGCTGCTCGTCGAGTCGTTGCTGCTGCTCGGAGTAGGCACCGATGCCGATCCACAGCGAGAACGGCACCATGACGATCAACAGGGTGACGACCCAGCGCTTGATCTGTGCCTGGCGGAGGTCGCAGTCGCGGAGGAGCGGATTGGGGTAGCCGGCGACCTCGTCACCTGCGATGCGAGCGTGCCCGGTGAGTTTGCGGCGCATGATGGTCCCCAGTGCTTTCGAAAATGATCTGTCCGACCTATCCACGATGCCCACGCGCCCTGCGAGTATCAAGCGATAGGGGTCAGGGTCACATGTGACGGTCGTTATGACGGATTCGCCCAGGAAGGGTCGGAAGTGAACATGGATCGGGTCGGTTGTGCCCGCGTTGCCGCATCGGTGGCAGCTGCGGTGACGGTGCTCGGCGCGTGGACGGGCTCGGCCCGGCTGCAGAAGATCGCAAAGCCGCTGATCGTTCCCGCATTGGCCACCGGCCTCGATCCGGCACACGATCGAGTGCTGGCGGCGGGTCTGGCCGCAGCCACCATCGGCGACGTGCTGTTGATCGACCCGGACGACGACTCGGCGCTCGAACTCGGTGCCACGGCATTCGGAGTCATGCAGGGCTGCTACACGTTTCTGCTGTGGCGTCGTGGTGCGCGTCCGGTTCCGCTGGACGCAGTTCCGCGATACGCGGGCTGGTTGGCCGCGTCGATTCTGTTGGCTCGACGCCAACCGGCAGTCGCCGCGACGTTGTCGGCCTACGGCGGCGTGCTCGCGACGACGTCGACGTTGTCTGCGCGGTCGGTCTCGCGTGGCGGTGATCACCGGCTCGTCGTGGGCGGAATGCTGTTCACGCTGTCCGACGCGCTGATCGTTCACCGACGGTTGTTTCTCACCGACGAACGGCACCGCCGCGCGGCGGAGGTGGTGATCCTGTCCACGTACGTGGCCGCTCAGATGCTCCTCGTCGACGCGCTGGCCACTACTCGTCGACGTCGTGACGGGGAAGCAGCAGAACCCGCTCTCGATGGGCCGGGTCCACTCGAACGGCGATGACCGTGCCCGGCTCGAAGTGTGTGGTGTCGGCTCGCGGGATGCCGTAGACGATCTTGCCGAAGTAGCTGCTCGAGCCCGGCACGGTGAACTCCAGGTCCAGTTCGGCGGTGTCGTCGTCGATGCGCCGGATCGCGTCCACCGTCGCCCACCCCTCGACGCCGTGTTCGATCAGTTCCTTCTGCTCGCGCGTCGGGCGTCCGGCGATCATCATGGCCAGGCCGAGAGCCGCGCCGAATCCGGCCACCAGGGCTGCCAACTGGTACGGCAATGTGCCGGGCGGGGTCTTGTCCACGACCCAGCCGATCCAGACTGCCAGCACTATCGAATAGCCGATCGCCACGGCGACGACGGCTCGCACGATCCTCGAGTCGTTCACTTCGGTACTCCTGTGCCGTCGGGAGACGGCGTTCGTTCGATCGAAGATTGGGGGGTTACTCGTAAGTAGGGTTACATGTACGGTGATCGATGTGACTCGACCAACTGTCTTCATCTCAGGTGCCGCGGCCGGCATCGGCCGTGCTACGGCACTCAAGTTCGCTGCCAACGGTTACCTCGTCGGTGCATACGACATCGACGAGACCGGATTGGCGTCACTCGGCAAGGAAGCTGCTTCGCTCAGCGGTCGGGTGTTCACCGGTACTTTGGATGTAACCAACTCCGACCAGTGGGAAACCCGGTTGAAGGAGTTCGTCGCCGAGGGCGACGGTCGACTCGACATCTTGATCAACAATGCCGGGATCCTCGCTGCAGGGGCCTTCGAGGACATGCCGCTCTCGGTGCATCGCCGCCAGATCGACATCAACGTCAACGGCGTCGTATACGGCACCCACGCCGCATTCCCCTATCTCAGGGACACTCCGGGCGCGCAGGTCGTCAACCTGTGCTCGGCATCGGCCATCTACGGTCAGCCCGAGTTGGTCACGTACGGCGCATCCAAGTTCGCGGTACGTGGCATCACCGAGGCGTTGGATCTCGAATGGAGCAAGTACGACATCGCGGTCAAGGCCATGTGGCCGCTGTTCGTCCAGACGGCGATGACCGAGAAGATCTCGACGGGCACCACGAGTTCGTTGGGTATCAAGCTCACCGTCAAGGATGTGTCCGACGCGATCTTCGACGCCACCCGTCCGGTGAAGCGTCGGTTGCACAAGGTGCATTTCCCGGTCGGGCTGCCCTCCAAGGCGCTCTCGCTCGGTTCACGGTTCTCGCCTGCGTGGCTCACCCGTGAAGTCAACCGCCGTCTGAGCCACACCTAGAACGCCGCACCGGACGATGCCGGCGCTGCGCCGGTATCGTCTGTCTTTCGAGCAGTCGGTGTCGAAAGGTGGGTCGGGTTTTCTTCATGCTGAGCACGGTGCGGTCGAGCAGGACAAGACAATTCGGGCAAGTGCGGGTCGGAACGCTGCGGGCGTGGGTGGTCGCTGTCGGGGTCGGGTCGGCTCTCGTCCTCACCGGCTGCAGTGGTGAGTCGGCTGCGCAAGCGCCGCCGCCGCCGCCCTCGTCGACCACCACCCCCGTGACCACCACCACGACGACGGCACCGACCACTACTGCGCCGCCGGTGACGACCACGTCGGAACTGCCGCCGCCCCCGCCGGTCGAACCGCCCCCACCGGTCGCGGAGCCGCAGACGACGTATGCCGCGATCGGCGGGGCCTATTACTTCACCTCGCCCGACGGGCTGTTCCAATGCGGCATCGTGCCGCTGTCGAGTCGCACCGAGGCCGGGTGTCAGGGCACGACCACTCCGGTTCCGCCGCGGCCCGACGACTGCATGATCAACTGGGGCAACGGTATTCGCGTGACCAACGACGGTCCCGCGGCATTCATGTGTTCCGGGGGAGTGGTGTACACCTCGGGTGGCGAGACGATGGATCCGCCGCTGGCTGTGGGCGCGACCATCGCCGAGGGTGGTTACACCTGCACCTCGGCCGAGAACGGCATCTCGTGCGCGAACGACGCCACCGGTCACGGATTCCGGATCGCGCCGGACAGTAACGAAATCTATTGAGCGAGAACGAGATCGAAGACCAGCCGGCCGAAGTCGGTCCCACCGAATGGGGTGAGAACCCGAACGGCGTAGGCCCGTGGTCGGACAACCATGACGAGCCCCCGCCCGACGACCCGCGACTGGACCCCGAACTGCTCGCCGCCGGTGATCGACGCAATGTCGTCGACGCATATCGATACTGGCGACGCGAGGCCATAGTCGCCGACATCGACACTCGCCGTCATTCCCTGCACGTCGCCATCGAGAACTTCGCGAACGACGCGAACATCGGCACCGTGGTGCGGACCGCCAACGCCTTCGCCGCGCAGGCGGTGCACATCGTCGGGCGGCGTCGATGGAACCGTCGCGGCGCGATGGTCACCGACCGGTACCAACACATCCAGCATCACGATTCGGTGGAGGCGCTGATGGCGTTCGCCGAGGTTCAGGGACTCGTCGTCGTCGCCGTCGACAACACCCCGGGCTCGGTGCCGATCGAAACGGCAGAATTGCCGCGCAACTGCCTGCTGCTGTTCGGTCAGGAGGGCCCCGGCGTCTCCGAGAGTGCGCGGGAGTCCGCGTCCATGACGGTCTCGATCGCGCAGTTCGGGTCGACACGCAGCATCAATGCCGGTGTCGCGGCCGGGATTGCGATGCACTCGTGGATTCGTCGCCACGCCGATCTCGATACCGCATGGTGAGGACAGGGCCCTACCCGGACGGGATGTAACGGTTCGGCAACGGTAGTGGCAGGATTGCGGGTATGCAGGAGTTGTGGTCGCAGCGTGCCGACGCCGCGGAGGGGGCCGTCGTCGCACGGCACATGCGTCGGCTGTGGGGACTGCCCGGTACGGCGCTCGGAGTGGTCGCGTGGCCGCCCGTCAAGCGTGAGCGTGCATTCCTGCGCTGGCACTACTGGTGGCAGGCACACCTGCTCGACTGCGCAGTGGATGCAGCCGACCGCGAACTCACCACGAAACGTCGTCGACGCCTGACGAAGATCACCCGCGCGCACCGCACCCGGAACCTCACCGGCTGGACCAACAATTACTACGACGACATGGCCTGGCTCGGGTTGGCTCTCGAACGTGCGCAGCGTCAGCACTTCGTCGGAAACCGCAGCGGCATCCAGCAGATCGAGATGGAACTGTTCGACGCCTGGGCTCCGGTCGAGGGCGGCGGCATCCCGTGGCGCAAGAAATCCGACTTCTACAACGCGCCGGCCAACGGCCCGGCCGCGATCATGCTCGCCCGCACGGGTCGGCTCTGGCGCGCCCAGGAGATGTCGGACTGGATGGACCGAACCCTGCGTGACTCGCGCACCGGATTGATCCTCGACGGTATGCACTCCACCCGCGCCCTCGTCGACGCAGGCAAGTCGGGCGAGGTCGAACGCGCGATCTACAGCTACTGCCAGGGCGTCGCACTCGGCCTGGAAACCGAACTCGCTCTCCGCCTCGGCGAGCCGAGGCACGCGCAGCGCGTCCACGCTCTGGTCGACGCCGTCGAGAACCACCTCACCCGCAACCTCGTCATCACCGGCGGCGGCGGAGGAGACGGGGGCCTGTTCAACCCGATTCTCGCGCGCTACCTCGCGCTGGTGGCCACCGAACTACCTGGCGACACCGACGCCGACGGCCGTGCACGAGAAGTTGCGGCCGCAATCGTCCTCGCCTCGGCCGAGGCCGCATGGGAGAACCGGCTCGAAGTGGAGGACAACCCACTGTTCGGTGCCGATTGGACCCGCGAAGCCCGATTCCCGGGGCAGGGCCTGCACATCGCCACCTTCGCCGAGGGAACGGTCCGACCGTCCCAGGTGCCCGAACGCGACCTGTCCGTGCAACTCGGCGGCTGGATGCTCATGGAAGCGGCCTACCGCGTCTGTGCGGCTGGCTTTTAGGTCGTTCCGCAGGCTGCACTCCCGCGGGCTTTTAGGTCGTTCCGCGGGTCTTACTCCACAACCTCGTCGACGACGATCGTCTCTTCCGGACGCGCCATTTCCTTGCGGTATTGCCAGATACCCAGGCCCGTTCCGACGACCAGCAGCACGATCATGCTGATCAGCACCGCAGGCATCAGCCACGGGATGCGCTGGATGAACGAGCCGAAGTAGAAGCCGACGAGCAACAGCACCGGGGCCCAGATGATCGCGCCCAGAGTGCTGGCGATCGTGTAGCGACGGTGATCCATCTTCGCGGCACCGGCGACCATCGGGCACAGCGTGCGGACCCACGGGATCCACCGCGCGACGAGGACCGCCCAGAATCCGTGCTTTTCCAGCAGCAGATTGACCTTGTGCAGGTTCTTGGTGTTGAGGTACTTGCCGTTCTTGCGGGCCACCAGCGTCGAACCGGTTCGGTGGCCGATCATGTACCCCACCTGGTTGCCGGCTATCGCCGCGACCATCGCACCGACCGAGAGAGCCCAGATGTGGCCGGTGCCCGACGCGTGCGTCGCCATGACGATGCCCGCCGTGATCAGCATCGAATCGCCGGGTAGGAAGAGACCGATGATCACCGCGCATTCGATGAACACGAATGCCATCACGATCACCCACACGACCAGCGGGCCCGCGGACTGCAGCGGTCCGAAACTGCCGACGGCCTCGGTGGACACGGTCTGCAGTGCGGTGGCGGTCAATGCTGTGACGCTCAGTGACACGGGCTCGATCGCTTTCGGATCAGGACTTGGAGTCCGGGGCGTCGGCTTCGATCGCGTCGGCTGCTTCCCCGAGTGGAGTCTTGCGGGCCTTGATCATGCGCTTGCCGACCTCGATGACGATGGGCAGTACGGAGACGGCGACGATCAGCAGGAAGATGATGTCGACGTGGTCGCGGATGAACGCGATCTGTCCGAGTAGGTACCCCAGAACAGTGACACCCGCGCCCCACAGGATGCCGCCGACGACGTTGTACGTCAGGAACAGCGAGTACTTCATGTGCGACGCACCGGCGACGACCGGAGCGAACGTCCGCACGATGGGGACGAACCTCGCCAGGATGATCGTGATCGGCCCGTGCTTTTCGAAGAAGACGTGCGACTCGTCGATGTACTTCTTCTTGAAGAACCGGGCGTCGTTGCTCTTGAACAGGGCGGCACCGCCCTTGGTGCCGATGAGGAAACCGACCTGGTCACCGAGGATCGCCGCGATGGGAATCAGGATGACCAGCGTCCAGATGGACGCGAACGGTTCGATCTCGGTGGACTTCGACGCCGCGATCAGGCCGGCGGTGAACAGCAACGAGTCGCCGGGCAGCAACGGAAACAGCAGGCCGGACTCGATGAACACCACCAGCAGCAGACCGATCAGGACCCAGTGACCGAAGGAGTTGAGCAGGTTCACCGGATCGAGGAAACCGGGCAACAGGGCCAGATTCGTCGTCACCGATTCCGAAGCAGCAAGAAGACTCACCGCGCCCACACTACCGGCCGAAACCGGCAACTCCTGAACAGTCGGTGACGTACCGCCATGGTCCGAACGACGCTTCCCCTAGCGGGCACGCACGACACCGAGCCCGGAGGTTGCCATACTGCACAGGACACAATCGACTTTCACTATCGAACTTCCATTGGAGGAATGACGCCGTGCCTATCGCAACTCCCGAGGTCTACGCCGAGATGCTGGGCCGGGCGAAGGAACACAAGTTCGCCTTCCCGGCAATCAACTGTGTGGGTTCCGAGTCCATCAACGCCGCCATCAAAGGCTTCGCCGACGCGGGTAGCGACGGCATCATCCAGTTCTCGACCGGCGGCGCAGAATTCGGCTCCGGTCTGGGCGTGAAGAGCATGGTCACCGGCGCTGTCGCTCTCGCCGAGTTCGCCCACGTCGTGGCCGCCGAATACGACGTCACGATCGCGCTGCACACCGACCACTGCCCCAAGGACAAGCTGGACACCTACGTGCGTCCGCTGCTCGCGATCTCGCAGGAGCGCGTCGACGCCGGCAAGAACCCGCTGTTTCAGTCGCACATGTGGGACGGATCGGCCGTGCCGATCGACGAGAACCTGGAGATCGCGAAGGATCTGCTGGCCCGCGCTGCGGCCGCGAAGATCATCCTGGAGATCGAAATCGGTGTCGTCGGCGGCGAGGAAGACGGCGTCGAGGCCGAGATCAACGACAAGCTGTACACGTCGAACGAGGACTTCCTCAAGACCGTCGAGGCACTCGGTGCCGGAGACGCCGGCTCGCGCTACCTGCTGGCGGCCACCTTCGGCAACGTGCACGGCGTCTACAAGCCGGGCAACGTCAAGCTCAAGCCGTCCGTTCTGGCCGACGGTCAGCGTGTGGCCAGCGAGAAGCTCGGCCTGGCATCGGGCTCGAAGCCGTTCGATTTCGTCTTTCACGGCGGATCGGGCTCGGCGAAGAGCGAAATCGAAGAGGCGCTCGAGTACGGAACGGTGAAGATGAACGTCGACACCGACACCCAGTACGCATTCAGCCGCCCCATCGCCGGACACTTCTTCTCCAACTACGACGGTGTGCTCAAGATCGACGGCGAGGTGGGCAACAAGAAGGCCTACGATCCGCGCAGCTACCTCAAGAAGGCAGAAGCCGGAATGACGGCCCGTGTGATCGAGGCCTGCAACGACCTGAAGTCGGCCGGACGCAGCGTCAGCGCCGGATAAGCGGCTGCGCCGCATGTGAGCGGAACTTCGTAGTGGATTACGAAGTTCCACTCACATGGGCGCTCAGCTGCACACCTTCCACTGATCGCCGTCGAGGCTCAGGTCGAAGGTGCGCGGCGAGCGATCGTTCGGGTTGGCGTCCGTGTGGGCGATGACCTGGGCGATCGCCGTGGAGTCGTCGGTGACCTGGATGGCGTCGATGCTGTCGACGGTGGGGATGTTGCCTTGCTCCACGGACACTCGATGCACGTCGGCGAACTCCGCATCCGGGATGTCGCGATAGAACGTCGCCAGGTCTCCGCAGGACGTGCTGCGTAGCGTCGCCAGATCCCCGGCGGCCAGCGCCCTGGTGAACGACTCGACGGTCGTGCGAATCTGCGCTTCCGGTGAGTCCTCGACGCTCGTGCGGTCGATCAGCAGGTACGCACCGGCGGCCACTGCCGCGATCACGACAACCGCGGCCACCAGTGCCGCCCACCACTTCTTCTGGCTCGGTTTGCCGGGTTCCGTCGGCGCGGGTCCGATGCGCTGGGGACCGGCCTGCTTCGGTCCTGGTTGCCGTGGCTCGATCTTCCTCGGCCCGACTGGTTGCGGCACCGATGCTGGTGATTTCTTTTCTGCCGCAACATCTTTTGTTGAAGCTTCGGATGGGTTTCGCGGCGGGATGCGACGCGGGGCTGCGGTCGGCTTCGCTACCGGCTTCGCTTCCGTTGTTGCCGGTTCCTCGGCTGGAGTGGTGGCGATCTTCTCGGTCGGAGTGTCGGCGGGCTCGTCGACCTGCTTCTTCTTGCCCAGGTCGATCTTCTCGGTGGCTGCGTCGGCCTCGGAGGGCGCATTCTTCTTCTCGTCCGGCATGCGTTCTCCCTCGTTCACCGAATTACTCGAAAGCTGTAAGTCCGAAATTTCGTCAGCTGGCAGCCTATCGACCGTGTGCGCAGCGCAGCGTGAGCGCCGCCGGGGGTGTTCGGACACGATTGGGTGACGTAGGGGCACAATGAGCGCCATGACTTCTTTCGGTGATCTGCTCGGACCTCAACCAACGCTGTTGCCCGGCGACGACGAGGCCGAATCCGCACTGCTGAATCACGAGGCCCCCGAGACGGTTGCTGCGGCCCACCCGACGGCGTCGATCGCGTGGGCGTATCTCGCCGAGGCCGCTCTCGAATCGGGTGCCACCATCACCGCGTACGCCTATGCGCGTACCGGCTATCACCGAGGTCTGGACCAGTTGCGTCGTAACGGATGGAAGGGATTCGGGCCGGTCCCGTACAGCCATGAGCCCAACCGCGGATTCCTCCGATGCGTCGCAGTCCTCGCCAAAGCCGCCCGCGACATCGGCGAGCACGACGAGTACGCCCGCTGCCTCGACCTCCTCGAAGACTGTGATCCCAAAGCAGCGGAAGCGCTCGGCCTGGGCTGATCGGGCCCGCGCGAGCCGGGCGCGTGGCCGAACCCGGATGAAGGCGGGTACCGAGCGCCTGCGGTTGTCGCTGTTGCCCATCGTGCAGTGCGCGTTGGCGGCCGGGGTCGCGTGGTTCGTCGCCACGGATCTCGTCGGTCACGAACGTCCGTTCTTCGCGCCCATTGCGGCCGTCGTCTCGCTCGGTGTCTCTCTGGGGGCGCGGTTGCGTCGATCGGCCGAGCTGGTGGCCGGCGTGACGGTCGGCATCGGCGTCGGCGATCTGTTGATCTCGCTGATCGGCAGTGGGCCGTGGCAGATTGCGCTGGTGGTCGTGTTGGCGATGTCGGCTGCAGTCTTCCTCGACGGCGGTCCCATCATCGCGATGCAGGCCGGATCGTCTGCGGTACTGGTGGCGACGCTCATTCCGCCGGGCAACATGGGTGGCCCCAACCGCATGGTCGACGCGTTGGTCGGCGGGCTGGTGGGCATCGCGATCGTGGCGTTGATCCCGACGCATCCGGTGTGGCGGGCGCGTAAGGATGCGGCGAACGTGTTGGCGACCGCGGCGAGTGTGTTGCAGAAGGTGGCCGACGGGTTGGTGGCCAACGACCCGAAACCCATCGAGGATGCGTTGCGCAAGGCTCGGGCGACGCAGTCCGGTATCGATGCTCTACGGACCGACCTCAAGGGCGGTCGCGAGATCGCACGAATTTCGCCGATGTACTGGAATCATCGCAATCGTCTTGCAGCGCTCGCCGCGACGGCCGATCCGATCGACAACGCGGTTCGCAATATTCGGGTGCTGGCACGGCGGTCGCTGACCTTGGTGCGCGACGACGAAATTCTGGACCCGCGGGTGGTCGACGAGGTGGAGAAGCTGGCGCATGCGGTGGAAGTCCTACGCCAGATGATTCTCGCCGATCCGGGGCAGAAGCCGGATGCGGCGGAGGCCGCGCGGGTGTTGCGGTCGGTTGCTGCCGGAGCCAAGCCGGAACTGATCTCGAACGCCGGGTTGTCGGCGACGGTGGTGCTCGCTCAGTTGCGGTCGATCATCGTCGATCTGTTGCAGGTCGCCGGGCTCAAGCGTATTTCCGCGTTGGCGACGCTTCCGCCGACGGTCAAGCATCCGCACGTCCCGCCGGAGTTGTGACCCGAGCGCACCATTGCATATATGCGTATGTACGCATATGGTGACTGCCTGAAGTCGTTGCAGTCACGAGGGGGAGTCATGGGCGCGGGTCACGGACACAGCCACGGCGTGGGCGGTCACTCGCCCGCAGGTGCGGGGCCGCCCCGATCTCGGGTTCGCAAGATGGTCGTCGCTCTGGCGGTTCTGGTGGTGTTCCTCGTCGTCGAGGCCACCGTTGCCGTGGCAATAGGTTCGCTCGGTCTGCTCGCCGATGCCGGCCACATGCTCACCGACGTACTCGGAATGTCGATGGGTTTGATCGCACTCGTCCTTGCGCGGAAGGGAAGTGCTGCAGCGGCAAGGACTTTCGGCTGGCATCGGGCAGAGGTGTTGACCGCCATCGCGAATGCCGTTCTGCTGCTGGGGGTTGCGGCGTTCATCATGTACGAGGCGATATCTCGCATCGGCGATGCGCCCGAGATCCCCGGTCTTCCGCTGATTCTGACCGCTGCGGCCGGTCTTGCCGCCAACATCGTCGTCATGATGCTCATCCGCGGCGATGCGAAGGACTCCCTGGCCGTTCGCGGTGCCTACATGGAGGTACTGGCCGACGCCGTCGGAAGCGTCGGTGTGCTCGTGGGCGGTGTGCTCATGGTGGTGTTCGGCTGGACCTGGGTCGACATCGTCGTCGGCGTGCTCATCTCTCTGTGGGTGGTGCCGCGTGCGATCAAGCTCGCCGGGTCGGCACTGCGCATTCTCACCCAGGCGAGCCCCGCCGATGTCGACGTGGACGCGTTGACCGGGGACCTGAGTGCCCTTCCCGGAGTGACGGGAGTGCACGATCTGCACGTATGGACCCTGACCACCGGAATGGACGTGGCCACCGTGCACCTGGAATGCGAGGGTTCGTCGTCGATGGTGCTCGATCGCGCGCGCTCACTGCTGTCTACCTACGGACTCGACCACGCCACCGTGCAGGTCGAGCCGACCGCACACGGCCGAACCTGCAAGGAAGAGCTCACCTGGTGACGGTGCGTACCTCGGTTCCCGGACGCCAGACGTCGATCTGCATGTGATCGTCCACCAGTGACGTCAGTACGACTTCGCCGATGTCGAGGTCGAACACGTGATACGGCACGAGTTCGCCGGGAGCCGCGTCGAATATCGGTTGCAGCACAGCAGGATCGGTGATCTCTGCGGCCATTCCGCTGATCTTTGCGTCGCCGCCCTCCATCGAGTGATGGCCGGGATTGCTGTGCAGTGCGAATCGGCCGTCGCGCTGAAGATCTCGCGCTTTGGCGGCACCGAGCATCGATCCGAGTCGCAGCACCCCGGTGTCCACGAACTCCACCTCGGTTCCGCTCACGCGCGCTGAGCCGTCTGCTCGTAGCGTCGCAAGAACATGGTGCTTGTGCGCGGTGAATCGAGCCCGCACCGCCGACGCGAGTGTCGGGGCCGCTGCCGAGAATTCGTTCCACGTTGTCATGCGCACATTATGCGATCCGCCACCGACAGTGTTGGGAAAGAATGCACGGAACCTGCCCGAACAGACGGAATCCCGCCGATTGCGCTCGATATCGTGCACTCTTTCCCGCTGGACCTGTCAGATCCAGAATCGCATCAGGTAGTTGCCGTTGCCCGCGAAGAACTCGGGGACCCCCGACAATCCGAACATAGTGTAGATCGCTCCGAAGAAGGCGGCGTTGACGGCCGGCACGAAGAGCAGCGCAACGAGGACGAGAATTCCGTATCCCTTGAACTGGTTCAGCGATGCACGGGTGGCGGGCGAGAGCGAGGGTTCGAGGGCGGCGTATCCGTCGAGTCCGGGCACCGGGATCAGGTTGAGGATCGTGGCCATGATCTGCAGGAACGCCAGAAAGCTGAGCCCGTACCAGAAGGCGGCGTTGGTGCCGTCTGTGCCGAACAGCCTGATGACCGTCAGAAGAACAACGGCGAGAACGGCATTGGCGAACGGGCCGGCCAGGGCGATGCGCCGCTGGGTCGACGCCGAGAACTGGCCGGTGCGCAGGTACACGGCACCGCCCGGCAGGCCGATCCCACCGATCGCGATGAACACCACCGGGAGAACGATGGACAGCAGCGGGTGGGTGTACTTCAGCGGGTTCAGGGTCAGGTAGCCGTGGAGCTCGACTTCGCGATCACCGGCTCGAAACGCGGTGTAGGCGTGTCCGAATTCGTGCAGGCACACCGACGCGATCCACCCGGCGAGAACGAGTACGAACACTCCGATGCGCGCGGCGACGGACGTGACGTCTTCTGCCGTCCAGGCAAGAGCACCGCCGATTCCGGCGATGGCGAGTACCGCGACGAAGATCGGACTGGGCAGGACGGGACCGCGCCGCACCGGAACGGTCATCGGACCAGCAACCACTCCTGATGGTGGCGGTAGAAGGTCGACCGCTTCACTGCCTTGCCGCCGGCGATGCCGTCGCGGGTCAGTTCGGCGGCGGGGGAGCCGAGTTGCATGGCGCGGCCGCTCACCCAGCGGCGCGGCAGAAATCGGCGACGGCCGACCACGCGTGCACGGAGGCCGGGCATGTCCGGGGTGGGAGCCACCTCGACTCCGGGCACGACGCCGGAGAACAACCGGGTGTCGTCGACATAGGCCTCGCCTTCGAGGTCGGTTCCGTCGGCACCGCCGAGCAGAGCCCTCCCGACGACGGCCTTGCCTGCATCGTCGCGGATGAGGGGTGTGCTCGACGCAGTGCCCGTCAAGGCGACCTTGGCGGCACGTGACCCGGTGCCCAGCTTGTAGATGTGAGCGGCATCGGTTGCGTTCTCCGGCACGAACGCGACTTCGACGTGCAGCCGTTCGGTGCGCATCAGGCGCGTCAGCAGCGCGGCGAGGGACGCATCATCGCCCAGGACGATGATGCGTGGCTCGGGGGCGGATTCGATGTCGGAGAAGATCGCGCTGCAATCGTCGTCGGTCGGTACTGCGTCGGCGTTGCGCAGTGGGACGTCGGTCAGCGTGATCGGCAGCAGCGGGTTGCCGCACTGCAGAACGAACGGTGTCACGGCGCTCCTAGATCTTCCGATGAATCCTCGTCACGACCATAGTGCCCTCGTTCTGCGTCGACCGTAGCGGCATGCGGGCCAGCTCACCGCCTCGGCTAGACTGTTCCCCCGGCCACTGTCGCGCCTGCGACGAATGGTGACTGCTGCATTCGCTCGAGTACATCTGCAGCACGTCCTTGCACGAAAGCAACGTAGGAGAGCACATGCCGGCGATAGTCCTGATCGGCGCCCAGTGGGGCGACGAAGGCAAAGGCAAAGCCACCGACCTGTTCGGCGAACGACTTCAGTGGGTGGTTCGCTACCAAGGCGGCAACAACGCCGGCCACACCGTCGTTCTTCCCAACGGCGACAAGTTCGCACTGCACCTGATCCCGTCGGGAATTCTGACGCCGGGCGTCAAGAACGTCATCGGCAACGGTGTCGTCGTCGATCCGGGTGTGCTGCTCACCGAGCTCGACGGCCTCGAGAAGCGCGACGTCGACACCTCGAACCTGCTGCTCAGCGCCGATGCGCACCTGATCATGCCGTACCACGTGGCCATCGACAAGGTCACCGAGCGCTTCCTCGGAGCCAAGAAGATCGGCACCACCGGGCGCGGCATCGGCCCGTGCTACCAGGACAAGCTCGCCCGCGTGGGCGTGCGTGCGGCGGATGTGCTCGACGAGAAGATCCTGACCCAAAAGGTCGAGGCCGCACTGGAATTCAAGAACCAGGTGCTCTCGAAGATCTACAACCGCCGGGCGCTGGATCCACAGCAGGTCGTCGACGAGGTGCTCGAGCAGGCCGAGGGATTCAAGCACCGCATCACCGATACGCGCCTGCAGCTCAACCTCGCGCTCGAGCGCGGCGACACGATTCTGCTCGAGGGATCGCAGGGCACGTTGCTCGACGTCGACCACGGCACCTATCCGTACGTGACGTCGTCGAACCCGACGGCAGGCGGTGCGTCCGTCGGCTCCGGCATCGGCCCGAACAAGATCACCACGGTCCTCGGCATCCTCAAGGCCTACACGACGCGTGTCGGTTCGGGTCCGTTCCCGACCGAGCTGTTCGACAACCACGGTGAGTACCTGGCCAAGCAGGGCGGCGAGGTGGGCGTCACCACCGGTCGCGCCCGACGTACGGGCTGGTTCGACGCAGTCATCGCTCGGTACGCCACCCGCGTCAACGGCATCACCGACTACTTCCTGACCAAGCTCGACGTGCTCTCCAGCCTGGACACCGTGCCCATCTGCGTCGCCTACGACGTCGACGGTGTCCGTCACGACGAAATGCCGATGACGCAGACCGGTTTCCACCACGCGAAGCCGATCTACGAAGAAATGCCCGGTTGGTGGGAAGACATCTCCGGTGCCCGGACATTCGAAGAACTGCCGATCAACGCGCAGAACTACGTCCTGCGTCTCGAGGAACTGTCGGGCGCGTACATGTCGTGCATCGGTGTGGGACCGGGCCGCGACGAAACCATCGTCCGTCGAGACATCCTGCGGTAGCCGAACCCGTTACCGAAAAGCCCCGAGGCACACTGCCTCGGGGTTTTTTGCTGTCTTCCTGCGGTCCGAAGCCACTGAATTCGCCGATCGGGACAAAGAAACCTCAGGTCGGATTTCGCGCTGAACCGCAGTCGGCTCTTCGGGTTCAGACCACTGTCCAGACGTGGCGTGAAGTCCGATTCGACCGATTCCGGAAGCGCTTCATCTTTACAGTCATGTTGTAGATGTAACTGCCCGTATTGAGTCGGTCCACAAAATCGGGCATAAGAAAACTCTCGGACTTTTATCCCAATAGGGGTAACAGACCGCCCGGTTTAGGAGAAACAATGATCGACGCACCCTGTTGCGCAGCCCTTTTGACACAAGGGGCACCGACCCGTTGGGGTCCTCAACCGCCCTCTTCGTCAGGGCCACCGAAGAAAGTTGAAACAATGAACAAGGCAACCAAAGGCGCTGTAGCGGCGGGCGCGGCGGCGGTTCTGCTGCTCGGCGGTTTGGGATCGCTTGCTCTCTGGCAGGACGAAGAGACACTCGGTGGTGGAACGATCAACTCGGGCGAGCTCTACTTCGATCCGGTCGCGAACACGGCCAACTGGACCGAGACGACGTCCGGCACGTCCATTGGTGCCGACCCTTCCGGCTTCCTCATCGTGCCGGGCGACGTTCTCGAGTACACGACCGACTACAACGTCACCTGGGCCGGAGACAATCTTCTTGCCAGTATCACCGCCGATTTCGCCGACGTTACAGGTGATGCCGAGCTCCAAGCAGCTTTGGCCGGTGCAACTGTGTCAGTCAACGGTGGCGCGAACGTGCCGAACGGCGCTCCGGTGAGCCTGCCGCTCGGGGCTGCATCGCCCACTCTCATCACGGTCGCTGTCACGATCCCGTTCGATATCGGTACTGGCGGACTCATCGCGCAAGACGAGAGCGTCAGCCTCGCTGACATCGCCCTGACACTCGACCAGGTTCGTCCCGCTCCATTGCCGTGACGATGAAGCACGGCCGGTATTGGGCACTCGCAGCCGCGTCCGTCGCTGTGCTGGTCTTCGGATCAGCACAGACGACGGGCGCGCTGTGGCGTGACGAGGAAACACTCGATGGTGGCACCCTCGACTCCGGCACCTTGGACATCAAGCTCGGCCCGCAGGGGTCCGCCGAGGTGCAGAACTTCCCGATCCCGGGGCTGGGTAACGGGGTTCTCGCGCCCAACGGTTTCGCGCAAGCGCCACTGCTCATTCGCAACAACGGAACCACCCCGTTCGTCTTCCGGTTGCAAAACACTACTGTGAACGGCCCGTTGCCCTTCGTGCTCACGGCAAGCACCATCTCCAGCACTGGTTCATGCCCCGCCACCGGTGCGCCGACCGGAGCCTCGGTCCTGTACAACGCGAACGCCGCGGGTGCTCAAATACCGGTCGCACCCGCGGCGCGCCTCCTCGCACCCGGATCGAACGAGGTGTGGTGTTTTCGCCTCACCACGTCCGATTCACCACCCCAGACCGCCACATCCACGGTGACATTCTCCTTCCGAGCGGATCAGGCATGACCACCGACGACACCGACGTCATCCCAGTCGTCTCTGCGCGCGAGGACGAGGACGAACACACCGGGGCGTGGTGGTGGATCAGTCGCATGGTCTCCTACACGCTGTTGGCCGTCATGCTCGCCATTCTTGCTGCGACGGTGGTGATTCCGCGATTCACCGGTTCGACGCCGTACACGATCCTGACCTCGTCGATGCGTCCGACCTATCCGCCTGGTGAATTGATCGTCGTGCGACCGGTCGACCCGAGAGAGCTGACGGTGGGGACGCCGGTGACGTATCAGCTGCGGTCGAACGACCCCGAGGTGGTCACGCACAGAATCGTCGCCACCAGACAGAGCGGGCGCGGCGAGCAGACGTTCATCACCCGCGGTGACAACAACGGGTCCGACGACGAAAACCCAGTACAGATCGGGCAGATTCGCGGCGCGGTCTGGTATTCGCTCCCGTACATGGGATATGTCAACAACTGGCTGAACGGCGAACAACGGAAAATCACGGTGACCGTCATCGTCGTCGGTTTGGTCGGTTACGCGCTGGCGATGTTCATCGGAGCCGGCGTCGACCGGCACCGAACCCGCAGGGAACCGTCGACATGAAGCGCCGGACGTTTGTCGCGTGCACCGCAGCTTTCGCCGGAATCGCGGTCGTGTTGCTCCTCGGTGCCGGATCGACTCCCGCGCAGACGGTCAAGTACAGCGACGACGGGGAGAATTGGGCGACGAGCTTTCGGAGCCCGTTGTTCGACAACGACATTCGGTGGGTTCCCGGGGATGTGCGCGAATCGCAGTTTCACGTGTTCAACGACACCGACAAGGACGGCCGTGTCCGGCTCACCCTCGACAGCGACAATCCCGGGTTCCTTCGAGCTCTCACCATCTCCATCGGCGGCGGTGAACTGGTCGAATCGTGTGCACTGATCGCCATAGCGGCAGGGGAGAAGAATCGCATCGACGCCTCGGTTGCGATGGCCGAGTCGGCCGGCAACGACACCCGCACCTCCACTGCACGAATCGATCTGGTTCTGCAGTGGGAAAACAGTGATAGCGCCGCTTGCCCGGAAAATTCGGATGCGCGGACGGATATGGAAGGGGCGCAGCCCTGATGTCGCGTCACAGTGACACCGCCGGCCTGGAGGCGGTTCTGGCACGGTTCGGCTCCGCGCTCATCAGCGCTCGCGCTCGGGCCATCATGTCGATCGGCATCGTGCTCGGACTCGGCGCGGTGGGAACCCTTGCAGCATGGTCGGATTCAGCGATCGCCACGTCGGGTGTGTTCACGACGGGTCGACTCGACATCAAGGTGGGAAGTCCTGCCATCGACAACAATCCGTCTGCGTTCAGCACGACGCTGGCCAATCCTGCGATTTGGCCGGGAGATACAGTTGCGGCCGGGCTTCTGGTGACCAACGACGTGGGTTCGGTCGCCAATTCCTACACCATTTCTGTTCTGGCCAGCAATGCCACTCTCGGGAATCTTCTCAACTCTTCGGTGCACGCCGGTGCGCCTGTGTCCGGCGCATGTAGTGGAACCCCGATCAGCACGGTGACGGGACTCGGAACATCGAAAGTCTTCCCCGGTCTCAATCGGTCACTGATTGCGCGACCGACAACCGCCGTCATCGCTGGGCAGACCGATCAACTGTGCATCAGCGTGACCATGCCGACCGGGACAGCTCAGCCCAATCCCGTTGCTACCGGCACCATCACGTACACCATCACCGCGACGTCGACGTAGATCATGTCCGACACCCATGCCTCCGCTGACCGCCTCCGATCTCGCCCGCGTCTGCTGCGCGAGATAGCTCTGACCGTCGGCGCTGTCGCCGGACTCGTCTGTGTGCTGTTCGCGCTCACGGCGGTGTTCCTAGGAATTACTCCGCTGATCTTCCGGTCCGGGTCCATGGCCCCGGCCATCGACACCGGTGCTCTGGCGTTGAGCGAGACCACCCCGGCCGCGGAGATCGAGATCGGTGACATCGTCAAGGTCACCAACGCGTCGGGAGCAGCAATCACTCACCGGGTGGTCGAAATCGGGGCGGTCGGAACCGACAGCGCACAGCTGTTCCTGAAGGGGGACGCGAACGCCGAACCCGATGCCGAGAGCTACGTGGTGTCCGAAGCCGATCGTGTGTTCTTCAGCGTCGGGAAACTGGGCTACGCGGTCACCTGGCTCAGCGGTCCGGTCGCTGTGTTCATCGGCGGCATCGCCGTCGGCGCACTTCTCATGACCGCGTTCGGAGTTCGTAGGTCCACCGAGGAGGCTCCTGCGCAGCCCGACGACGACGATCGGAGGCAGGAACCGCGTAGTGGGCGGCACAGTGCACCGAAGCACGGCGCGTCCAGACTCGGTGTGGTGCTCGCGTTGGCGGCCATTTCGGCAGTTGGAATCAGTGCCTCGAACACTCCGACAACCCTTGCGGCGGGACAAGATAAGGCAACTGCGCTCAGTGGCACCTTCACCACAGCACTGCCGATCCCGGTACCGCAATCAATATTGTGCACCAACCGTGCTGGAGTTGCCGGACTCCTTGGTAACTACGTGACCTTGTCCTGGACGTCAGCGGGAGCGGGATTTACCTACAGGTGGACTATCCGTCAAGCTGGTCGATCGGATGTCACCGGCAGCGTCTCGACGAACTCGGTCGACCTTCAGAACGGACTTCTGCTCGGTGGCACCCGCACCGGTACCTGGATCTTCTCGGTCCAGACTATGTCCGGTACTCGATCGTCTACTGCCAGCGCCACCCAGGATGTAGCCATGAACGGGGGACTGCTGCCCAGCTCGCGGTGTGTGACGCCAGGCGTCGTCGCCCGCAGCGCCGCGCGGGCGATCGTTCCGGAAACCACCACCGAAGTCCCCACAGTGACGTCCCCGATCATTCCGGAGTCGACACTCGCACCGGCCCCAACGACGACGGATCCGTCGCTCACCGAGGAGTCCCCGGTTCCGTCGCCGGTCGAGGTTCCGCCGACGACGACGACCCCGTCGTCCACCACCGACTCACCCGCAGCGGTAGCCCCACCGCCGACCATCACGACCACGCCGCCGCTACCCGCGGCTCCGTCCGCACCGGTGGTCTCACCGTCGGGTGCGTCGGAGGCCCGGGTTGTGGATATCGACGGCTCTCCGACGCTGCAGATCGTCGACACCACCGGCACTGTTCAGTACAGCGCTCCCGCTACTTCCAGCGAGGCGTACGGCTATGGCGTCAACTGGTCAGCCGGGGATCAGCTGTGGTTGCTCGGACCGAATCAGCTGGTTCGGTTGGACGCGTCGGGTGGCAGTTGGTCCCGAACGGTGGTCGACCCAGCAGCGACGGATGAGGTCCCCGCCGAGATTCTGGCACTTCTCCGATAGCTGAGGCGCCACATATATCTCCGAATCGAAGTGCGCATTTGCGCAACGGGTGGATAATCGAGGCCAAGTAAAGCGACGGAGGGCCGGTCGATGACTGAAAATTACAATGGCTTGGAAGTTTTCAGCTACCAATTCGATCGGTTTGCTTACGAACACTCGTGGATCGGGGCGCAGACCGGCGAATTCATGCTGGGTCCGCAAGGGGGCGGCATGTTGGAGTTCACCCACGCGATGGTGTTCGCCCTCCCCGAGGGTGGTGCACACGAGGTGCATGGTCCGATACTGGCTTGGTACCTCGGTCACGGGGGACCCTATGGCGCACTTGGCTATCCGATCAGCAACGAGCGCCCGACACCCACCGGTTCCGGGCGGTACAACCTGTTCCAGCGGGGAGCGATCGGCTGGCTGCCGGATGCAGGTGCGTTCACCATCGGCGGTAAAGCGGAAGACTCGGAATTGAGTCCGGGCCCCGAGGCCGAAACGGTCTCGGCAGTCGACTCGTCGCTGTCCTCGCTCCACATCTCTGCCTGATTCATAAACTCCGTCCCCGTTTTTCACATTGTTTCCAGATATGCGGTCTTTTGTATCAGTAGGCAATTCAGAACAATGTCGGCTCGTCGAATCCTGCTACACCCTCGATGCCGAGAATTCGTTGTTTCGTATTTGCCCCGCCGGGAGCGGAGAAGCCGCCTACTTCTCGGCCCGCGCCGAGGACGCGATGGCACGGAACGATGATCGGCACCGGGTTGCGGCCCAGTGCCCCGCCCACCGCCTGGGCCGCGCCCGGCAGCCCGAGACGGCGCGCGATGTCTCCGTACGTCAGCGTCGCGCCCCGGGGAATCGCGCTGCACACGGTGTAGACCGAGGCGTCGAACGCCGAAACCTCGAGCACCAGCGGGATCGGGCTCATGTCCACGGCGCGGCCGGCGAGAAGCGCCACGATTCGATCGATCGCGTCCGCGGCGAGAGCATCGACCGGACCTCGGGTAGCGCCGAAGCCGGCCAGGTAATCGAACATGGCCTCGTCCGACGGCTCGGGTAATGCCACGGCAATCACGCCGTCCGCGCTCCAGGCAAGACCGCATCGGCCGATGGCCGTGTCGAAGAGGGTGCTGCTCGGCATGGGTCGAGTATCCACCGGACGTCGACGGGCAGTCCAGTCGAACGTGTAATGGACTTGAAAGTTCGATGCCAGTGGGTGAATATGGGCTGTATGGCCTCCAGAGTGCTCAATGCAACGTCACTGGCCCGCGATCTCGGTAGCTGGCGCGCCGACGCGACCGCGGATGGATCCGGTAAGCGCAAGGCCTCGCGTCCGACGTATCGGGCGTTGGCGGACGGCGTTCGCCTGCTCATTCACGACGGCCGGATTCCGCTAGGCGTCGGGCTGCCGAGCGAACGCGATCTGTCTGCCGCCCTGGATCTGAGCCGTACGACGATTACCTCCTCGTATTCGGTGTTGCGCGACGAGGGATATCTGATCAGCAAGCAGGGCTCTCGCAGTACGGTCGCGTTGCCCGCTGCCCCCACCCCGAACGGGCTGCTGATTCAGTCTACGTCGCCGTCGGGACCGGTGGTGGATATGTCTCATGCTGCGATGTCGGCCGCGGACGGAACGATGACAGCTGCGTACGAATCTGCGCTGCAGGCACTTCCGACGTATCTACCGACGCACGGTATGGAGCCCATCGGCCTGGCGGTGTTGCGGGAGGCCATTGCGCAGCGCTTCGTCGAACGTGGCCTACCGACAACCGCGGACCAGATCATGGTGACATCCGGTGCGCAGCAAGCGGTTCGGCTGTTGCTCGGCACATTGACCTCACCCGGCGATCGCGTGTTGATCGATCACCCCACGTATCCCAACGCACTCGAAGCCATCAGACGCGTGGGGGCTCGGCCCGTGCCGGTGCCGGTGCGCCCCGCCGAGGGCGACTGGGATCTCGACGGAATCCGTAGCGCTGCACGGCAAACGGCAGCAAAAGTGGCGTATCTGATTCCGGATTTCCACAACCCGACAGGGCAGGTGCTCGACGCCGAGGGCAGGGCCGAACTTGCGCGCATCACTCGCGACACCCGGATGACGCTCATCGTCGACGAGACCATGGTGGACCTGTGGCTCGACGCACCTCCGCCGCCCCCGGTCGCATCGTTCGGGCGGGTCTCCGGCTCGGACATCGTCACCATCGGTTCGGCGTCCAAGTCCTTCTGGGGCGGCCTACGGATCGGTTGGATCAGGGCGCACCCGTCGTTGGTTTCGCAGCTCGCGGGTTCGCGGGCAGCTCACGACCTGGGTACGTCGATCATGGACCAGCTTGCGTCGTCGTTCCTTCTCCAAGATGCGGAACCCGCCCTCGATCTGCGTCGTTCGCAACTGCGTGAGCGTCGTGAAGTTCTCGAAGATGCTCTCGCCGAACATGTTCCGGAGTGGAAGTACCGGCGCTCGGAGGGCGGGATGTCGCTGTGGCTTCAGCTCCCCGCTCCGGTATCGAGTGCGCTGGCCGCTACTGCGCCTGCGTTCGGGGCAGTATTGGCCGCCGGTCCGCGGTTCGGAGTCGAGGGTGCGTTCGAGCGCTATCTCCGGCTGCCGTACACCCGTGAGCCGCAAGAACTTCGGGCTGCAGTTGCGGCCACTGCCGCGGCGTATCGAGCCTTGGCCCCGAGCGTCGAATCCGAACAGCCGGCCCTGGTCTTTTGACCGCGAGCTCGACGTTATGGACGAGAATCAGCCGAAAGGCGTCCATAACTTCGAGTTCGGCGCAAGCAATCAGGCCCAGACGGATGCGATGTCGGTCGCCGTGGCCGGCGGTGGCGTCGGGACTCCGTTTTCGGTGCGGGAGAACCGCGGTGCCGGTCGGTGCTGCGTCACGCCACCGATGTCGATGAGCGAGTCTCGGTCCTTCATATGTGGGTGGTTCGGGGCCTCGGCGAAGGTGAGCACGGGGGAGACGCAGGCGTCGGTGCCGTCGAAGACCGCGGCCCATTCGTCGCGAGTCTTGGTCAGGAATGTCGCGGTGAACTTCTCGCGCAGC
The DNA here is from genome assembly GCF_030056855.1 of Rhodococcus sp. IEGM 1354. Classification (NCBI taxonomy): domain Bacteria; kingdom Bacillati; phylum Actinomycetota; class Actinomycetes; order Mycobacteriales; family Nocardiaceae; genus Rhodococcus; species Rhodococcus sp. IEGM 1354. The sequence continues at coordinate 51,292 of NZ_JASHKT010000009.1, forward strand.
TCCGGCCAGCGCGACTTGTCCATCTGTGACGGTAGATCCGCATCGGAGAGACCGAGTCCGGCTACGAGCTGAGCGTAGAACTGTGGTTCGAGGGACCCGACCGCCATGTACTTGCCGTCCGACGTCTCGTACGTGTCGTAGAACGGTGCGCCGGTATCGAGCAGGTTGACGCCGCGGTCGTCGCTCCATGCTCCGACGCCTCGCCAGGCCCAGATCATGTGCGACAGTGCCGCGGTGCCGTCGACCATGGCCGCGTCGACGACCTGTCCCTGTCCCGAATTCTGTCGTTCGTAGAGCGCCGCCATGATGCCGAAGACGAGGAACATCGATCCGCCGCCGAAATCGCCGACCATGTTCATCGGTGGCACCGGTCGTTCGCCGTCGCGGCCGATGGCGTTGAGGACGCCCGTGACGGAGATGTAGTTGATGTCGTGGCCGGCGGTCTGTGCCCAGGGGCCTTCCTGCCCCCAGCCGGTCATGCGGCCGTAGACCAGGCGCGGGTTGCGGGCCAGGGCGTCGTCGGGCCCGAGACCGAGTCGCTCGGTGACACCGGGGCGGAACCCCTCGATCAGCACGTCGGCGCGCTCGACGAGGCCGAGAACCTTCTCGATGTCGGCGGGGTCCTTGAGGTTCGCTTCGACAATAGTGCGGCTGCGCAGCTGGTGGTCGTGTGGAGAGACCTGCCCGGCGCGCTGGACGCGGACGACGTCTGCGCCGAGGTCGGCCAGCAGCAGTGCGGCGTGCGGGCCGGGTCCGATCCCTGCGAGTTCGACGACGCGGAGCCCTGCGAGCGGTCCACCAGTGTTAGCCACGTTTGTTGCCTCGTTCCGTCTCGTCAGCTGCGATAGTGAATGGAGACTAACGTGTACTAGGGCGTCCAAGTGATGTGGGTGTGGATAATAAGGCTGTGACTGCCCCAGATTCCGTCCGCATCGGTACTCCACTGACCCCCGGTGCCACCCGGGTCATGCTCCTCGGGGCAGGTGAGCTGGGCAAAGAGGTCATCATTGCGTTCCAGCGCCTCGGTGTCGAGGTGATTGCCGTCGACCGTTACGACAACGCCCCGGGCCATCAGGTGGCGCATCACGCGTACACGATCGACATGAGCGATCCCGAAGAGCTGCTGGCCCTGATCGACGCTCAGCAGCCGGACTTCGTCGTCCCGGAGATCGAAGCCATTGCCACCGATGCTCTCGCCGAGGTGGAGGCCAAAGGGCGCTCGGTGGTCATTCCCACAGCGCGTGCAACGCAATTGACGATGAATCGCGAAGGAATCAGGCGGCTCGCGGCCGAGGAACTCGGTCTGCCCACCTCGCCGTACGCGTTTGCCGATTCGTTGGGCGAGGTCCGACAAGCGTTGTCCCGCATAGGCTTCCCTGCCGTCATCAAGCCGGTGATGTCCTCGTCCGGTAAGGGGCAGTCGGTGGTACGGACCGAAGCCGACGTCGAGACGGCGTGGGACTACGCGTTGAAGGGCGGTCGAGTCGACCTGGGCCGCGTCATCGTCGAGGGATTCGTCGATTTCGATTACGAGATAACACTTCTCACCGTGCGCGCGACCGACGGGACGTCGTTCTGCGAGCCGATCGGCCACCTGCAGGAGTCGGGCGACTACATCGAATCCTGGCAGCCGCAACCGATGTCCGACGCGGCACTCGCGTCGGCGCGCGAGGTGGCCGAGAGAATCACGACGGCACTCGGTGGTCGGGGACTGTTCGGCGTGGAGCTGTTCGTGCAGGGCGACAACGTCTACTTCTCCGAGGTCAGCCCCCGGCCGCACGATACCGGCCTGGTAACGCTTCGGACGCAACGGTTCTCGGAGTTCGAGCTGCACGCCCGCGCCGTTCTGGGGCTGCCGATCGACACGACGCTGCTCTCGCCGGGAGCATCGGCAGTCATCTACGGCGGCGTCGATGCGGACGGCATCGCGTTCGAAGGCGTCGCCGATGCCCTTGCGGTTCCCGAAACCGACCTTCGACTGTTCGGCAAGCCCACCAGCTTCGTCCGGCGGCGAATGGGTGTTGCGGTGTCGACGGCGTCGGACATCGAGACTGCGCGGGCTCGGGCCCGCGAGGCAGCAGGCAAGGTTCGACCGACCGTCTAGATCGCGCCGTCTAGATTGCGGCCACCACCGCGGCGGTAGCAAGGGCGTTGTTCATCGTGTGCAGTGCGATGCCCGGAATCAACGATCGGTGCAGCCGAACCAGCAGGGCCGCAGCGGAGCCTATGCAGACCATGATCAGCGCGATGGCGGGCAGCACGTGTACGGCCCCGAAACACAGTGCGGATGCGAGAACCGCGATCTGCCATCGTGTTCTGGTTTCGAACCACCCGAAGATCACCCGGCGGAAGAGGACTTCCTCGAGTACCGGTGCGATCAGCACAGTGCAGGCGATGGTCAGGATTCCGGCGACCACACCCACGTCGAGTGCATCGAGAGTCGACGCGCTTCCGCCGGCATCGGAGGCGGGAGCTATGTCGACAGCGCCGGCGAGTGCAATGCCGACGCCCATGGCGGCGATCCACGCGACGGGTACTTCCCACAGCAGGTGCCACAGCGATCGTGGACCCGACGTGAGCTGCAGATCCTTCCACGTCCAGCCGCGGCGACTCAGCGACTGCCACAAGGCAACTGCGAACACCGCCGTCGCCAGCGGAATGGCGTAGCCGAGTACCCAATTCAGGTCGAACACACCGACGAGAAGCACGACCGCGGCCACCACAGCGATGGCACCGATGAGCAGGCTGCCGATGGACAGCAGGGCGTCGCCGCCGGAAACAGGACGTTCGAAAGTCGCGGTTCGGGGCACAGGCATCAACTTACCGGCGATCGGCGTGCACACTTGACCACCATGAGCGCTCTCGGAGAAATACTGGTCGGCCTGGTGATTCTGGTCGGCCTCGTCGGCATCGTCGTGCCCGTGCTGCCGGGCACCATCTTGATATTCGCGGCTGTTGCGGTGTGGGCGTGGGTAACCGGCGGCACGGCCGCGTGGACGGTGTTCGGCATCGCGACGGTGCTGCTGGTGCTGAGCGGCGTCGTGAAGTACACCTGGCCGGGCCGCCGGATGCGGGAGGCCGGAGTGCCGATGCGGTCGCTGATCGTCGGCGGCCTGCTCGGCATCGTCGGCTTCTTCGTCATTCCCGTGGTGGGTCTGTTCATCGGTTTCATCGCCGGCGTCTACGTGGCCGAACTACCCAGGCACCGCAACCATTCCGAGGCCTGGCGATCGACCGTGCATGCGACCAAGGCGGCCGGGCTGTCGATCCTGGTGGAACTGTTCGGCGCGTTGCTCGCCTCGGCGGTGTGGCTCGGCGGGGCCTTGTTGATCTAAGGGACCCGATACCAAGTCCGGGCATTACCGTCGAGAACGGCGGGGAGGTCGCCGCCGACTGCCCCGGAGATGATGTCGATGTCGGTCTCGGAGAACGGCCGTGGGGCTCGCGTACCGGGCAGGTCGGTGCCGAACAGCAGGGCCTCCGGGTTCACACGGTGGATCTGCTGCAGGGTGTCGACGATGTCGAGATCAACCCGGCCGAATCCTGTTGCTTTGACGCGTACTCCACGGTCGACCAGATTCAACAGATAGGGAAGTCCCTGCGTCGACAGTCCCAGATGGTCGATGCTCACCGCCGGTAGTTTCGCGAGGATCGGCTCGAGCGAGAGCAGCAGGGTCGCATCGACGTACAGCTCGGCGTGCCAGCCCACCAGTTCGTGCACTCGTCGGGCCTGCGTGGTGAGCATCTCGACGTCGGTCTCACCGCGTTTGAGGTTGAATCGCATTGCTCGCACGCCTGCCTCGTCGAGGGCAACGATCTCTTCGTCGGTGCACCCCGGATCGAGCTGGGCCACCCCCACCCAACCGCGCCCGAGCGTCTCCAATGCGGCCAATAGATAGCTCTGATCGGTGCCTTGGAACGATGCGGTGACCACGGCACCGCCGGTAATCCCGAGCCCGTCGACGTCGTAGAGATAGTTCGAGACGGTGTACGGATCCGGCGTGTATCCCTGGTTCTCGATCAGCGGAAATCTGGGGTCGATGATGTGTAGGTGGGCGTCGAACACGGGTCCCAGCATGCCAGCTCGCCGATTCGCCGTCGCGGCGACCTGACGCGGTGTTTGAATGCGAAATATGAAACCGGAGACCACCGTCGTTCTCGACGGATACACATACTTCGAATGTCCCCGCTGGCACGACGGGAGGATCTGGGTATCGGACTTCTACAGCCATCGCGTCGTATCCGCTCTCGAGGACGGTTCCGATGTGCGAGTCGAAGCCGAGGTGCCCAATCAGCCGTCGGGCCTGGGCTGGCTACCCGACGGGCGGCTGCTGATCGTCTCGATGCGCGATTACAAACTGCTACTACGCGAGCACGACGGGTCGCTGACCGTCCACGCCGATCTGTCGACGTACGTGAAGGCGAACCTCAACGACATGCTCGTCGACGCGCAGGGACGCGCGTACATCGGCAATTTCGGCTTCGATCTGATGAACTTCGCACCCGTCGAGACGGCCGACCTGATTCGCGTCGATCCGGACGGGTCCGCACACGTGGTGGCATCGGATCTGTATTTCCCCAACGGAATGGCGTTCACCGATTCCGGTGAACTGCTCGTCGACGAGACGGTCGGGAACCGGGTCAGTGCGTTCGACATCGCCGAGGACGGATCACTGGGGGAGCGGCGCGACTGGGCGACATTCGGTGAGCCGCCGTCGTCGACGGACATGGCAACGGCCATGAGTGAGGTGAAGGTGGCCGCCGACGGCTGCTGCATCGACACCGACGGCACGATGTGGATCGCCGACGCGCTCGGGCAGCGCGTGTTGCACGTCGCGCCTGGCGGAGAGGTTCTCGAGCAGCTCGACTTCGCTCTCGGAGTGTTCGCGTGCGGACTCGGCGGATCCGACGGTCGCACGCTGTTCGTCTGTGCTGCACCGGATTTCAACGAGCATCAGCGCAAGATCGAAACCGAGGGAAAGTTGCTGGCGGTTCGGGTGTAGAGCGCTCCGCGCATGTGAGTGGAAACTCGTAGCCTGCTACGCGTTTCCACTCACATGCGGCGCCAGCCGCTCTACGCCTTGTCGGGCTCGGAGGCCTTCAGCATGTCCTCACGCTCGACGACCTTGACGCGTTCGCGGCCTTCTTCTTCACCCAGTGAACGCTCGTGGGCGTCGAGGCGGTACCAGCCGTCCCAGGTGGTGAACGGAACCTGCTTGCCTTCGAGGAACGAGGTCACGGCATCGAGGTCCGGCTCGGCCGCACCGGCGAAGCTCGGCGCATCCTCGAGCAGGTTCGCGACGGTCTCGTTGGCGTCGCCCTTGGTGTGACCGATGAGGCCGACGGGTCCGCGCTTGATCCAGCCCGTGACGTACGTGGCGGGGACGGGTGTGGTGGAGTGCGGCGATTCGACGACGCGTCCGGCCTCGTTGGGGATGGTGCCTGCCTGCTCGTCGAACGGGAGCTGGCTGATGTTCTGGCTCAGGTAGCCGACGGCGCGGTAGACGGCCTGGACATCCCAGTCGTTGTACTTGCCGGTGCCGCGGACGTTGCCGGTGCCGTCGAGCTCGGTGCGCTCGGTGCGCAGACCGACGACCTTGCCGTCCGCACCGAGTACCTCGTGCGGGGACTCGAAGAAGTGCAGGAACAGCTTGTGCGGTCGGCTGCCGACGTCGCGGATGGCCCAGTCCTGCAGGGTGTTGGCGACCATGTCGATCTGCTTGGAGCTGCGGCGAGCCTGCTCGGAACCCTCGTCGTAGTCGATGTCCTCGGGTGCGACGATGACCTCGATGTTCGGCGAATGGTCGAGCTCGCGCAGTTCGAGCGGGGTGAACTTGGCCTGAGCCGGTCCGCGGCGGCCGAAGACGTGCACCTCGAGGGCCTTGTTGGCCTTGAGGCCTTCGTAGACGTTGGCGGGGATTTCGGTGGGCAGCAGTTCGTCGCCGGTCTTGGCCAGCACGCGTGCGACGTCGAGGGCCACGTTGCCAACGCCCAGGACGGCGACCTTCTCGGCCTCGAGCGGCCAGGTGCGCGGCACGTCGGGGTGGCCGTCGTACCAGGAGACGAAGTCGGCGGCGCCGTAGCTGCCCTCGAGGTCGATGCCGGGGATGTTCAGTGCGCGGTCCGCGTTGGCTCCGGTGGAGAAGATGACCGCGTCGTAGAAGCGGCGCAGGTCGTCGAGGTTGATGTCGGTGCCGTAGTCGATGTTGCCGAGCAGGCGCACCTGGGGCTTGTCGAGCACCTTGTGCAGCGCGGTGATGATGCCCTTGATACGTGGGTGGTCAGGGGCGACGCCGTAGCGAATGAGCCCGAACGGGGCCGGCATCCGCTCGAAGAGGTCGATGCTCACGCCCGGTCCGCTGACATTGTGGTCGGACTTCATGAGCGCGTCGGCGGCGTAGATGCCTGCCGGTCCGGCACCGACGATGGCGACGCGGAGTGGACGAGTCTGATCAGTCATGTGCAGCGAGCTACCTTCTTCGAGGGAAGTGCGGACACCCCAGCATAAATTAAGGACTACCTGAGCTGGGGCAGTGGGCAACTTGCCGTATTCCCCGGGTTCCGGTAGGAATTGACCCGTGCAGACGACATACCTGGTCCGGCGGTTCACCGTCGACTTCTGTCGCACCTGCACCAACATGTGCTGTCGGTGACCTGACCCGACGCCCAATCCCTGTTTCCCGACGTCGTCGGGGCGGGATCCCTCCCTCGACGGCCGTGCCGCGACTGATCGGCGCACCGCTGTCTCTCGGATTCGAGGACACATGACCACTCTGGAACAGACTGTTTCGCTCACTCTCGACAAGTTCGGCCCCAGCTTCGGTGCCGAAGTCATCGGTCTCGATGTCGCCACCGCCTCCGACGCCGAAGTTCGCGCTGTCCGGACGGCACTCGTCGAACACAAGGTTCTGGTGCTGCGAGGGCAGTCCATCGACGACGCAGGCCACATCGAGTTCGGCCGCCGGCTCGGTGACCTCACCGCCGGTCACCCCGTGCACGACAGCGGCCACGTCGCCCCTGAGGTCTACGCCCTCGACAGTCAGGACAACGGTTTCGCCGACGTCTGGCACACCGACGTGACATTCATGGAGCGCCCGCCGATGGGGTCGATCCTGCGGCCCGTCGTCCTGCCACCGCACGGCGGCGACACCAACTGGGCCGACAGTCAACTCGCCTACGAGTCGTTGTCCGCGCCGGTACGTCGAATGATCGACGGGCTCAGCGCAATTCACGACGGTAACCGTGAGTTCGGCTACTACCTCGCGCAGAAGCGCGGCGGTAAGGGCAACGTGTGGGACGGCAAGGAAGTGACCGCGCTGGTCCCCGTCGAACATCCCGTCGTGCGGGTGCACCCGGAAACCGGCCGCAAGGGGCTGTTCGTCAATCCTGGTTTCACCTCGCACATCGTGGGGGTCTCGGAGGCCGAGAGTCGCGGAATCCTGGATCTGCTGTATGCGCACCTGACCAAGCCCGAGCACATCGTGCGTCACCGTTGGCGCCTGGGTGATCTGGTGCTGTGGGACAACCGCAGCACCTCGCACTACGCCAACCGCGATTACGGCACCGAGCACCGCAAGATGCACCGCATCACGTTGAAGGGCGACATCCCCGTCGGGCCCTCTCTCTGAAGGGTCCTACTCACTGAAGGACCCAGCTGAACACAAACCCGTCGGATCGAGGAAGATTGCCTACATGGCGTCGTGGAGTGAACGTAGGCAGCAGTGGGTCGACAGTCGTGAGGAAGCGCGCAACAACGCATCCCAGGCGGCTGCCGACTCCGGTGAGCAGCGTCCGCCCAACGCGTGGCCGTTCATCATCGCCGCGGGCATCGTCGTGGTTCTGCTCGTCGGCATATTCGCGGCGTCGAAGTTCGCACCCGCGGAGGACAACGTGACGCAGGCGCAGCTGCTCACCGACGCCGTCGACGGCTTCCTCGAAGCGCAGAACAGCGGTGACGCGGACCTGCTGCGTGCCAACACGTGCGCCGATCAGGTCGAGCGTCTCGTTCCCGGCGACGATGCCCAGTACCGCACCGACCGCGCAGGCGAAGTGGAACGCAACGGCGAGACGTCGATCGACGGAGTGCCCACGGGGTACGAGGTCAACGGCGACCGCGGCATCGTCACGGTACCGCTGAAGGAAGAGAAATCCGGAGCGCAGACCGACGACGAATGGAAGTTCGTGCGGGTGAACGACACGTGGTTGGTGTGCAATGTCTGATCTCGGTATGTGTGACGTAACGGCAAGTGACGGAAGGCTGATCCAGTGACCTACGCAGGTGACATAACCCCGCAGGCGGCGTGGGAGTTGTTGCAGAGCAACCCCGATGCCGTTCTCGTCGACGTCCGCACGCATGCCGAGTGGCAGTACGTCGGCGTACCCGACACCTCCGGCATCGATCGCCCGACCCACCTGATCGAGTGGGTGAGCTACCCCGACGGCGCTCGCAACACCGACTTCGTCGACGAGCTGAAAGCCGCAGGCGTGGACGGCGATCGTCCGGTCGTGTTCCTGTGCCGCTCCGGTCAGCGATCCATCGGTGCGGCCGAGGCCGCCACGGCTGCGGGAATCGGCCCGTCCTACAACGTGCTCGACGGTTTCGAAGGTGCCACCGATGCCGACGGCCACCGCGGTGCCGTGGGTTGGCGTGCGGTCGGGTTGCCCTGGAGGCAGTCGTGACGAACATTCCCAGAGGCGGGGGTTTTCAGAAGCCGCTACCCGACGGTGTGGGTCAGGGAACGCTGGGTGTACGCGGCGGTCTGATGCGATCGGGCTTCGACGAGAACGCCGAAGCGCTGTATCTCACTTCGGGTTTCGTCTACGAGAGTGCCGGTGCCGCCGAGCGGGCGTTCACCGGTGACATCGATCATTTCGTCTATTCGCGCTACGGCAACCCGACGGTCAAGATGTTCGAGGAGCGGTTGCGGCTGATCGAGGGTGCCGAGGCGTGCTTCGGCACGTCGAGTGGAATGTCGGCAGTGTTCACCGCGCTCGGCGCATTGTTGAAAGCCGGCGACCGATTGGTCGCTGCGCGTAGCCTTTTCGGCTCTTGTTTCGTGGTGTGCAACGAGATTCTGCCGCGCTGGGGCGTGGAGACCGTCTTTGTCGACGGTGAGGACCTCGAGCAGTGGGAGCAGGCACTCTCGGTGCCGACAACCGCGGTGTTCTTCGAGACCCCGTCCAATCCGATGCAGTCGCTCGTCGACGTCAGGCGGGTGTCCGAGATGGCGCACGCCGCCGGCGCAACGGTGGTGTTGGACAACGTGTTCGCGACGCCTCTGCTGCAGCGCAGCCTCGAACTCGGTGCCGACGTGGTGGTGTATTCCGGCACCAAGCACATCGACGGCCAGGGGCGGGTGCTCGGCGGCGCTATCCTGGGATCGAAGGAGTACATCGACGGGCCGGTGCAGACTCTGATGCGGCACACCGGGCCTGCCCTGAGCCCGTTCAATGCGTGGACGTTGCTCAAGGGACTCGAGACCATGCCGGTGCGCGTGCGGCATTCGGTGAACTCCGCACTGCAGATCGCCGAGTTCCTCGAAGGGCATTCGGCGGTGCGGTGGGTCAAATACCCGTTCCTGCAATCACATCCACAGTACGAGCTGGCGACGTCGCAGATGTCGGGCGGCGGCACGGTCGTCACGTTCGAGCTCGATGCCCCCGAGGGCGGAGGCAAGCAGCGTGCCTTCGAGTTGCTCGACGGCTTGAAGATCGTGGACATCTCGAACAACCTCGGCGATTCCAAAACGCTCATCACCCATCCGGCCACCACGACGCACCGCGCGATGGGGCCGGAAGGTCGTGCCGCAGTGGGCATCACCGATGGCGTCGTGCGGATCTCCATCGGTCTCGAAGACACCGAGGACCTGATCGGGGATCTGGACCAGGCGTTGAAGTAGCTGGGTCAGTTCTCGAAGACGCTGAGTACCGTTCTGAACTTCGCCGTGGTTTCGTCCAGTTCGGCGTCGGGGTCGGAATCTGCGACGATGCCGCCACCGGCAGTGGCCGTTCCGGTCAGCCCATCCGCCGAGAGCTCGATGCAGCGAATGGTCACCATCCATTCGCCGTCGCCGCTGCCGTCGGTCCATCCGACGGCTCCGGCATAGAAGCCGCGGGAGCCCTCGACGTCTGCGATCGCAGCCATGGCCGCGGCTCGGGGAACGCCGGCGACGGCAGCGGTGGGATGCAGCGCCAGCGCGAGGTCCAGCGCCGAGGTCGCGGGATCGGCCAGGGTTCCGATGATGGGCGTCGACAGGTGCCACAGCTGCGGAGTGCTGCTGAGTTGGGGCGACTCGGGCACCTCCAGCGTCTCGCAGAACGGTGCCAATGCGGCTCGGATCTCGTCGACGACGAATCGATGTTCGGCCTGATCCTTCGCACTCGCCGCCAATGCCGCGGAAATACGCGCTTCTTCATCGGGATCGGCGGATCGTGCTGCTGTCCCCGCGAACGGATGGCAGCTGACGATGTTGCCGCGCTTGCGAACCAACAGTTCCGGGCTCGAACCGACGATGTGTCGACCGGCAGGCGCGGCGGGGGACAGGTCGGCCAGAAAACCGTTGCCCATCGGATCGCGGGAGACCAACGCGCTCAACACCGAGACAGGTTCGATCGGTGAATCCGCGGTCACCTCGATGGCCCGCGCGAGCACGATCTTCTCGGCCACACCGGCTTTCAACTGCTCGACGACATCCCGCACCCGCTGCACGTGAACGTCCGGGTCGGGAATCTGCCGCGCAACGGTGACGGTCGGCAGAGGCGGGAGAGCGTCGACCGTTGCCCACGGTCCGTCGAGTCGATAGAACTCCTCCGGCTCGATCAACGCGGTGGCGTCGGACATGTCGAACGGGAGCGCGCCGACCACGTTTCGGCCCTCCCGCACCGCGGCCACCGCGTCGGCGATATCGGGCAGAGCGTGCCGGACACCCCGTCCGACGACGTGGTGGTCCTGCCGGGACAGAACGAATTCGAGTGTCATCAGAACGGGTTCTGTGTGCGGCCCACCAGGTCTGCGACGGAATCGAGAACTTTGGTCGGACGGTAGGGGTACTGCTCGACGGACTGCACGGTCGAAATCCCGGTCAACACCAGGATGGTCTGCAACCCGGCTTCCAGACCGGACAGCACGTCGGTGTCCATCCGGTCGCCGATCATCAGCGTGTTCTCGGAGTGCCCACCGATGGCGCGCAGAGCCGAACGCATCATCAACGCGTTGGGCTTGCCCACGTAGTACGGCTCTTTGCCCGTCGCCTTGGTGATGAGTGCGGCAACCGAACCGGTCGCTGGCAGCGAACCCTCGCGCGACGGACCGGTCGCGTCGGGGTTGGTGGCGATGAAGCGCGAACCCTTCTCGACCAAGCGAATGGCGGTGGTGATGGCCTCGAACGAGTACGTGCGGGTCTCCCCGAGCACCACGTAGTCGGGGCTGGAGTCGGTGAGGGTATAGCCGATGTCGTGCAGGGCCGTGGTCAGACCCGACTCGCCGACGACATAGGCGCTGCCGCCGGGCCGCTGATTTCCGAGGAACGTCGCGGTGGCCAGAGCGGAGGTCCAGATGGACTTCTCGGGAATGTCCAAACCGGTGAATGCGAGACGTGCGCGCAGGTCACGGGGGGTACGAATCGAATTGTTCGTCAACACGATGAACGGAATCTCGTTGGCCTGCAGTTCGGCGAGGAACGTGTCGGCACCGGGGATCAGGTGATCCTCGTGGACCAGAACTCCGTCCATGTCCATCAGGTACGTCCACGGCAGGGGCTTCTCGATATCGGTCACCCCTCCATTGTGGACCATCCGGCGAGCTGCGGACCATCTTCTGGTCGCGGCCTAACTCGCCCGTCGCTCGTGGTCGCGTCGCGAGTTGGCCCAATGCACCAGCCGTTCGCGAGCCGTCATGCCGCCCCACACCCCGAACGGTTCGTTGGCTGCCAACGCGAACCGCTTGCACGCGTCGAGCACTTCGCAGCCGGCGCACACCTGCTTGGCGCGATCCTCGCGTTGGCGACGCGCCGTTCGCCCCTCACCCGAGGGGGAGAAAAAGATCTCCGAATCCTGACCCCGGCACAGTGCATCGAGCTGCCAGTCCCAGGATTCAGCTGTGGAGGAGGAGATCCTGCGTTCGATCATGGCGATTGCGGTGTTCTTCGATTGTGCAGATTCGTTCGGCATCGTGGCGACCCATTCCTTTCGTCGACGCTGCGCGAGACTGCTCCCGCACGCGGCCATTCGTCAGGAACTCTCGCCGCGTCGAGGGCGCGAGGCAACGGTTGAAATCAGGGTGATTCGAGACCGCGGTTCAGGACACGTCGGGGGTGTACCGATAGAGGGCGTTCACTCGGTCGTCCAGCACGAACAGCGGAAGGATCACAGCCTGGATCGCGGCGACCGCAGCAGGGAGATAGTCGCCTGCGACGACACACATGAGACTGCCGAGACCGAACACGAGCAGTGTCATACGGGGAAGAAGCCACGTCGGCTTCCGGTCAGTTCGCCTGAGCGCGTGCAGAATTGCGGCTGCGACCGCCACGAGGATGGCGCTGTGAGCGGCCAGGCGTATCGAATCGGACGTGTCGATACGCCTGGAATGTGCCGATCACCACCAGCGATCCGAGAAAAACAACACTCGCTGCGTTCAACTGCTGATAGCGCGGCGTTTTTCGAAAGCCGTCGTCACCGATCCCGGCTTTTCGGACATGCATAAGCCGAATTCTCGCACGAGGGTGGTGGAGTTCGCCGACCCTCTACAGATCCAACCCGGGGGCGGTTGCGAGCTCGACGAGCGATTCGACTGCGATCGTGTCGTCGAAACGGAACTGCACCAGCGTGTTCGACGGCCGGAGCACACTGAGCCACTCGGTCGGTTCCGTCCCGATCGTGCGCATGTCGGACCTGCGGGTCACCACTGTGCCGTCGGGTAGAACACTGCGCAGCACGTCCGGATCGTCGGGCCACTCCACGTTGTCCTCGACGGATATCTCGACGTTCACCTGTGCGGTGCCGCGCGAGCTGGTGAGAACGACTGCATTGCAGGCGCTTCCGCTTCCATAGGTGCCCGGCATCAGGTCGCCCACAGCGATATCGGTCGATGTGTTCGGAAACGCGGTTTCCCACCGCGCCTGGAGTGCCGATCCGATGCGCTCGACCACATCGCGCGGCAGTGGGGGAACGGGGTACTCGCGCGATGGTCCACAGTCGGCGCGTGCTGGTTTCGTACCTTCGGGGACGCGTGCGCTCACCCGCAGTTCGGGATTCGAGACGATGTCGCGGAGTTCGTCGGCCTCGAGGGGGAGTTCGGCCTCGTCCCCTTCGTTCGAAGTCCGTGCATGGACGATGGTGTCCGGGAAGTATGCGGTCGCTGTGCGCCGATGCGTCGATACCCCGTCGTACTCGGACACCGCATCCAGCGCATCGACAACGGTGCCGTCGGGCAGCACGATCCGTTCGTCGACCGATCCCTCGGTGCACGGTGGAATCGCATCGTCCCATGCCTCTGCTGAGACCTGCAGTGGTGCAGCGACTCCTGCACGATCGACGACCCCGGATGCCGTGCTGTCCCCACTGAGGTCCTCGACGGTCATGCCGCCCGACAGTTCGGCCTTCTTCGAGTAGATCTGCATCGGTTGGAACACCAGTGAATTCGAGGGGGAAGCGAACTCCACTTCGACGTCTGTGGGCAACGAGCGAACCAGGGACTCCGACATCGCCGACGCCTTCTCGGCCGTCAGCCACGGGTAGTCGGGGTTGTCGTACTTACCTGGGTAGGAACCGGTGAAGAAGGAGAACGTCTCGCCGGCGGGAACTACGACGTCACAACCCGGTATGTCTCCGACCTCGGGCGAATCAAGGGTGATTCCGGCTGCCACACAGCCCACGGCGACGATCGCAGCGACGACCACGGCGTCGATCCGGACTCCACCGCGCCGCATGTCGATTCGCACACGGTAAGCCTAATCGGTGATCGATTGGCTCATGAGTAGTGCGCAATTCCCGGTTCCGGCCGGAGACCTGCTCTCCACATCCAACGGCCCGCGCCGAATCCGGCGGCCCGGTACCGGGGTATTTTTGGCTGACACTCGGCGAACATCGCCGGTGGCAAGGGTTGAAATCATCGTGATTGAAACCGAATGCGTACGTGCACTTGACTTCTCGATAGATTTGTCTGTACGTTCCTGTCACCATCCAGAGCGACCGAGAGACCTTGGCTCGATGACGTCGCAGCAACCCCGCCCTGAGGCGTGTGGGTGCTACCGCCAGGACCGATGGAGGCGCGACCGATGAACATCTGTATCTGTACGCACGCGTGATCGATCGGCGTACTCACAGCACGAAATCCTCGAAAGGCAACCCAGCGATGATCGCTGCCCATCCGACCCGGCGGTTCCGGTGACTCAACTCGACTCTCGTCCCGTTGTGGATACGACGGACGACATTCCCGACGAACAACTCGTCGTTGCACGCACGTGGCACCCGTGGCGCTGGGTGATCGGAGTCGCCACTCTGATCGTGGTCGGTCAGTTCCTGCACGGCTTCGTCACTAACCCCGGCTGGGATTGGGACACCTTCGCTCAGTACTTCACTGCGGCATCGGTGATGTCGGCGCTGTGGTTGACCATCCAGCTCACCTTCTGGGGCACGCTGATCGGCTTCGCCATAGGTATCGGCCTGGCGGTAGCGCGGCTGTCCGACAATCCTGTGTTGCAGGTTATCTCCTGGTTCTACATCTGGGCCTTCCGTTCCATCCCGTTGATCGTGCAGCTTCTGTTCTGGTTCAATATTGCGTACCTGTATCAGACTCTGTCTTTGGGAATTCCGTTCGGTCCCAGCTTCTTCCAGTTCGACGTCAACAACGTCATCAGTGGATCGACGGCGGCCATCATCGGGCTGGCCCTGCACCAAGCGGCCTACTCCGCCGAGATCGTTCGGGCCGGTATCATCTCGGTGGACCAGGGGCAACTCGAAGCAGCAGCAGCGCTGGGTATTCCGAAGAGACGGGAGTTCTTCAAGATCGTTCTGCCGCAGGCGATGCGAGGGATTCTCCCCAACGCGGCCAACGAGGTGATCTCTCTGTTCAAAGGTACGTCGATCGTGTCGGTCATGGCCATCGCCGAATTGTTCTACCAGGTGCAGGTCATTTACGGACGCAACGGACGCGTGGTTCCGCTGCTCATGGTCGCGACCGTCTGGTACATCATTTTGACGTCGGTGCTCTCGATCGTGCAGTTCTACGTCGAGCGGCACTACGCCAAGGGCGCGGTACGCAACATTCCGCTGACGCCGATCCAACAGATTCGCCACAAGCTCTCCAACGTCACCTTCGCGCCGAGAGGGGCGACCCGATGACCACTCTCGATGCCTCCACATCCAGTGCCGCAACGAGATACGCGGTCGAGGTGCGCGGCGTCCACAAGTCCTACGGCGGGCTCGAGGTGCTCAAAGGCGTCGACCTCGTCGTACGTCCCGGTGAGGTGACCGCGATTATCGGCCCCTCGGGTTCGGGCAAGTCGACTTTGCTGCGCGCTCTGAACCATCTGGAGAAGGTGGACCAGGGCACCGTCCGGATCGACGGTGATCTGGTGGGATATCGGCGCAAAGGCAACAAACTGCACGAACTCAGCAACAAGGAGATTCTGCGGCAGCGTTCCCAGATCGGTTTCGTGTTCCAGAACTTCAATCTGTTTCCTCACCTGACGGTCCTCGAGAATGTCGTCGAAGCCCCGATCTCTGCGCAGAAACGCCCGCGTTCCGACGTCGAACCCGAAGCGCTGGCTCTCCTCGATCGAGTCGGGGTGCACTCTAAAGCGCATGACTATCCGCGACGGCTCTCCGGCGGACAACAGCAGCGGGTCGCCATCGCGCGTGCACTTGCCCTGCGTCCCACAGTCATTCTGTTCGACGAGCCGACGTCAGCCCTCGATCCCGAATTGGTGGGAGAGGTTCTCGAGGTCATCCGCGGCCTGGCGTGCGATGGTGCCACCCTGGTGATCGTCACGCACGAGGTCGGGTTCGCTCGCGAGGTCGCCGACACCGTCGTCTTCATGGATGGCGGCGTCATCGTCGAACAAGGCTCTCCTGCAGAGATTCTCGATTCACCCCAGGAGGAACGCACCAAGTCGTTCCTCGCTCACGTTCTCTAGCTCTCACTCACCCTTCACCTGCACCCACGAACGGGGAAAGTCATGTCCGGATCATCTCGTAGGCTCGCGGTAGTAGCGTCCGCATTCGCGGTCCTGGCGCTCACTGCGACTGCATGCAGCGAACCCACTGCCGAATCTCGGGTCGTCACCGATGACGGCGGAACGTTCGATCTTTCACCCGAGCAGGCCGACCGCGTTCGCGTCGAGAAGGTCGACGAGATCGCAGCCGAAGTGCCGCAAGCGATTCGCGATCGCGGCACGCTGATCGTCACCGGGGCGGGCGGTACCGCGCCACCACTGCGCTTCTACGCCACCGACGACACCACCATCGTGGGGTCCGAGGTGGACTTCTCGTACCTGATCGCCGACATTCTCGGTCTCGACGTCGATCTTCAGGTCGCAGATTGGTCACAGAACTTCGTGAAGATCGATTCCGGCGAGAACGATGTGTTCATCTCCAATGTCACCGTCACCGAGGAGCGCAAGGACAAGTACGACTTCGCGACCTATCGACTGGACAACCTCGCTTTCGAGGCGCAGAAGGACACCGATTGGACAGTCGAGAAGCGTCAGGACATCGCAGGTAAGAAGATCGGTGTCGGCTCCGGTACCAATCAAGAGCAGCTGCTGGTGGACTGGAACGAACAGAACGTAGCCGAGGGTCTGGCTCCCGCCGAGATCGCTTATTACCAGAACACCTCCGACTACTACCTGGCGCTCGGGTCAGGCCGTATCGACGGGTATCTGGGACCGAATCCGTCGGCTGTCTATCACGCGGCAACCGGCGGCGAAACAAAGATCATCGGCACGTTCTCCGGTGCCGGAGATGCGCTGCAGGGTGAAATAGCAGTTCTGACGAAGAAGGACAACGGCCTCATCGACGCCGTGCAGGACGCAGTGAACCACGCCATCGAGGACGGCAGCTATCAGAAGGTGATCGATCGTTGGGGCCTGCAGTCCGAGGCAGTGACCGAGTCCGTCATCAACCCGCCCGGGCTACCCCGCAAGGAAGGTTAGACAGCTGAGCAGGGGTGACGTCGGCCGGGGAGTTGGTCGCTGATCTGGTGGACAGGTAATCGAGACAGGAAGCACATGAGCGCGACGTTCGATGTCAACATCCGCACTGGTGACACGGGTCCAGGACGCGTGGACTTCGTCGAGGTCGATCAGCACGATCGGCTGGCGACGCCCCTGCTGCAAGAACTGGCGATCGAATATTCGTCCAGGTACGGCCGGAGCCCCGGTGTCCAATACGAGGAACTGAAGTCCTATCCCGCCCGGGAGTTCGCACCGCCGGGTGGTGTGTTGGTAATTGCCTTGGCCGATGGCGTTCCTGTCGCCGGAGGTGCGTACCGGAAATACGACTCGGAAACCGCAGAGCTCAAACGTATTTGGACATCGAAAGAGCACCGCGGCAGGGGTTTCGGCAGACTCGTCGTGGCCGAGCTGGAACGCAGCGCACGTGATCGCGGATATCGCAGGGTCTACCTGACGACCGGCTGGAATCAGCCCGAGGCCGTTGCGCTGTACCTGGCAGCTGGATACACCCCGCTCTACGACCGAAGTGTGCCGTCCAGAACAGTCGGATCGCACCCCTTCGAGAAGAGTCTCGAATGAGCCCGGTCCGGTGATGCCCACCTACGGGCTGAATGGGTGCAGTATCGCCGAGTAACGTCTGTCAGCCCGACGTGTCGGCGCTGTGTTCCAGGGCTGCACCGACCCAGAACTGCAGTGCCTGTTCGCTCGTCAGCGCTTCTGTATCGACGGTGATCCAGCCTTCACCCATCGACCGCCCCTTGCCCATGACTGCATGGTGGGCCCCATCGAGTTGAAGGTATTCGGGTTCGCGCACCCCGTCCACACGAACAAGCAAGGCACGGTTTTCGGTGCCGACACACACCACCATTCTGTCTCGCACCATGAACGCCAGACCGCCGAACATCTTCTGCTCACGCAAACTCTCCTGGTCCGAGAGAGCGTCGCGGATGCGGTCCGCAAGAAGCTCGTCGTACGCCATGCGCTCGTACTCCTCCTGTGATGGTTGTATCGATGGAACCCCCTGGTCGGGTCGAGCGCAACTGTGGGTCGACGCAATGGGGGATTCGGTGTCTGCGTTGCAGTCCTGCCGGAGGCAGGGCTGTGCCGTGGTGGTGGTGTGGGTAGTCATGCGGGTTGTCGAGGTTCCTCGTCGCCGTTGTCGCCTGTGTAGTTGTGGTGGTCGGGTGGGTAGAGGACTTCTTCTGGGTGGTGTGCGTGGTTGATCAGGCCGCGTCGTGTGGGGTCCATCCCTGTTGGTGGATGCCACAGGGTTCGGCCCGGATAGCGATGTCCTGCTGTGGTTTTGGTGGTTGCCCACTTTCCGGGGCCGGTGCCGACGAGTGCGTGGTGCATGTCGCATCCGAAGGTGAGGGAGTCGATGTCGGTGGGTCCGCCCTCGACCCAGTCGTCGAGGTGGTGGGCTTGGCACCAGGTCGCGGGGCGGGTGCAGGAGGGGAAGCTGCAGCCGCGGTCGCGGGCGATGAGGACGATGCGTTGGTCGGCGGAGGCGATGCGTTTGGATCGGCCGAGGTAGAGGGCTCTGCCGTTGTCGTCGAAGATGGTGAGGTAGTGGTGGGCGTGCGAGGCCATGCGGATGGCGTCGCGGATGGAGACGCGTGATCCGGTGGCGGTCATGGCGTAGCCGCAGGCGGCGTCGAGGTCTTTGAGGCTCATGGTGACGATGGCGGTGACGGGTAGGCCGCGGTGGGTGCCGAGGGTGCCGGAGGCGAGGGTGTGCCGGAGTGCCATTTTCAGGGCGTCGTGGCGGCGTTCGTTCTGGGTGCGTCGATCTCGTGCGGCGGCAGCGTCGCGAGCAGCGGTGTCCGATGCGTCGGCGTCGGCTTGGCCGCCGGGTTCAGCAGCGCTGCCGGAGCCGGTGGTGTCGTTGGTGTCGTTGGTGTTGGGCGTGCTGTGTGGCGTTGTGCCGCAACCACAGTCGCTGCTGTCGGTGTACTCACCCTCACCGCGGTCTTCGCCACTGCGGTCTTCGCCACTGCGGTCGTCGTCACCGTAGAAGTTGGCACCGTTGTCGTTCGTCCCATCCCACAGGTATTCGTCACCCGATCGAGCATCGCTGGATCCTGCCTCGTCGGGCATCGGCCCGGGCTTTGGCGTAGCTGCACTGCCACTCCCGCCGCCGTCCCCGCCGCCGTCCTCGTCGCCGGTGGTCTCATCCTCGTGGACGATCGATGTCGGGTCGGCGGGATTGTTCACTCCCGGCTTCGCGGCTTTCGAGAACAAGGCTTCGAGGTAGGCCCGTAGCTCCGAGTCGACGCAGAACTTTCCTTCCGACATTCCGTCGGACCCCTGCTCACCGAGGTAGAAGAACGCATCCCGCCGTTTCCGCGGCCTCGGCTTCGCGTTCTTGTCCTCGTCTTCGTCCTCGTCGAAGTCGCCGTCGGGGTCGAGGATCGAACCGAGGTGCGCCACCAACGGCGCGAAGTCGTCGGGTCGCCTCGTCGACGCCAAGCCGACCAACTGCTGTTCGGCGCGATCGCGGGTCTGCGGATCGACACTCGAGGGCAGATGGCGGAAGAATTCGCGGATCATCTGCACGTGCTGGACGTCGAGCAGTCCTGCCCGCATCGCTGCAGCGGTGTGCGGCAGCAAAGGCGGTAGCGGTTCGCCGGACAGTGCGGTGCGGTCACCCAATTCGGCGGCCAGACGTACTCGCGCCCCGGCTGTTCGTGGGGTGATCCGGATCATCCACGCCACCGAGCACGGCACCGACCCCGGATAGACGTCGAGGCCGTGCTGTGAGATCAGCTCGTTGAGCCAGGTGTGCGAATACGCGGTCACAGACCGCGACAGAGTTTCCATGCGTTGGATCACCGCACGGCGGTCGGCATTCGACCATGCCACCGACGCCTGCCCCGCCAACTCGGCGACCGCGGACTCGACACGGTCCACCAGCGCTGACAGTTCGGGATCGGACACAGCAGGGGCAGGCGGCACCGTCTCGATGCCGTCCACCCCTGATCCGCCGTCCCCCGAAAGCATGGACAGAATCTACCGCGACCCACCGACAACTATTCGAACGCACGTTCCCACATCATTTGGCTGTCGCTGCGGCCCAGCTGGAGTCGGCGCACGGCACTATGCGGCCAATTACATATGGATCCAAAGTGTGACGTTGTCGGATTTGTGCAACCACGAGTCGCAAAGATGCTGGTGGCGGCGTTCAATATCCCCCAAGGCGGACGTAACGACCACAGCAGCGTTGCTTGCATCGGTGACGAAAGCCACTGCTCGACGGTACCTCCGAATGCGACTGTCGAGCCGGTGACCAATGTTGTGTGTTGACCCAGTGGGGATGATCGACATGAACGACTCGTGTGGCTCCGCGCTTTCGTGCAGTTCGGCCAAGGACATGATCACCCGACTCCAGTTCGGCACCGCCGACCTGTGGCCAGAGGACGCGGCGCTTGCTGCCCGCTGGCGCTACATGGCCGATCTGGTCGACTCCGATCGCGGCATTCTCGCTGAGCTCCACGGTTCGGTAACGACTCCGGTGGCGGATGCTCTCGCTGCGGCTGCGGAACTGTGCAGACAATCGGCCGATGAGCCTGTGACCGCCGGAGACTGGGCGCTACTCGGACGAGCGCTGGCGTGGCTCGGCCCCGGCGGTTCCGATATCGATCGCGCGTTGCTTGCTGTGGGAGAAGAGTTGACACTGATCGGTCTCGACGGTGCGGAACAGGACTTCTCGGTCGCGACCTGGCTCTGCATGGACGTCCTCGTCCGATTCGCTCATGCCGGCGAAGCGATCGACTACTGGGTGCACCGCGTGAATGCGCCAGAGTTGAACAAGGTTGCCTCGCATGATGATTCGAGATCTTGCGCGAGTGGGAGCGCTGGACTGGCGCTGGCCGTCTGAACGGTAGGCATCGTTCCGACCGCGCTTCTCGCGTCTGTTGTCGGCGGGTTTTCCTACCCCGGTTGGCAACCGAGTCGACGCTCTCGTAGTATCGGGAACCGTAGGACCATCCAGAGCGACCGAGAGACCTGGCTCTATGACGTCGCAGCAACCCCCCGCTCGTCGGGTGAGGGTGCTACCGCCGGGACCGATGGAGGAATGCACGTGAACACCCGAGTTGCCTCAGGCTTCGTCAACGGTTGCCGCCGTCTCCATGTCGATCTGTGCCGCCTCAACGGTTCGACCTGTCGCAGCTGACCTTTCGCCGCAACTCGTACTTCACACCTCACCTCATCATCTGCGCGCACTCCTGCCTGGGCACACCCAGCTCGGACGCGGGACTGTGCGCGCGATCGACCAGATATCGGAGACACCTACGTGTCCACTCGTCCTGCATTCCTGGTGGCCGGCCTGATCGCCACTACGGCCACATTCCTCGCCGGGTGCGCCGGTGGTGCCGCCACCACGGCCGCCGATGCCGGTCCGGCTCAGCCGGGCGGGACTCTGCGTTACGGCTTGTCCGGGGCCCCGACCTGCTCGGATCCCGCCCAGTCCGGCACCAACCAGACCATCTACGTCACCCGTCAGGTCGTCGATTCACTCACCGATCAGAACCCCGAAACCGGTGAGATCGAACCGTGGCTGGCCGAGCGGTGGGAGGTCGGTCCCGACGCGAAATCCTTCACATTCACGCTGAAGGACGGCGTCACCTTCAGTGACGGCACGGTGCTCGACGCGGCGGCGGTGAAGGCGAATTTCGACGCGATCATCGGCCTCGGCGCAGCGAAGGCACCGTTGGCGGCGAGCTATCTGACCGGCTATCAGAGCGCGACGGTGGTCGACCCCTCGACGGTGCGCATCGACTTCGCAGCACCGAATGCGCAGTTCCTGCAGGCGAGTTCGACACCACAGCTCGGAATACAGGCACTCGCTACCTCGGGCCGATCGGCGGAATCGCGGTGCTTGGGAACCAACATCGGGTCCGGGCCCTTCACCTATGCCGACTACCAACAGGATCGGTCGGTCTCGTTGGCCAAGCGGACCGGATACAACTGGGGTTCAGCGGTATTCGGTCACACCGGCGAGGCCTATCTCGATCGCATCGATTTCACCATCGTGCCCGAGTCGGGCGTCCGCACGGGAAGCTTGTCCTCCGATCAACTGGACGCCGTCAGCGATGCGTTGCCGCAGGACGCTCCGCAGATCGAAGCGACCGGCGGCCGAATTCTGACCACCTCGAACCCGGGAGTCCCGTTCGGCATTCAGCCCAACGTCACGCGCGGTGCGTTGCAGGATCCCGTCGTGCGCGCCGCACTGGTGCCTGCCATCAACCGGCAGGAACTCGTCGACACCGTACTGGGACCCGATTTCGAGCCGGCCACCAGCGCGTTGGCCAGTGCGACACCGGGTTACACCGAACTCGCCGGAGTGACCTACGACCCGGACAATGCCAAGGCGTTGCTCGACGCGGCAGGGTGGGTTCCCGGATCGGACGGAATCCGTGAAAAGGACGGACAGAGGCTGAGTTTCGAGGTCATGTACTCCGCAGTGTTCGCTGGCAACCAGGCGATCCTGGAGTTGACGCAGCAGCAGCTACGTGCGGTGGGCGTCGACCTGCAGCTCGAGTTGGTCTCGACGTCCGAGGCGACAGCACGTCAAGGCACCAAGGACTACGACTCCACGTACTACAACAGCACCCGCGCCGACGGCGATATTCTGCGCACCACGTTCGCCGTCGAAGGACGTAACCTGAACGCGCGCAGCCCGATTCCCGAGCTGGATGCATCGCTGACCGATCAGCTCTCGACCACCGATGCAACGGCGCGCAACGACATCCTCGCCACCGCGCAACAGCAGGTGCTCGACAACGGACTGTGGATCCCCACGATCGAACTGTCGCAGGCCGTCGGCGCGGCGTCGAAAGTGCAGGACCTGAAGTTCGAGGCCTCCGCTCGACTGCAGTTCTTCGATACCTGGCTGAGCGCATGATCCGGTACCTCGGACAGCGCGTACTGCAGGCAGTGGCAGTGCTGTGGGCCGCGTTCACCATCTCGTTCGGCGTGCTGTTCCTGCTGCCGTCGGACCCGGTGAGTCTTGCTGTCGACTCGGCCGGCTCGGGCACACCGGTCGACGCAGCGGCCGTCGCAGAATTGCAGGCCCGCTACGGTTTGGACCAGCCGGTGTGGGTTCAGTACTGGCATTCGCTGACCGGGGCTGTGCAGGGCGACTTCGGATTGTCCATCGCCACCGGACAACCGGTGACGACGGCCATCCTCGATGCCGTGCCGAGCACGCTCGGCCTCGCAGGCACCGCACTGGTATTGGCGGTCGTGTTCGGGTCGGCACTGGCGTACGCCGCGACGTACACCCGAACGCCGTGGCTGAAGAATCTGTTGTTCGCACTCCCGCCGCTCGGGGTGGCTGTACCGACCTTCTGGGTGGGACTGCTGTTGCTGCAACTGTTCTCGTTCCAATTGAGGTGGTTCCCGGCCTTCGGCGACGCCGGAGCGGCTGCGATGGTGCTGCCTGCGGTCACATTGGCACTGCCGACCGGTGCGGTCATCGCTCAGGTGTTGGCCACCAGCATGGCGACTACCTGGAAACAGCCGTTCGTCGATGTCGCTCGCGCCAAGGGCGTCTCGCGGCTACGGGTGCAGACGCGGCATATAGCGCGGCTGTCGTCCATCCCGGCTTTCACGATCGCGGGTGTGTTGGTGGGGACGCTGCTCGCCGGATCGGTCGTCGTCGAGACGGTGTTCTCGCGGGCCGGAGTAGGGCGGCTGACCCAGACTTCGGTGTTGGCCCAGGACATTCCGGTGGTGCAGGGCATCGTGGTTCTGACCTCGCTGGTGTTCGTTCTGGTGAACCTGGCCGTGGACCTGCTGTATCCGCTGATAGACCCGCGCATCGTGCGCGAGTACAAGCCTGCGCGCGCAGTCGCGGAACCGGAGAAAGCCCATGTCTGACATCTTGATACGTGATCTCCAGATTCAGGCGGAGGCGTCTCCCAAGGCAGAGCCGCTGCCGTCGACAGCTCGGCGTCGCCGGGTGGTGCAGGACGTCCTGAAGCACGTGTGGCTTGCCTTGTCCGCGCTCGTGCTGCTGCTCGCGCTGGGATTCGCACTCTTCCCATCCGTGTTCGCGAGCGGAGACCCGTTGGTAGGCGTGCCTGCCGACAAGCTCCAGGCCCCCAGTACGGCACATTGGTTCGGCACCGACAACATCGGCCGTGACGTCTTCACCCGCGTGGTCCACGGGTCCGGTCTGTCGTTGACTGCGACACTGCTCGCGGTCGGCATCGCACTGGTCGTCGGATCGCTCATCGGCCTGATCTCCGGGGCAGTCGGGGGCTTCGTCGACGCCGTGCTGATGCGCATCGTCGATGTGCTGCTGTCGATTCCGACACTGCTGCTCTCGCTGGCCCTGGTCACAGCGCTCGGTTTCGGAACCGTCAACGTCGCTATCGCCGTGGGGGTCACCCTCATCGCCAACTTCGCCAGGGTCATGCGGTCGGAGGTGTTGCGTGTGCGTCGGTCGCTGTATGTCGAGGCGGCGTACGCCTCGGGTGTGCGATGGTTCGACGTCTTCCGCCGACACATCCTCCGCAACTCGTACGGTCCCGTGATTGCCCTCGCAGCAGTCGAATTCGGTATGGCGGTGCTCGCGGTTTCGGCGTTGAGCTTCCTGGGATTCGGCGCTGTTCCGCCTACACCGGAGTGGGGATCGCTGATCTCCGAGGGTCGGAACTTCCTCGCCACCGCCTGGTGGATGACCACCTTGCCGGGCCTGGTGATCGTGGCAGTCGTCCTGTCCGCGCACCGTCTCGGGCACGCACTCGAAAGGCGATCGGAATGACCCCCATACTCGAAGTCGACAACCTCTCGGTCGGCTACGGCACGACGACGGCCGTGCGCGGAATTTCGTTCACCGTCGAACGCGGCGAGGTACTGGCCGTCGTAGGCGAATCCGGTTCGGGAAAATCCACCATGGCACACGCGGTCATCGGCTTGCTGGCCGGCAACGGTCGGATCCGAAGTGGCTCGGTGACCTTCGACGGCCGGCGCCTGGACACCGCGTCGGACAAGACACTGAATCGGTTGCGCGGTCGGCATATCGGGCTCGTGCCGCAGGATCCGACCACCTCACTGAACCCCGTCGTACGCGTCGGAGATCAGGTGGCCGAGGTGCTCCGTGTGCACGGGCTGGCAGACCGGCGTACCGCGAAGCTCGAGGCAATACGCATTCTCACCGAGGCGGGCCTCGACAACCCCGAGGTGCGGGCACGTCAGTACCCGCAGGACCTGTCCGGTGGGCAGCGGCAGCGGGTACTGATCGGTATCGCTCTCGCCTGCCGCCCCGAACTGGTGATCGCGGACGAGCCGACCAGTGCCCTGGACGTCACCGTGCAACGACGCATCCTCGACCATCTGGATGCCCGGATTGCCGAGACAGGCGCCGCGGTTCTGCTGATCACGCACGATCTGGGCGTTGCGGCCGATCGCGCCGACCGACTGGTCGTCATGAGTGGTGGTGAGATCGTCGAAACCGGTCCGACTGCAGATGTGCTGGCGAACCCCACCCATCCCTACACACAGAAGCTGCTCGCGGCCGCGCCGTCTCTGAACTCGACGCTCCGTCCGGCCAGGACCGTGGCGGGTGATCCGATTCTGTCCGTCTCGTCGGTGTCGAAGCGTTTCGCCATCGGACGAGGCGTTCACCTGGATGCGGTGCGAGACGCCACGATCACGGTCGAGCGGGGTCGAACCGTCTCTGTCGTCGGCGAATCCGGTTCGGGGAAGTCCACCCTGGCGCGTATCGCGATCGGCCTGGAAACACCCTCCTCGGGCACGGTCACGTTCGACGGAATCGACGTGACCGGCCTTCGTGGCACGGCGAGGCGGGAGCTGCGGCGTCGAGTCCAGATCGTGTATCAGAACCCGTACGCATCACTGAACCCGAAGTTGCGCGTCGGCGAGATCGTGCGAGAACCGCTGGACGCGTTCAAGATCGGGACGTCCCGAGACCGCTCGGCGCGGGCCGCGGAACTGCTCGACCAAGTGGCCCTGAGCAGTGAACACCTGGCGCGACGCCCGGCCGAGTTGTCCGGCGGTCAGCGTCAACGCGTCGCAATCGCTCGGGCACTGGCGTTGGCACCGGAGGTGGTGGTGCTCGACGAGCCCGTATCGGCCTTGGACGTCTCGGTGCAAGCGCAAATTCTCTCGCTGCTCGGCGACCTGCAATCCGAGTTCGGTCTGAGCTATCTGTTCATTTCGCACGACCTGGCCGTGGTGCGCCAGATCAGCGACACCGTGGCTGTGATGCAGTCGGGTGTGATCGTCGAATACGGCAGCACCGCGTCGATATTCGACAACCCCCAGCAGGAGTACACCCGCGAGTTGCTCGCGGCCATCCCCGGAACAGCGACACAGAGAGTGGGTACCGGTGTCTGACAAGCTTTTCGTCACCGCAATCGAACCGAGGGGAACCGGCGCACATCCACAGGCGTGGCGGCGACAGGATTCTCGCGCCGAGGAAGTGTTCACCGCGACATTCTGGATCGAACAGCTCCGAGCGGCCGACCGGGCCGGGATCGATCTGGTCTTTCTCGCAGACTCTTTCGCTTCCCGGACCCTCGAGGCGGTTGCCGTGGCAGCCCGGGCTGCTGCGCTCACCGAACGCATCGGTTTGATCCCGACGGTCACCGTCACCCACACCGAGCCGTTCCACATCTCCAAGCAGATCGCCAGTCTGGACTTCGCCTCGCACGGTCGCGCAGGTTGGCAGGTCGAGGTGTCCGGCAGCGCGGAGCAGGCAGCACTGTTCGGGCGTAAGGGCGAGCAGGACGAAGAGAGCCTGTGGCAGGAGGCCGACGAGGCCATCGAGGTCGTCACTCGGCTGTGGGACAGCTGGGAGGACGACGCCGAGATTCGAGACGCTGCGACGGGTCGGTTCGTCGACCGAGACAAGTTGCACTTCATCGACTTTCAGGGTGAGAACTTCTCGGTCAAAGGGCCGTCCATCACGCCGAGGTCGCCTCAAGGACAGCCGCTGGTAGCAGTGCGCGCCCACGCCGCCGAGTCCACCGCGGTGGCGGCGGCCAGAGCGGACATCGTGCGTATTGCTGCGGACTCGATCGAGGACGCAGCTGCGCTTGCGGCGCGTGTTCGACGGGCCGTCGTGGCCGAGGGGCGCGACCCGGTGGACGTGTTCGTGCTACTCGACGTCGAGACCTTGGTGTCGGAGACCGCGGCCGAAGAACTGGCGCAGCTCGACAACTGGGCGGGTCGGGTACGTTCGCCGCAATCGCTGCAGTATGTGGGCGACGTCGCCGGGCTGAACTTGCTACTCGGAGCGGCCGAATCCGCGGGACTGGACGGGGTCACCCTCGTGCCGCTCGCGCTTCCGTCGGGAGTGAAGACACTCCCGGCCACGGACAGTAGAACGGGAGCGACGGTGCGCGAGCGCCTCGGCCTGGCTCGTCCGACAAATCGTTTTGCAGCACCCGAAAGGAACAGTCGGTGACGATCTCGAAGCGGACCAAGAAGCAGATCCACCTCGGCGCGCATTTCCCTGGCGTCAACAACACCACCGTCTGGACCGACCCGGCGTCGAAGAGCCAGATCGAATTCGATTCGTTCGTCCACCTGGCCGAGTCCGCAGAGCGTGGGCTGTTCGACTTCTTCTTCCTCGCCGAAGGTCTGCGATTACGCGAGCATCGCAACAAGATTCACGATCTCGACGTCGTCGGCCGCCCGGACACGCTCACGGTGTTGAACGCGTTGGCATCGGTGACGACGAAGCTCGGACTCGCCGGGACGATCAACACCACGTTCAACGAGCCCTTCGAGCTCGCCAAGCAGTTCTCTTCGCTGGACCACCTGTCCGACGGGCGCGCGGCGTGGAACATGGTGACCTCGTCCGACGCGTTCACCGGAGAGAACTTTCGACGCGGTGGCTACCTCGACCGGGCCGACCGCTACGTGCGAGCGAACGAGATCATCGACGTCGCCCGAGAGTTCTGGGATTCGTGGCAGTCCGATGCGTTCGTCGTCGATCGGGATCGAGGTGTCTTCGGCCGAGAATCCGAGATCCGCACGGTCTCGCATTCGGGTCCGCAATTCGATGTGACGGGCCGCTTCACGTTGCCGCGCAGTCCGCAGGGACACCCGGTGTTGTTGCAGGCCGGCGATTCCGACGAAGGTCGTGAGTTCGGTGCGGCCAAGGCGGATGCGATCTTCACCATCCACGGGACGCTGGAGGACGGGCAGAAGTTCTACACCGACGTCAAGGGAAGGTTGGCCAAATACGGCCGCGAGCACGCCGACCTGAAGGTGCTACCCGCCGCCACGTTCGTCCTCGGGGACTCGGCTCAGGATGCAGCCGAGAAGGCCGACCACATACGGCACCAACAGGTCAGCGGCAAGACGGCCATCTCGTTTCTGGAGCAGGTGTGGGGACGAGACCTGTCCGAGTACGACCCGGACGGACCGTTGCCCGACGTCGAGCCGAGCGGTGACGTGAGCATCACCCGTGGTCGCGCTCGCCACGGTGACCCGAGAACCCTTGCGCAGCAGTACCGTGAGCGTGCCGAGGCCGAGAACCTGAGCATCCGGGAGCTCATCATCGCGGTGACGACCCGGCAGCAGTTCGTCGGAACGCCGGCACAGGTAGCAGAGGACATCGACAGCTACGTCCAGAACGATGCGTGCGACGGGTTCATCCTCGTCCCGCACATCACGCCGGCCGGACTCGACGAGTTCGTCGACAAAGTCGTCCCACAGCTGCAGGATCGCGGTAGTTTCCGTACCGAGTACACCGGGAACACGCTGCGTGATCACCTCGGTCTGCGTCACCCGTACCAACAGCGTGAAGGAGTGCGAGCATCGTGAGTGAATTCGAGCAGGACTGGAAGCAGTGGCACGCGGACCGGGAAGCGTCCTACGGCGATCCATTGGGATGGTTGTCGCTGACCGGATTGTATTGGCTCACTGACGATTTCGAGATCGTTGCCGATCTGCCCGGCCGATGGCGGGCCGATGCGGACTCGGTGACCGTCGAGGGAGTGGACGGGGTGACGACTCTGAATCCGGTGGAGGGTGCGCCCGGGATCCTCGTCGACGACGGTGAACGCCGTATCGAGGTCATCCGCCGCACCGGCGCGGTGGCGCTACGGGTCCACGATCCTAAAGCCTCGACCCTGCAGTCCTACAACGGAATACCGGCCTTCGAGCCCAGTGAGGAGTTCGTGGCCCGCGCCACGTTCACGCCCTACGACGCCCCGGTCACCGTGACGACAGGTGCCGTGGTCGAGGGTCTCGAACACCACCACACTGCGGTGGGCACCCTCGATTTCGAGCTGGCCGGTACAGCCCAGCAGTTGGTTGCGTTCGGCGGCAACGACACTGGTCTGAAGGTTCTGTTCACAGATGCCACGAGCGGGGTCACCACGTACCCGGCAGCGCGGATCCTCGCTGTGGCGGAACCCCAGGATGGCTCCGTGACACTCGATTTCAACCGAGCAGCGAACCTGCCGTGCGCGCTCACCGACTACGCGACGTGCCCGGTCGCGCCGGCGGAGAACCGGCTGACGGTGGCTGTCGAAGCAGGGGAGAAGACGCCCGGATGACGCGCGTGCCGCTGTCCGTTCTCGACCTGGCACCGATCAGCGCTGGATCGAGCACTGCTCAGGCGCTCCGGAATTCGCTCGATCTGGCACGACAGGCCGAAGAGTGGGGCTACGAGCGCTACTGGGTTGCCGAGCATCACTTCGTCGCCGCGGCCAGTTCTGCGCCTGCCGTACTGGTGGGTTTGATTGCGGCTGCCACCAACCGCATTCGTGTCGGATCGGCTGCGGTCCAGCTCGGTTTCACGACAGCTGCTGCCGTTGTGGAGTCCTTCGGAACGGTGGACGCGCTGTATCCGGGTCGTATCGATCTTGGTGTGGGTCGATCCGGGCAGCGCAGAGCAGCAGCCCTGACCGGTGCACAGCAGGCTGCGCCCGAGCACGCGGTGTCATCGGAACCCGGTGGACTGTTCCCAGTGGTGCCCGCTGCGGCGACCCCGCGAACGACCCCGCTGCTGGCTGCGTCTCTGGCTGCGCTGCAGCAGCCACACGCTGAGGTCCCGGAATTCGTCGATCAACTCGACGACCTTGTTGCGCTGCTTGCCGGTAGCTACGAGCGCGACGGGGTGCCGTTGACGGCACGCCCGGGGGTCGGGGCCGACGTGGCGCTGTGGCTGTTCGGCAGCAGCGCTGGGCCGACTGCCCGTGAGGCCGGTGCCCGCGGTCTGCCGTTCGCGGCGAGTTATCACTTCAGCCCGGGGACGACTCTCGAGGCGATCGACGAGTATCGCCGTGCTTTCGTGCCGTCGGCCCGGTTGTCCTCGCCGTACGTGGCGGTGTCGGCCGATGTGGTTGTTGCAGAATTAGATTCGCAGGCCCGAGAGCTGGCAGAGTCTTTTCCGCAATGGGTGCACAGCATTCGCAGCGGTCGAGGTGCGATCGAGTACCCGGATCCGAAGAACGTGGCACCTCTGACCGACGAGGAGTACCAGCGCGTCGCGGATCGGGTGGACACCCAGATCGTCGGGTCTGCGGCGACGGTGGCGATGAAGCTCGACGCCCTGCAGGCAGCGACCGATGCGGACGAACTTGTGCTCACCTCGGTCACATACGACCATGCGGACCGGCTGCGCTCGTACGAATTGCTCGGTAGGGAATGGGGACTGCCGCGCCTGCGGATATGAGCGGAACATTTGCGTCGTGGTGACCGTTGTACCGCGCATGACACGAGTTGCAGTTGCAGCGTCCTACGGTGGACCGGACGTCATCGAGATCGTCGAACGAGAGCTGCCTGAACCGCCCGAGGGCCAGGTTCTGGTCGAGGTCAAGGCGATCGGCGTCAACCCCTTCGACTACAAGAGCTACAGCGGCGCCTTCGGTACCGACGGGTCGAAGCTTCCGATTGCGTTGGGCAGCGAGGCGTCGGGCATCGTGGTGGCGGTCGGAGGAACCGTCGAGGGCCCGGTCGGTCCTGTCGCCGTCGGCGACGCGGTGGTTGTCTCCGGCCAGAACGGTACCTACGCCGAGCGGGTTCTGGTTCCCGCGCGGTTCGTGTTTCCGAAGCCGGAAGCCCTGGACTGGAACGTTGCTGCGGGTGTACTCGCCGTGGCTGGAACTGCCTACGACGCACTGGTATCCGTCGGTGTCGAGAGCGGAGACACCGTTCTCGTGCACGGGGCGGCGGGCGGCGTCGGGTCCGTGGTGGCTCAGCTCGCTCTGGAGCGCGGGGCCACTGTCATCGGGACTGCGCGCCAACAGAACCACGGCGCGCTCCGGTCCTACGGTGTCGAGCCCGTCGAATACGGCGACGGACTGATCGACCGGGTACGAGCAGCCGCACCGAATGGGGTGGATGCGGCAATCGACACGGTGGGCACCGACGAGGCCGTCGACGTCTCTCTCGAATTACTACCGGACAGAGCGAGATTGGTCAGCACGGCCGCCTTCGGGCGAGCTTCGGCAGACGGGTTCCTCACCGTCGGTGGGCCGGTGAGTATGGAGCGTCGACGCCTCGCATCCCCGGTGCTGCTGGAGCAGGCGGGTGTAGGCGTATTCGAGGTCACGGTTGCCAAGACGTTTCCCCTCGCCGATGCGGCGAGAGCACACGCCGAGCTGCAGTCGACGCACCCGCGCGGCAAGTTCGTCCTGATTCCTTGACGAGAACCCGGGGCGCAGAACGCTTCACGAGCTCGTACTCGGACCGATGAACTCCTCGGTCACTCTCTGCGCGATGCCGTCGGGATAGGGGCCGGGGAGGATGAGAACGACATGATCGAATCCGGCGGCCACCGCGTCGCCGATGTCGTTTCTCGTTCTCTCGGGTTCTTCGAACGACACCCCGAGAGCGATCGATCGGGTGATCGCCCCTGGATCGCGCCCGATCTCGGCGCAGTATCGGTCGAGTAGTCTGCCTCTGTCCAGTGCGTCGGCCAGGTCCCCACCGGGAATGTTCCATACGTCGGCGTGTTCGGCGACGAGGCGCAGCACTCCTGCCGCCCGGCCGCCGATCACGATCGGCGGGCCCGGTCGCTGAATCGGTTTCGGATTCTGGAACGCCCCGACGAGGTCGACGTGGCTGCCGTGAAAGTCGAAGGGTTCGCTCTCGGTCCAGAGCCTACGAATCACCGTGAGCGATTCACCCAGTCGCGCAACAGCGTTCGCAGCGTCGCTGTAGGGCAGCCCGCTCCCGTCGTACTCCCGTCGCGCCATCGGCACGCTCGGCCGTGATCCGGCACCGATGCCGAAGTCCAGCCGCCCGTCCGAGACCGTGTCGACCGTGACGGCGATCTTCGCGAGAATCGCGGGTGGACGGATGCGATTGCTGGTGACCATGATTCCCAATCGCAACCGCTCGGTGCGAGCGGCCAATGCGGACAGCATGGTCCAGCCTTCGAAGATCGGGCCGTCGAGGTCACCACCGATGGGCATGAGGTGATCGAACAGCCAGGCGTGCTCGATTTCCGGAATGCCGTCTGCCTCGCGCCACACCCGGAGCAGGTCGGCGTAGGAGACGTTCTGGGGAGGGGTCATGATCCCGTAGCTGACCATGTCAGCGTCTCCGCATGGAGGCGTCGAGCAGTGCCGGCGGGGTGTCGAACTTGTCGTCGGGCGCGAGATCGACTCCCGGAGCTACGATCTCGTCGATCCTGTCGAGGACGTCGGCCGGTAGGACGGTGTCGGCGGCAGCGAGCTGCGAGTGTAGGTGCTCGACGGTACGCGGCCCGACGATCGCGCTGGTGACTCCCGGATGAGCCGTCACGAAACCGAGTGCGAGTTGGATCAGTGTCAGTCCGGCTTCGTCGGCAACACCGACCAGTTTCTCGACGGCGTCGAGTTTGGCCCGTCCCGTGGGAGTGCCCGTGCCGAATCGCTCGGGCATCATCGCCGCGCGGTTGGTGGTGGCCTCTCGCCCGGCCCGGATGGCTCCGGAGAGGAAGCCGCCCGCCAGGGGACTCCACGCCAGAACCCCCATTCCGTACTCCTGCGCGACCGGGAGGACGTGGGACTCGATGCCGCGCTGCAGGATCGAGTACGGCGGCTGCTCGGTGACGAACCGCCCGAGACGGTGCTCCCGTGCGGTCCACTGCGCCTGCACGATTCGGTAGGCCGGATAGGTGGAGGAGCCGAAGTATCGAATCTTCCCGGCACGCTGCAGATCTGTCAGCGCCGAGAGGGTTTCCTCGTCGCTCGTGGTGGGGTCCCAGCGGTGTATCTGGTAGAGGTCGACGTGATCGGTACCGAGTCGGCGCAGACTGTTCTCCAGTTCGGTGACGATCCAGCGGCGGGAGCTGCCCTGATGATTGCGTTCGTCGCCCATGGGGTTGAACACTTTGGTGGCCAGCACGATGTTCTCGCGCCGACCTTCGATCGCCTTGCCGACCATGTCCTCGGATTGTCCCTGGCTGTACATGTCCGCGGTGTCGATGAGGTTGATACCGCCCTCGAGTGCAGCGTCGACGATCGCGGTTGCCTCGTCTTGCGTGGTGCGTCCGATGGCACCGAAGTTCATCGCGCCGAGCGAGAGAGTGCTGACCTGGACGCCGGTGCGTCCCAGTGTGCGGTACTGCATGGGATCTCCTTGTGGCCTCTGGAGGGGTTACTCTGCGAGTAACCGGAACAACGTTCCGTAAACAAACATACGGAACGTTGTTCCGTTTGTCGATGGCTGGAGGAACAGTGACCGAGGCCGAAGCCGAGCAGCCCAGAAAGCGGGCGGATGCGAGGCGCAACGAAGCGACCCTGCTCGACGCGGCGGCGGCTGCGTTCGTCGAGTCGGGAGTAGAAGTGCCGGTGCGCGATATCGCCAGGCGGGCCGGCGTCGGCGTGGGAACCATCTACCGGCACTTCCCGACTCGGGGCGACCTCGTCGTCGCCGTCTTCCGACATCAGGTGGAGGCCTGCGCCGTCGCCGGTCAGGAGCTTCTCGCCGGCCGCGAATCACCGCACGCGGCGTTGGTGCTCTGGATCGATCGGTTCGTCGACTTCCTGGTCACCAAACACGGTCTGGCCGAGGCCATGCAGTCGGACAGCGCCGGATTCGAGACCTTGCACAGCTACTTCCTGAACCGGCTGGTTCCGGTGTGCGAGTCATTGCTCGACGCCGCTGTGGACTCGGGGGAGATCGCCCCGGGGCAGACCGCATTGGAGTTGATGCGGGCGGTCGGCAACCTGTGCATCGGTGCCACGGACAGCCGCTACGACCCGCGCAAGATGGCGCGGGTGCTGATCGCCGGACTGCGCATCGCGCCGTGATCCGGTCCGTTGTTCGGCCGACCGACGGTTCAGCGGCCGTGCCGCAATAGTTCTGCCGCGATCTGGTCGTTGTGTCGGAAGAACCCGGCGTTGGTCCTCGGCCGGGGAAAGGCACTCGACCACGTGTGTCCGGCGACCCACGGACCCACCGCGTAGCGGTTCTCGGCCGCCTCTCCCGACGCGGTGATCAATCGAGAGCGCCCGTCGACTGCTACTTTCGCCGCGCTGTGCTCGGTGGCGCGGATGTCGGTGATGTCGCCGCGCGCATGCAGGGTGCGAAGCAATTCGTCTCCGGCGGCGGCGATCGATGCGACGGGTAAGCGCGCGTCGATCAGAGTGTCGGCGTGCACCACCACATCGTGTGCAGAGCTACGGGCGACGAACGACCCGTTCTCCGTGGAGAAGGTGACATCGGGGCCGAGGAAGTGAACGATGTTCGCTCGGCTGAGGGCCAGGAGTTGTTCGAGCCGTTCCGGTGGCGGACCGCTCGCGACGAAACTGGAGAACGAGTGCAGCCACCCTTCCACATCGCCTGCGACCGACTGCGCCGGAATGCGCCCGTGTCTCAACAACTCTCCGATGGTCATGTACACCGAGAGCAGTGCCGAGAAGACGGCGGCATCCGAGCTGTAGTAGGGATCTGCTCGACGACGAAGGTCGGTCTCGATGTAGGTCTGCAGCTCGGTACGTACCTCGTCTAGGTCCTCGAAACGCCGCCCGGCAAAGGGCTTGTCGAGCCGTGTCAGATCAATGCGGTCCTCGTCCTTCGGAACGAATTCCTCCACGAAGGCGGTGAGTTCCTGCGATCCCCAAGTGATCTCGCTCAATCCGATCTCGAACTCCGGCCAGGAGCCGACTGTTCGCTCGGGGTGGGCCGTGAACAGCTCGTAGTAGTGAGCCCAGGCCAGTTCTTTGGATGCGAGCGGCCAGATCTCGTCGCGGAAGTGCAGAGGGCCGTGGCCGGGGAAGGCGTCGGCGGTGAAGAACTTCGGCAGTGGCGGGCGCGCCGCGGCGATGTCATAGGAGATCTTCGCGTGGTACGGAACTCCGCGCCGCGAGCCCGCATAGAGAATCGGTTCGCGGCCGGAGGCGGTGTACTCGAGCACGCCGTCCGCGCTGCGGGCGAACGATCCACCGCGAGTTTCCGCGAGCAACACCATCCAGTCGATGAATGCCAGTCCGAGCCCGGCAATCAGCACCGGTTCTCCCGCGGGCACTCGGCTGGGATCGAGATCTGCGGTGTATCCGGGACCGATGTACGTCAGCCCATTGGTTCGGGAGAACTCATCGAGCTGTGATTCACGGTGCGATGCAAGCGCATCCGGATGTCCCTGGGCCAAGAGCACGACATCGGCGTGGATGGTCGACCCGTCGTCGAGTAGCAGTACCTGGTCGGCGCTCAGATCCGTCACCCGTGCTCGATGAACGTGAACGTGCGTGTCGGTGTCGGCAACGGCGTGCTCGAACACCCAGCTGAGGTAGCGACTCTGCAGGGTCCGCGACGCGAAGGAATGCGGACCGAAATCGCTCAGTTCGTCGTGTAGTTCGGGGTCCTGGCGCAGAGTGTCGGCATGTTCCAGAACCCACTGCGCCAGCGTCGGACCGGGGCGGATCGGGCCGTCGACGACGGTGGTGTCGTCGGTGAACATGGTGACGTCGGCGGCCACCGAATTCATCCACAGCAACGGTGGTTGACTGCTACGCCAGATGCGACCGGCCCCCGGAGGGAACGGATCGACGACGTGGATGTGCAGCTCCGCATCGGACCGGCGCGCCAACAGTCGTTCGAGTACACCGGTGCCTCGTGGACCCGCTCCCACAATGGCGATAGTGAACGATTTCACCGGCGGCCCTCCATCTGACACTCTCCCGCTACGACAAGTATGCACACGCCGAAAGTCGTTGCTGCAGGCGCAAAAAATCACGATGAGCGAATGTCTTGCGCTCGGCCGGTCGACTACTCTTACTTCATGAACTCGTCCGCGGACCACTTGGTCGAGCAGTACCTCGATGCACTCCAACGGGCCGATGTCGATGCGGTCCTGACTCTGTTCGCACCCGGTGCGGTTGTGCACTCGCCGCTGTACGGACCGACACCCGCATCCGACTTCTACCGCGCGCTTTTCGCGGACACCTCGGGTGCGACGCTGACATCGAAGGGCGTCGCCGAAGGTCGTACGTCCGAGGGCGCTCGACTCGTCACGTTCTGGTTCCATTTCGACTGGAGACTGCCCTCGGGTGTGGCGGCCCCGTTCGACGTGGTCGACGTCGCCGAACTCGACGAGAACGGACGCATCTCTGCACTGTCCATCGTCTACGACACCGTGGATGTGCGTCCGGTCTTCGAGCGCGAAACCGGGTCGTCGTGGAGGTCGACGTAGGTCGCACGACCTGATCGGTGGCAGCACAGGCATGGGGTCCGGGCCAGCGAAGTGGTGACCTCGTGCTGACGCTGCGCGTCTACGTACCGGCGTCTACGTCGTTCGAATCAGCGTGATCGCAACGGGTGTGCTCTACAGCGGATGAACCTAGGGTCCACGTATGACCTGGCTGAAAGCACTGGCGGCGGCGTTGATCGATCGACTCGGAGCTCACCCTGCCTGCACCGCCGCGGCGCTGGACTTCGGAACTCGTGGTTGAGCCGTCCGGTGAAGATCGTCGGTCCAGGAAGCAGGAACACGATGAGCGCGAAGGGCTGAACCGAGGATGACCGAGACGTTGTACTTCGCCGTCGAACTCGACGGGTTCTACGAGACACCCGCGCTCCTGAAGGAGAACGCGGCCGCCGCCGAACGCGCCGGCTTCACCCTCGTCACCTTCGGTGATTCCCTGATCTCGTCACGCGAGCGACTCGACGCCGGCACTCGAGCGGCATTCGTCGCCTCGACCACGTCCACCCTCGGCCTGGCTCCCACGGTGCAGACGCTGACGACCGAACCATTCTTTCTCGCAACACAACTCGCGAGTGTGGACCACGCCTCGCACGGCCGCGGGGCCTGGGTGGTCGGTGCCGACAACAGCGCAGTCACTCACGCGGCTGTCGGATGCGAGGTCCGCTCCGAGACCACCGCCGAAGTGCGTGACGTCATCGACGTGGCTCGGCGGCTGTGGGATTCGTGGGAAGACGACGCCGTCGTTCGAGACGCGGAGTCCGGCCGGTATCTCGATCCCGCGCGAGTACATCACGTGCGCTTCGAGGGCGAATTCTTCGACGTCGTAGGGCCACTGATCACTCCTCGCCCGCCGCAGGGGCAGGTCGTCGTCATCGGCGACGCCGATCTGGGGGTCACCGATCTGCTCGATGTCGCACTCGTACGCGGGGACGGGATCGGCGAGCAGGCCGACGCTGCTCGCCGCGACGGGGCCGCGCTGGTGTTCGCCGATATCGACCACCTGTCGAAGGCCGAGGCCCTCGCCGGTGTCGTAGACGGAGTCCGGCTGCACCTCGGTGGCGCGGCGTTGAAAGAGCTTGCGGTACCGGCACATCTCATTCGTCGACCGACGCCGGGACTGTCGCTGCGGGAGAACCTGGGGTTGCCGCGTCCGGTCAGCCGCTACGCCGCGGCTGCGCACGAGTAGAGCAGAGCTGTCATGGGCATCATCGACCATCACCCGGACACCGGCGCACCGTTCGACCCGAACGCGCAGATTCATCTGGGCGTGTTCTATCCAGGGATAGGCGCGCAGACGGTCTGGGAGGATCCGAACGCCCCCGATCAAGTGGCCACCGACACGTTCGTCGAGGTCGCCGGCACACTCGAACGCGGTTTGTTCGACGCGTTCTTTCTCGGGGACGGTCAACGTATCCGAGAGAACCGTGGCGACATTCTGTCCACCGACATCGCCGGCAGGCCCGACGCCATCACACAACTGGCGGCTCTGGCGTCGGTGACCGAGCGCATCGGACTTGTCGCGACCCAGAACACCACATACAGCATCCCGGTGGAGTTGGCTCGTCGGCTGGCCAGCCTGGACGCGCTGTCGGACGGGCGCGCCGGATGGAACATCGTCACCACCGACAACGCTTGGACGGGTGAAAACTTCAGGCGCGGAGGGTGGTTGGAGCACGAACGCCGTTACGGGCGCGCCACCCAGGTGGTCGAACTGGCGAAGCAGTACTGGGCAGGTTCTCCTGTGGAGTTCCACACCGATCTGCTCGAAGCGGTTGCGGCACCCAACGTTCGGGCCAGCGCGCAGGGTAGGCCGGTGCTGTTCCAGGCCGGCGATTCGCCGGGAGGACGGGACCTCGCAGCCCGGCACGCCGACGTCGTTTTCTCGGCCAACAATGCCTACGACGCAGCGGTGGCCTACGCCAAAGATCTGCGAGCCCGGACGGTCGCATATGGCCGACCCGCCGATGCAGTGAAGATCTTGCCCGGGGTGACCGTCGTACTCGGTGATACCGAAGCCGAGGCCGAAGAGAAGGTGCAGTGGCTTCGATCCAACGCGCACAACGGTGTTCGAGCCATCGCCTTTCTCGAGCACTACTGGGGCAAGGACCTGTCGGCTTACGACCCGGAGGGCCCGCTACCCGACATCGATCCGGTGGACGCCGAGCTGGATCCGTCACGCGGCACGCTGTCCATCGATGCTCGAACCGGAAAATTGACTCAGATCGCGCAATGGCGAGCCCTCTCGGAAGAGAAAGGGCTGTCCATCCGAGAGTTGGTGCTCGAAGTGTCGCCGGCCTCGCGCTTCCACTCGGGAACCCCTGCGGCAGTGGCAGACCACTGGGCCGACCTAGTGCGTCACCGTGTGGTCGACGGCTTCAACATCAACCCGTACCACTTGCGTGACGCCATCGGCGATCTGGTCGACAAATTGGTCCCGGCATTGCAGGAGCGAGGGGTGTTCCGTACCGAATACACCTCGACGACGTTGCGGGGACACCTGGGCCTCGACGGTGACGCTGTTTCCGACCGTGCCCGGGCGTCGTAGCGGGCTGGGCACATTCCCATCTAACGATCAGGTCTCGGGTGAGGTCGTACGATGTGTTCGACGCTCTACCATGGGCCGTATGACTGCTGACCCGACCACGCCTGCACCGTCGACCAGCTCGGCGAACTGGAAGCGGCGCGGCATCCTGCTCGGTGCCGGCGTCGTACTTCTGTTGGTCGCCTACTTCGTTCTGGCGGCGTTCCTGCCCCGGTGGTGGAGCCTGCGCGTGGAGAGCCTGGCGGATCGCACGTTCACCAAGGGAATTCTGTGGGGCCTGCTGTTCGGAATCGTCTGCACCTTCGCGCCGCTGATGTTCTTCTGGAGTGCGTGGTCGGTCCGAAAGGGTAGGGCAGGAAAGCAGTTGGCTATCGGATCGGTGATTCTCGCCGTCGTCACCGCCATTCCGAACCTGTTGACTCTGACGATCGTTCTGGGTACCAGTAATGCCGCCCATGCCGGCGAACGCACCCTCGATACCAGCGCACCCGGCTTCCGCGGAGCGACGGCACTGGGCGCGATCATCGCGGTGGTTTTCGTCGCATTGCTCGTGTTCGTGGTGGTACGGCGTAACCGTCGACGCAGAACAGCGGCACTGACGCAGTAGTCGTGTGAGCTGATCTCAGGCGCTGCGCAACACCGACGGCTCGGTGATGACGCGAATCCCGGGCTCCGGATCGAATCGGTAGCCGGTGCCGCGGACCGTGGTGATCAGTCGGCCGTACTGCCCGAGTTTGGTTCGTACCCTGGAGAGATGGACGTCGACACTGCGGCCGCCGTTCGAGGCACTGAGCTCGGATCTGTTCACTACGACACGAGGATGCTGGGCGAGATAGGCGAAGATCTCGAATTCGGTGTGGCTGAACCGAACGCTCTTGCCGGCGAGAACGACATCGCGCGCGGGTAGGTCGATGACGAGGGGAGCGTTGAGTTCGTTCACCCGGACGTCGAAACGCGTCAGAATCTTGGCATGTGGTGCATAGCTTTTGGCTGCGACGCGGAGAGCCTCGGCGAGGGCGTGCAATTGCGGTCGTGTCAATCCCTGCAAGGATGACGTCCCGGAATCGGAGATGCGAAGAACGACGGTCGCTTCGGTGCTCATGGCTGTGGCTCCTGTGACAAGTGCTGTCGACGGTGGGGGAGGTCGGGATGGTCAGCGTGGGCAGCGACAGTTCATGTTCACGCTGTCACGGTGCACGACGACAGCTGATCGGACCAGTAATAAACTCACCGTGATTGCAGCGGTTGACGACGGCCCGTAGCGCGTGGTCCGATCGAGCGTGACCGATGTAGCGCAGTCCCGAACAGACCTCGTCACCCGCGCCGTCGACTGGAACCATCCCGACGCCGAATCGCTCCGTGCAGCAATGGCATCGGAGGTGGGTCCCCGATACGCGGACCGTGCGGCCTTGATGGCGAAGACGCAGGCCAATGCCGTGGACGAAGGCGACGTGCATCGCACATTCGTCGTGTATCGGTGTGATGAGCAGAACGTCGAGCAGGCCGTGGGGCATGCCGCTCTGCGGTGGAACGGCCCCGACCTCGAACTGAAGCGAATGTTCGTTCATCCTGATCACCGCGGGTCCGGAGTCTCGACCGCATTGCTGCAGGCATCCGAGAATGCGGCCCGCGACCAGGGGCTGCGACGCTTGATTCTGCAGACGGGTGATCGCCAGCCCGACGCGGTGCGGCTGTACGAGAAGAGCGGCTACACCCGAATCCCGGTGTTTCCGCCGTACGAACTGCTCCCGTTCTCCAACACCTTCGAGAAGCGTCTGTGACCCCCTACCGACGCAGAATCACGAACGTAGGGTCATGATTTCTGCACCGCTGTCGGTGATGACGACCGTGTGTTCGCTGTGCGCGGTGCGGCAACCGGTGGTGCTACGCAACGTCCAGCCGTCGGGGTCGGTGACCAGCTCATCGGTGTCGGCCATGACCCAGGGCTCGAGTGCCAACATCAGGCCGGGGCGAAGGCCGTAGCCGCGACCGGGTCTGCCGGTATTGGATACGTGCGGATCCTGGTGCATGGTCGACCCGATTCCGTGGCCACCGAACTGAACATTGATGGGATAGCCGGCTTCGCGAAGAACCGTCCCGATGGCGTGGGAGATGTCGCCGATCTTCTTGCCCGGAAGTGCCGCGGCAATTCCCGCTGCCAACGCTCGTTCGGTGGCATCGATCATCGCAAGGCTCTCCGCCGGCTTGTTCTCGCCGACGACGAAGCTGATGGCCGAGTCCGACGCCACGCCGCCGAGGATCACGGCAAGATCGAGCGTCAGCAGATCGCCGTCGGCCAGGTTGTAGTCGTGCGGAAGTCCGTGCAGTACAGCGTCGTTGACCGAGGTGCAGATGTAGTGGCCGAACGGTCCGCGCCCGAAGGACGGCGCGTAGTCGACGTAGCACGACGTCGCACCCGCCCCGAGGATGATGTCCTTGGACCATTCGTCGATCTCGAGCAGGTTGGTGCCGACGGTCGCGCGTTCGCGGACGGTCTCGAGAATCTCGGCGACGAGTGCACCGGTTTCCCGGGCAAGGGGAATTTTGCTCGGGGGCAGGATTTCGATCACGGTGTGCCTTTCGGTTCGATACGAATAACTATACCGGTATAAGTATTGGTGACGGAGTGGGTCGTGAGCAACTGGGCGAGCCCGACATGGAACGCTGACGGACGTGTCTGCTCATCCTCTCGACAATCCCATTCGTACCTCCCTCGGGGGTGCGCTGTCGCGGTTTGCGATCACGCGCGGCCGAGTGATTCGCGTTGATCCCCAGGTCTCACCCTTTCTGGCGCATCCCGACGTCCTGCAGCCACGGGACTGGGACGACATCGCGGTGCTGTTCGGGCCGCGAAGCATCGTGGGATTGCGGGGGCCGGTGCTGGACGTACCCGAGGGGTGGTCCGTGGTCGACAGCTTCGGGATCGTTCAACTCGTCGGGACCGAACTCGAGACCCGGCCGTTGGCCGAGGCGGTAGAACTGACCGCCGACGACGTGCCCGAGATGCTCGAACTCGTGCGTCGCACCGAGCCAGGCCCGTTCCTTGCTCGCACCATCGAGCTCGGCACCTACCTCGGTATCCGACGGGGCGGCGCTCTGATCGCGATGGCAGGGGAGCGCATGCGTCCGCCGGGGTGGACCGAGATCAGCGCAGTGTGTACCGACCCGGCCCATCGTGGACAGGGCTTGGCCACCGAGCTGGTCCGCGCGGTCGGTCACGGCATCAGGGCCCGAGGCGACGAGCCGTTCCTGCATGCCGCCGCGACGAACATCCGCG
Source organism: Rhodococcus sp. IEGM 1354 (assembly GCF_030056855.1). NCBI lineage: Bacteria > Bacillati > Actinomycetota > Actinomycetes > Mycobacteriales > Nocardiaceae > Rhodococcus > Rhodococcus sp. IEGM 1354. The sequence goes on from NZ_JASHKT010000009.1 coordinate 93,906, forward strand.
CGATCGAGCTGTACCTCTCCATTGGATTCTCGCTGCGCGAGACCTCGCAGCTGACGCTGGTGAGAACACCGGAACGGGCGGCCGACGTCTGAGGTCAGAATGGCGGCTCCTCGTCTTCTTCGTTGGTCGGTTCTGGTTCGGGTGTCGGGTTGTCGGGTGGGTCGGGGTAGGTGATGATGCCGGATCGTGTGGGTTTGGTGGGTATGTGTGGGCGGAGGTCGTTGCCGATGATGGGTGCGGCTGTTCCGTCGGCGGGCAATGTGATTCGTGTGGTCTTCGAGGTGGAGGTCCACAGGATGGCGCCGCCGGGGAGCATGACCGCTTTCCAGTAGCCGGCGGTTTTGACGCTGTGGTGGTATTCGCAGAGACATTGGAGGTTGTCGACTGTCGTCCAGCCGCCGCCGAGTGGGTTGGCGTGGTCGAACGGGATCACGTGGTCGAGTTGGCAGCGTGCCGCGGGTCGGTGGCAGCCGGGGAACCGGCAGTGCCGGTCGCGTAGCCGGACGGCGGCGGTGGTGAGGGCGTCGGGTCTGTAGATCAAGGCTCGGTCGGTGAGTGGGTCGCGTCGGACAGGTTTTGCGAGGGTGGGGTCGGCGGCGATGGCGGCTTCCAGGGCTGCGGCGAGGGATGCATGGCCGAGGTAAATGCCTGAGGGTGTGCGGTGTGCCGGTGTGTGGGCTGAGGGTGTCCGGCCTGCTGGGTAGATCGTCTGCTCTTTGCGCAGGATTGCGGACGGCAGGTCGAGGGCATAGCTGTGCCGTGTGCCCCGGCCGACGGGGGCGTGCGTACAGAACAGGGCTGCAGCGGAGGCCAGGGCGTTCCGGCGTCGTTGCCGGGTGTTGGGGTCGGCGGTCGGCGTGGGTGGGGCGTCTGTGATGGTCGAATGAGCTTGTGGTGCAACCGAACCCGTACCCGAACACAGCTGTGGGCTCGAACCTGACCTGGGGTGCGGGTCTGGGTCCGGTGGCGACTGTAGTGGTGGTCGTGATGCGACGCTAGCGGCTTGTGCCGTCCCGGTCTCTGTGCCTGTGCCTGTGCCTGTGCCTGTGCCTGTGCCCGGAGTATTGGGTCGAGTGGCTGCGTCGATACCGGACTGCGAGCTGTCCGCGGGATCAACGCCGGCAACGCCTGCACGTCCGGCATCGTCAGTAGCATTGGCACTGGATTCGCCAATCACGTTGCTCGCGTCTCTCGTTGGCCCAACCGTGCCGATTCCCGCGGTTGTATCCGACGCTGCAGTACCCGTCGCTGCAGTACCTGTCGCGCCCGTTCCCGCGGGCGTGCCCGCGGTCGGGCCCGTATCCGTCTGTGTTGCTGGCGTATTCGATTCCGCTGCGTTCGTTTCCGCTGTATTCGATTCTGCCGAGTTCGACTGTGCCGGCTCGGGCTCTGTCGTGTTCGGCTCGGCAGTTGTATCAGTCGAGCGTTGTTCCCATTCCCCGGTTTCCGGGTTCTGCACTGCCAGCCCCAGTGTCTCGGCCAGCGTCACCGCTTCGGTGAGCAGAATCTGCCACTGACTGTTGCGAGCTAGTTCCCGTGCGAGATCGGGGTCGATGGAACCGTGCCCGGCCAGATAGGCCGGATTCGCGAGCAGTCCGATGAGGGTTGCGATGTCGACGGTGATCATCGTCAACGGCACCCGACGATCCGGCAGCTCTGCATTTTTCTTCGGGCAGTCTTCACGTTGACACAGGCATACCAACCGGGGTTCTCCGTGCATCCGCGCCATGAAGGCGTCACACAGTCGTTCCTGCTTACCGCGGGGGTCTTTCGGGCACAGCGTGTCGGCCATTTCCTCCAGGAGCTGCCATGCGGCGGCGGCTTCGGGGGCGGTCAATTCTGCTCGGATCCGGGCCAACTCCCCAGCCGGGGCATAGGAAACAGTGCGGAACTTCTTCGCGAATTCCCGCAACGCTGCTGCTTCCTCCGGTGCGACCCGGAGCAGAATGTCCCAGATCTCCTTCTCGAGCGGCCCCGGTGAGAGTCGGCGCGCGGCTTCGACGATCTCGTCCTCGACCGACCGCACGATGTCGTCCGAGAGGTTGTCGAGAATCCGGCACGCCACCCTAACCCGCGCGAAGTCGATCTCCCCGGCCTCGAATGCTTTCTTCACCAGCGGCAGTCGAGTGTGCAGGGCAACCCCAACAGAGATGTAGGCCTCGGCGACCGTCGCCGAACACCCCAACGCCACCGCCATCTCGGTCCGTCCGTACCGGCTGTAGTGTCGATGCTTCACATCCTGGGCGATACAGGTGAGGTGGAAGTCGTAGCAGGCAGCGATCTTTCGAGCCGCACACCGATTCTCTTCCCACGCGGCAGCGATCAACGCATCCAACGACACCACTGGTGCAGCCATTCTTCTCACCCCCCCGGTGACCCGCAATCGAAGAACATGCGTTCGAACTGAATGAACACTATCTCGACCCACCGACAGGTTTCGAGATCGCAGTTGCGAGAGCGTGAAGAGCAGGCCTACCGTTAACTATGCGAACAACTGCGACGGTCCTCTACGACGACGGTCTCGTGCGCTTGGACGATGGCGGGGTCACGTTGCGGCACTACTACTTTCCGTTCGCGATCGAGAAGTTCGTTCCCTACGGCGACATTCGCGCCGTCGACACCGCGGTGCTGGGCAACTGGAACGGACGTTGGCGACTGTGGGGCGCGTCGACAACCGACCAGTGGCTCCCGCTGGACGTCATGCGTCCGAAGAAGGACACTGCAGTGGTGCTCACCATTCGCCGCATCTCGCCGGTCTTCACCCCCGACGATCCTGAACTCGTTGCCCGACTCATCCGCGAACGCATCACCGCTTCAGCGTGACGCGCCCCGACGAGCGGTTCACCCTCGCCAGTGAACGCACCTTTCTTGCCTGGCTGAGAACCTCGCTCGGTCTGCTCGCGGGCGGAATTGCAATCGTTCATCTGGTTCCCGGGTTCAGCACCGGCTGGGTCCGGACTGCACTCGGTCTGATTCTCATCGGCCTCGCGGCCGCCGCACCCGCCATCGGACTGCGGAGATGGATGCGAGTACGTGCCGCCCTCGAACACGGAGCGCCCATGCCCGAGTCCCGGGACCTGTGGATCTTCGCGGTCGGCATCGGCGCAGTAGCAGTATTGGCTGCGGTGGTCACCGTTCTGGGGATCCAGTAGCACACCGCTAATCGCCGCAGGTGCACAATCGAAGTACTAGACGACCAACGACAGGAGTTCGGCGTGGCGCAGGGTCTCAAGCTCGGGTACAAAGCATCGGCGGAGCAGTTCGGGCCGCGGGAGCTCGTCGAACTCGGTGTTCTCGCGGAGCAACACGGTATGGACTCCGCGACTGTCAGTGACCACTTTCAACCGTGGCGTCACGAGGGCGGTCATGCCCCGTTCTCTCTGGCCTGGATGACGGCCGTCGGCGAGCGCACGAAGACGATCCAGCTCGGGACGTCCGTTCTGACGCCGACGTTCCGCTACAACCCGTCGGTCATCGCGCAGGCGTTCGCCACGATGGGATGCCTCTACCCCGGCCGCATCATGCTCGGCGTGGGAACCGGTGAGGCGCTCAACGAGATCGCCACCGGTTTCACCGGCGAATGGCCGGAATTCAAGGAGCGTTTCGCACGACTGCGTGAGTCGGTCCGCCTGATGCGCGAGCTGTGGCTCGGCGATCGCGTCGACTTCGAGGGCGAGTACTACACGACCAAGGGCGCGTCGATCTACGACGTCCCCGAGGGCGGCATCCCCGTCTACATCGCGGCCGGCGGCCCCGTCGTCGCGCGGTATGCAGGACGCGCGGGGGATGGGTTCATCTGCACGTCGGGCAAGGGCATGGAGCTCTATACCGACAAGCTCCTCCCGGCTGTCGAAGAGGGTGCAGGCAAGGCCGAGCGCGACGCCGGCGAGATCGACAAGATGATCGAGATCAAGATCAGCTACGACACCGATCCCGAACTGGCACTGGAGAATTGCCGTTTCTGGGCCCCGCTGTCTCTGACGCCGGAGCAGAAGCACTCCATCGACGACCCGATGGAGATGGAGAAGGCCGCCGACGAGCTGCCGATCGAGCAGGTCGCCAAGCGCTGGATCGTGGCTTCGGACCCGGACGAGGCCGTCGAGAAGGTCAAGCAGTACACCGACGCGGGCCTGAATCACCTGGTGTTCCACGCGCCCGGTCACGACCAGAAGCGCTTCCTCGAGCTGTTCGAGAAGGACCTCGCTCCGCGCCTGCGCAAGCTCGGCTAAGAACGTCTAAGTTCGGGGATCGGCCGAGAGTGCGAACAATCGCATGTCTCGGTCGGTCCTCGTTTCGTACTCGCCGTACACCTCCACCATCGCGTCGAACTGTCGGTAGATCCGCGCCTTCTCGTCGCCGGTGATTCGGGTGGCCGTCACCGGTATTTTACTGCCCCCGATCGTGACGACGGCCTTCGGATCGGCCAGAAGATTCGACGTCCATGCCGGATGGTGTTGTTGGCCGAAATTGGATCCGACGACGAAGATCCGATCGCCCTCCCGGTAGTACAGCAGCGGACTCGTCCTGGGCTTGCCGGATTTACGTCCGGTGGTGGTCAGCAGCACCACCGGGGCAGCGATCGGTCCGAGGACGGTGAATCGGCCGTTCGACTTGGTCAACAACCAGCGGTCGACGCCTGCGAGGTTTCTGATCACCCACGAACCGGGCTTGGTCGACGCGAACTTCACGGCGGGCTTGCGGATGAACGATGTCTCGCTGCCCCAACGAACGTCCGGAAACGGTGATTCGGCCATGGCTCATGGGACAACTCGACTGCGGTCGATGTCAACACCCAGCACATTGGGCAGGAGTGGAGCCTGCGGAACGACCCCTACTAGGCAGGAGTGGAGCCTGCGGAACGACCCGCGTTGGGCAGGAGTGGAGCCTGCGGAACAACCCCTACTAGGCAGGAGTGGAGCCTGCGGAACGACCCCTACTAGGCTGGCGGCTATGGCTGAGTCCACCGGTGCCGAGACGGCTGACATGTATCCCTCGAGTATTTATGTCGCGTCTCCGGAAGGCGACTCCGGCAAGTCCACCATTGCGTTGGGTGTGCTGCAGATGCTCGCGGCGACGACGGCCCGGGTCGGTGTGTTTCGGCCTATCGCCCGCTCGACGGACGAGCCGGATTACATTCTCGAACTGCTCGTCGAGCACACCACTGCCGATCTGAGTTACGAGCAGTCTCTCGGGGTCACCTACGAGCAGGTGCATTCCGATCAGGATGCGGCGCTGAGCGAGATCGTCAGTCGCTATCACGAGGTGGCTGCGCAGTGCGACGCCGTGGTGATCGTGGGTAGCGATTACACCGACGTCGGCAGTCCCAGTGAACTGGGGTTCAATGCGCGCATCGCAGTCAACCTCGGTGCTCCCGTGCTCCTCGCGCTGCGTGGGTCCGATCGAACCCCCGACGAGATTGCCCAGTTGGCGGCGCTGTGCCAGGCCGAACTGCGGCAGCATCATGCCCATCTCGCCGCCATCGTGGCGAACCGGTGCGATCCGGATCAGTTGGACGCCGTCACCGACGCATTGGCGTCGGTGGACGTTCCGGCGTGGAGCCTGCCCGAGATCCCGTTGCTCGTCGCGCCGACCATGGCGGAGTTGCTCGACGCGGTGGACGGCACGCTCTACAGCGGCGATTCGTCGTTGCTGCAGCGAGAAGCGATGCGGGTGATGGTCGGTGGCATGACGGCCGAGCACATTCTGGAGCGGCTCACCGAAGGTGTCGTCGTCATCGCGCCGGCAGATCGGTCCGACGTACTGCTCGCACTCGTCAACGCCCATGAGGCGGACGGCTTTCCGTCTCTCGCCGGCATCATCATGAACGGCGGCATCGAGCCGCACCCGGCGATCGCACGACTGGTCGCCGGTCTCGGTCCGAGACTGCCGATTCTGACCACCGAGCTCGGAACCTTCGACACCGCGTCGGCTGCGGCGCAGACCCGCGGCCGTGTTGCCGTCGGTTCTCAGCGCAAGGTAGACACCGCTCTGGGCCTGATGGAGCAGCGGGTGGACGCCAAAACCCTTCTGGGACGGCTCGATATCGCCATCCCGACCATCACGACGCCGCAGATGTTCGAGTACCAGCTGATCCATCGAGCGCGTGCCGATCGCAAGCACATCGTGCTCCCCGAGGGCGGCGACGACCGGATACTGCGGGCCGCCGGAAGGCTGCTGCAACGCCAGGTCGCGGACCTCACGATCCTCGGCGAGGAAGGCCCGATCCGACGCCGTGCATCGGAACTGGGTGTCGATCTGGACTCGGCGACCATCCTCGACCCCAAGAACTGCGATTACACCGAGGAATTCGCACAGGAGTACACCGAACTGCGCAAGCACAAGGGGATGACGATCGAGCGTGCCCGCGAGACCATGGCCGACATCTCCTACTTCGGAACCATGATGGTGCACAAGGGGATTGCCGACGGCATGGTGTCGGGAGCCGCGCACACGACCGCGCACACCATCAAGCCGTCGTTCGAGATCATCAAGACCACCGAGGGCGTGTCGACGGTGTCGTCGATCTTCCTGATGTGCCTGTCCGATCGCGTACTGGCCTACGGCGACTGCGCCGTCGTGCCGGACCCGACGGCCGAGCAATTGGCCGACATCGCCATCTCCTCGGCGCAGACCTCGGCCCAGTTCGGTATCGAACCGCGGGTGGCCATGTTGTCGTACTCCACCGGCGAATCCGGCTCGGGAGCCGACGTCGACAAGGTGCGGCAAGCGACGGCCATCGTGCGCGAACGAAACCCGGAACTGTTGGTGGAAGGCCCCATTCAGTACGACGCGGCCATCGAACCGTCGGTCGCGAAATCGAAGCTGCCGGATTCCGACGTGGCAGGCCGCGCAACGGTGTTCATTTTTCCCGACCTCAATACCGGCAACAACACCTACAAGGCCGTTCAGCGCAGCGCCGGTGCCGTCGCTGTCGGGCCGGTACTGCAGGGCCTGCGCAAGCCCGTCAACGACCTCTCTCGCGGGGCACTGGTCGAGGACATCGTCAACACCGTCGCCATCACCGCCATTCAGGCGCAGGGTATCTCCCAGCAGGAGGCACAGGCGTGAGCATCCTCGTCGTCAACTCGGGTTCGTCCTCGGTCAAATTCCAACTGGTCGATCCCGATTCGGGCGAATCGCTGGCCAGTGGTCTCGTCGAGCGCATCGGTGAATCCGACGGGCGCGTCGAACTGGACTACCGCGGCGAGAGCGCCGAGCGAACACAGCACATCGAAGACCACGGGGACGGGTTGGCTCTCGCGTTCGAGATGCTTGCCGACGCCGGCATCGAACTGGGGTCCGACGTCACCGCCGTCGGGCATCGCGTCGTGCACGGTGGCACGGTGTTCTATCGCCCCACGATCATCGACGACGCTGTCGTTCAGCAGATCTCCGATCTGAGCAGTCTGGCGCCGCTGCACAATCCGCCCAACGTCCTCGGTATCGAGGTAGCGCGGAAGCAACTGCCGAACGTGCCGCATGTGGCCGTGTTCGACACGGCGTTCTTCCATTCGCTGCCCGACGCTGCTGCGACGTACGCGATCGACGCCGCCGTCGCAGCCGAACACGACATCAGGCGCTACGGCTTTCACGGCACCTCGCACCGCTACGTGTCCGAGCAGGTTGCCCGGTTCCTGGAACGCGATCTTCAGGACCTCAAGCAGATCGTGCTGCATCTTGGCAACGGTGCGTCGGCATCGGCGGTCGACGGGGGCCGCGCGGTCGATACGTCGATGGGTCTGACCCCGCTCGAGGGACTGGTGATGGGCACCCGCAGTGGGGATATCGACCCCGGTGTGATCATGCATCTACGTCGTAGCGCGGGGATGAGTGTCGACGACATCGACGCTCTCCTCAACCGCCGGTCGGGTCTGATCGGACTGTCCGGGGTCAACGACTTCCGGGAACTGCAACAACGCATCGACGACGGCGACGCGTCGGCCCGGTTGGCCTACGACGTGTACATCCACCGGCTGCGTAAGTACATCGGCGCGTACATGATCGGGCTCGGGCGGCTCGACGTCCTCACGTTCACCGCGGGCGTCGGCGAGAACGCTGCTGCCGTGCGCGCCGACGCGCTGGCCAACCTGGAACACTTCGGCATTCGGATCGACCCCGAACGTAATGCGGTGCGTAGCAAGCAGGCTCGCGTGATCTCGGCCGAATCCTCGGCCGTCACGGTGCTCGTGGTGCCGACGAACGAGGAGCTGGCGATCGCCCGATCGACGGACGATCTGGTTCGATCCTGACGTATCGCTAGAACAGCGAACGCGGACGGATCGCATTCGCCAGGTCCACCAACGAGAACCGGTGCGCGCGATCGGTTGCGCTGCGGGCCAGGGCCCGCAGACCCTTCTCGGTGCCGCGCCGCAAACCGTCCTCGGTGAACGGCACGCTGAGTATCGGTTCGCGTTCTGCGGTGGACGCGTGACCGGAGACGATCCAGTCCAGGGCCATCGCCAGGACCAACGTGCGCATCTGCAGCGCTCGGCTCTCCGCCTTGGGGAGCAGCGCCACTCGCCGTGCGGCAGAGCGGAAATCGGCCTCCGACAGCTCGGCGCGCGAGCGATCCATCAGCAAGGTCAGCACACTGGTCATCCGTGCCATCGAGTAGTGCCGCGAGCTGATCGGCACCTGGTCCAGCGCAGCGATGGCACCGGTCTGATCACCACGGCGCTGCAGCTGACGGGCCAGACCGAACGCCGAGCTGACGATGCCCCTGTTGGTGCGCCACACCGCCCGATACAGGCCCTCGGCCCTGGCTCGCCACTTCTCGGCGTCCTCGTCGTTGCCGAGCGCGACATGCCCCAACAATTCGGACGTGGCACCGAGCGCCAGTTTGGGTGCGAGCTCACCGGGCATCGCTCCGAGAACGTTGTCGAAACTGGTGAACGCAGAATCGTATTCGTGGTGGAGCAATGCGATCAATCCGGCGTACCACTGCACCCGCCACGGATCGGCGGCGTGGTCCTCGGATTGCACCTTCGACAGGATGTCGGTGGCCTCCACGACGTGGCCCAGATCGAGGTGCGCCTTGACCTCGGCGAGGGTGATCTCCAGGCTCGCTCCCGCGGGCGCGGAACCGGTGGCACCTGTCGTACCGGCCGACACTCGCTCGATGCCGTTCCGCTTGGCGTGCTGCAGTGAGTCCAGTGTCTGCTGAGCTTCGACGTGCACAGCGGCGGCCAGCAGGGGAGCACTCGGATCGTTGGGATCGACCAAGGGAACCGGCAGTGCGGCAACCACTTCGGCCGCCGTCATGCGCTCGTGGCGTACTTTGCCGTCGACGTAGGTATCGGTACGACCCACCGACTGTTCAGTGCCGAATGTCGTACGCGGCGGGCTGAACACCGCGGACAGGCCGGGTCGTTCGACGCCCGTCCGGATAGCCAGGATCTCGCGCAGCACGCCGGTTGCCTGCCCCGCGAACTCGTCAGCGGACCGGAACCGCCGCGTCGGGTCTGCATTGGTGGCTCGAAGCAGCAGGCGATGTAGCGACGGGAACTGCTGCAGCACTTCCGATTCTGCGACGGAGGGCAGGCCGTCGAGGTACTTGCCGTTCTTCGACGGCATGTCCAGCGTCAGCACCGCAAGGGTGCGGCCGACGGTGTAGATGTCCGACGCGACCGTCGGCCCGGTCTTCACGATCTCCGGTGCCTGGTACCCCACTGTTCCGTACAGGTAGCCGTAATCCTCGATGCCCGCGACCGCGCCGAGGTCGATCAACTTGATCTGGTCCTCGGAGACCATGATGTTCTCGGGCTTGAGATCGTTGTAGACCAGCCCGATCGAATGCAGATAACCCAGTGCCGGAAGCACTTCGAGTACGTAGGCCAGCGCCTGCTCGACCGGCATGCGGGCGTCGTCGCCGCATGCGGTCAGGATGTCGCGCAGCGAACGGCCACCCACGTACTCCATGACGATGAAGCCGACGGAAGTGCCGTCGCCGCGGGGTTGTTCGACGAAGTTGTAGATCTTGACGACGCCGGGATGCGCTACCTCGGCGAGGAATTGACGCTCCGCGACCGCGACCGCATGGGCTTCCTCGTCGCCGAAATGCAGTAGGCCTTTGAGTACTACCCAGCGGTCGCTGACGTTACGGTCGATGGCCAGGTAGATCCACCCCAGTCCGCCGTGCGCGATGCAGCCCTGAACGTCGTACTGGCCCACCACTCGATCGCCCGGCTCGAGCAGCGGAGTGAAATCGAAGGTCGTGCCGCAGTGCGGGCACACGCCCACCGAGATGTCGGGTTCGCCCGGTTCGCTGCGCCCCACCTTGGCGTTGCACTTCCAGCAGAACCGTTTGTGCTGCGGCACCGTGGGATCCGACATCACCGCGGTCGCCGGATCGATCGGCTCCACCCGGGGGACCTCCACCAGGCCGCCGCCGAGACGACGCCGAATACCGGTGCTGCGGGAACGACCGGACCGAGATCGGCCGGTTCTGGCCCGAGTGGATGCACTCTGCGACATGCTGGATCTGGCGGCTGCGGATTTGGCAACCGGAGATTTCGAGTTGTCGTCGCCTACCGGCGAATTCGGCCCCGGAGTCGGTGCGGTCCGGTCGTCGACCGGCGACCGCGACACCGCCTGCGTGCGTTCGACGCCGTCGGTCGGCGTGGCTTCCGACCGCGACACCGCTTGCGTGCGTTCGACGCCGTCGGTCGGCGTGGCTTCCGGCCGCGAGACCGCCTGCGTGCGTTCGACACCGTCGGTCGACGTGAGCTGCTCGCGTGACACCGCCTGCGTGCGTTGCGCGGGGGCGGTGGGTTGCTGTTCGTCCTCGTCCATGACGTGCGCCTCTAATCGCTGTACGACGCGGTGGGTGGACCGGGGGAGGGGCCGAGCACCGTCAGCCACTTGTTGTAGATGCGGTTCCAGGTGCCGTCGGACCTGACGCGTGCCAACGTCCCGTTGACGAAGCGCACGAGATCCTCGTTCTTCTTATTGATGCCCACGCCGTACGGTTCCGGGCTCAGACTGTCGCCGACGATCTCGAGGTAGGGGTCCTGTGCGGCCAGTCCGGCCAGGATGGCGTCGTCGGTGCTGATGGCGTCGACCTGCCGTTGTTGCAGTACCACCAGGCAATCCGACCACATGGGAACGGTCACCACGGTTGCGGCCGGCTGCACCCGCTGCAGGCGACGCAGCGACGTGGTGCCCTCCACCGCGCATACCCGCTTGCCCGCCAGATCCCCGACCCCACGGATGCCGGAGCCCTGCACCACCAGGACTCGGTGCTGCGCTTGGAAGTACACGGTGGAGAACTGGACGTCCTTACGCCGGGCGCACGTGATCGTCATCGTCTTCACCACGATGTCGACGGTCGAGTCCTGCAGGGCTTCGAGGCGCTGCGCGGACGTCAGAATCCGGAAGTCCAACCGGTTCGGGTCTCCGAACAGGTCGCGTGAGATCTCCCGAGCGATGTCGACGTCGAACCCGACCAGCTGCCCGGTCATGGGATCGCGAAAGCTGAAAAGGTTGCTGCCCGTGTCGAGACCGACGACGAGGCGACCCTTGGCGCGGAGTGCATCGATGGTCGGCTGCGGAGGCAGCGGCGCGTCGGTGCCGGTCGGTAGCGGCCGCAGACTGGCCGTGGGGCGGGCGCACTCGTCGTCCGCCGGTGTCTCGGTGGGCCGAGCCGCGACGGCGGCCCCGTCGGGCAGAGGAGGTTCGGTGAACGTCGTATCGTTCTGCGCCGCAATTCTTTCCGGGGGTGAGCAACCGACGAGCAGGGCGGTCGCGACGAGGCCGGCGGCCAGCAGGCGCTTCACAGGTACTCACGCAGCCTCGGGAACAGGCCGACACCGAACGCCACCGAGGCCACGACCGTGAGCACGTACGCACCGTTCGACAAACCCGACAGGACCCAGACCGATCGGTCGATGTTGGAGCGCAGTTCGCTTCGGGCACTGTCGATCCCGTCGACCAGCACACTGTCGAGAGCATTGAACGCGGCCGCCGAGTCCGAATTCCCCGATCCGGTCGCTATCGACACCGCACCGTTGAAGTCGCCCACCTCGAGCGCCGAATCGATGCGCGCATGCGAGGCCGACCAGTTGTTCAGGGCCTCGGTCACCTCGGGATCGCCCTCGAACATGTCCGCGAGCCGAGAGACGTTGCCGGCGAACGACTGTCCGTAATCCTGGCTGCCACCGCGGCGGGCCAGGTCGAGTGTCTCGTCCGCCCTGGCCTGCTGGGCCAGAATGAAACCCGTCGTGTAGGACTTCAGCGGCACCACCCCGCGGTCGATCGCGCGGTCGGTGGCGATCGACGAGATCAACCCCACCACCAACATCCACCCGAGCAAGCCCGCCAGAGCGGCCGTGGCACCGAGAAAACCGACATTGAGTGTGCGACGCGTCGTCCGGGACAGATACCACTGGGCGAGACCGGTCATCAGCAACAGAAACACCACCGACCCGATCGCGAAGTACGGGGGACTGGTGAACCTCTCCTGATCGGCCGAGACGCGGGAGGCCTGCTCGGTGTACAACTTCTCGGCCAGCGGCAGCAGACTCGACTGCATCATCGTCGACGCCTCGCCGAGATATGCCGCACCCACCGGGTTCCCGCTGCGATTGTTCGCTCGCGCAGTCTCGACCAACCCGCTGTACACCGGCAAACCGGTCGCAATCTGCGTCAACACCGCGCTGGTGGCCTCGTCCTCGTCGGTGACCCCGGCGGACGCGGCGATCAATTCCGACGACGCCTCACCCAATGCCTGCGAGTACCGGTCACGTACTTCGGGTTGCTCGAGCCCACCGGCGATGAATGCCGACGCGGCGGCCGCGTCGGCCACCGACAGGGCACCGTAGAGATTCTGAGCGGAGTTGGCGAACGGCTCGGTGCGCACCAGCAGTGTCCCGAGAGTGTCCACCCGATCGGTCACCGCCGTGGACGCAAGATTTCCGACCGTCAGCGCCAAGACGACCAGCGCGGTACCCATCGCGACCAATCGCGCAGGCGTCGAACGCATCGTGTATCGAACCGGTGGCTTGCCTGCAGCGGCACCGACGTGGGGTGCCGTTGTCGGGGGGACGGCAGCGGAGGGAGTAATGCCGGCCGCGATCACGCATCGAGCATATAAGCAGGCGGACCGCACTGCAGCCACTACAGCACAGTCACTACGGCGAGGCGGTTCACCTAGGGTGGGGAGCATGCGTGGTGACGGGGACGGTTGGGTGATCGGTGAGAACGGTTCTCGGCACTGGGGCAAGCACGGTGCTGCCGGTCTGCTGCTCCGTGCGCCCTCCGATGCGGGCGAACCGATGGTGTTGCTGCAGCACCGCGCGCTGTGGAGTCATCAGGGCGGAACGTGGGCCCTGCCGGGCGGGGCCCGCGATTCGCACGAGAGCACCGAGCACGCGGCGGTCCGCGAGGCGCACGAGGAAGCCGGTATCGCGGCCGAACAGTTGAGCGTGCGCAGCGAGCGTGTCACCGCCGCAGTCCCCAGCGGTTGGTCGTACACCACGGTCATCGCCGATACCGATCACCCGCTGGCCACTGTCCCGAACGGCGAGAGCACCGAACTGCGTTGGGTGCCGGAGTCGATCGTCGCCGAGCTGCCACTGCACCCGGGATTCGCGTCGAGCTGGCCGTCGCTGCGTACCGAGCCGCTGCGCGTGCTGCTCGACACCGCCAACGTCCTCGGCTCCCGGCCCGACGGCTGGTGGAAGGACCGCGCCGGCTCGACGGGCGCACTGTTGACGTCGCTGGCCGCGACACTGCCCCGCACGGTGGAATTACCCAGCGGCCAGTACGGCTGGCTCACCCGCATCGAGGCCGTGCTCGAGGGGCAAGCGCGCGACGCCGTTGTCGACGACCCGCGCATCCCGGTGATCCTCGCGGACGGCAGTGGCGACGACACCCTCACCGATCAGGCCCACCGATCGACAGACCTGACCGCGCTGGTCACCGCCGACCGCGGACTGCAGAATCGACTGCCCGGCGCGGTGCAGGTGCTCTCGCCGTCCGCCGTGCTCGCCTGGCTGTGACGTCAGTTCTGTGACATCAGCCCGGTGACATCAGTTCTGTAACGCCTGTACCAGCGCGCGTGCAGCAGCCTGCGGATCGCGCGCCTCGGTGATCGCCCGAACGACCACGATGCGCTCGGCTCCCGCCGCTCGAACCTGATCCACATTGGTCGCGTCGACGCCGCCGATGGCGAACCACGGCCGCTCCGGCAACGCATCCGCCGTGGCTCGCAGAGTCTCCAGCCCGGCGGCCGAGCGGTTGGGCTTGGTGGGCGTCGGCCACACCGGACCGACGGCGAAGTAGTCGACGCCGTCCTCGATCGCGGCGAGCGAGGACTGCGCGCGGTTCTGAGTCGAGCGTCCGATCACCACGTCCGGGCCCAGAATCTGGCGCGCGTAGTGCACGGGCAGGTCGCCCTGGCCCAGATGCAGGACGTCGGCACCGGACGCCAGCGCCAGATCCGCGCGGTCGTTGACGGCCAGCAAGGCGCCGTGGCGCTTGGTGGCAGCGAGCAGAATCGCCAGCGCAGCGAGCTCGTCCTTGGCCTCGAGCGGCCCGAACTGGCGCTCACCGGCGGAGTTCTTGTCGCGCAGCTGGATGATGTCGACGCCGCCGGACAACGCGGCCTCGGCGAACTGCGCGAGGTCGCCCTTGTCGCGCCTGGCATCGGTACACAGGTACAGGCGAGCGGACGCAAGACGCTCACGGGGAGTCTGGTTGCGGGCGGTCTGAGTTGGGTGCACGAAACGAACTGTATTCTCATGGCAGCCGCGACCGACGACGGAGTGGCCGACATATCGCGGGAGTCCCGAGGATCGTGGGGCTGAGAGTGGGTTCGCCGCCCTTACCGTCAATACCTGAACCCGATCATGCGGGCGCAGGGAGTGAGGACGTGAATCGCGTGCATATCGTCGTTATCGGCGGAGGCGTCATCGGGCTGTCGACGGCGCTGCGCCTGAGCCGGGACGGTCACCGGGTCGTCGTTCGCGATCCCGCTCTGGGCAAGGGCGCATCCTGGGTCGCGGGCGGAATGCTGGCCCCACTGTCCGAGGGGTGGCCCGGTGAACACGAACTTCTACGGCTCGGTGCCGCGTCGCTGGCGCGGTGGCCGGACTTCGCCGGACGCCTCCCCGGCCCGTCGGTGTTCTCCGCGACCGGATCCATGACGGTCGCCCTCGATTCCGCCGACGCCACCGACCTGCGCACGATCGCCGAATGGGTGAGCGAGCATGGCCACGAGCTCGAAATTCTCGGCCGCGCGCAGGTGCGTGAACTCGAACCTGCACTGGCGCAGAACATTCGGCTCGGGTTGTTGGCACCGACCGAGCTGTCCGTCGACAATCGAGCCCTGGTCGCCGCGCTCGAGCAGGGATGTCTCGACGCCGGAGTGGAGTTCATGGCAACCTCGGTCGACGCAATACCCGACGCCGATCAGGTGGTCCTGGCCGCCGGTTCTCGCTGCGCCGCACTGTGGCCGACACTGCCGGTCAGGCCGGTGAAGGGCGAAATCCTGCGGCTGCGTCGCCGGCCCAGCGCCGCACCGCCGCCGCACCGCACCATTCGCGGAACCGTGCACGGCCGCCCCGTGTACCTGGTGCCACGTGGCGACGGATTGGTCGTCGGCGCAACACAATACGAATCCGGTGAGGACACCCAGGTCACCGTGGCGGGGGTACGAGACCTGATCGCCGACGCCGAACGACTCATGCCGAGCATCGGCGAGTACGAACTGTACGAAACCGCTGCAGGATTACGGCCGATGAGCCCCGACGGACTGCCGTTGATCGGCAGACTCGCCGACAACGTGATCGTCGCTACCGGCCACGGCCGCAACGGCATTCTGCTCGCACCCGTCACCGCCGACGCCGTCGCCGCGCTGATCTCGGGCGAGATACTGCCCGAGGCGAAAGCCGCTACACCCGAACGCTTCGTACAAATAGAGAGGACACCATGACCCAGGTTGCGATCGGTATCACCGTCAACGGCGAGGAGCACCTGCTCACCGAGGGCATGACCATGCGTCGGCTGCTCGAATTCTTGGGCCTGCCCGAGAAGGGCATTGCCGTCGCCGTCGACGGTGCCGTGCTACCCAAGAGCCGTTGGGACACCACCGACGTCCAAAAGGGTTGGACCATCGACGTTCTCACGGCGGTGCAAGGTGGTTGAGGGCATGACGACAGAAAGTACCGGTCGTTCCGCAGGCTCCACTCCTGGCCTGACGATTGCCGATCGCACCTTCACCTCGCGGCTCATCACCGGCACCGGGGGAGCGGCCAACCTCGCCGTCCTCGAGGAAGCCCTCGTCGCGTCGGGGACCGAACTGACCACCGTCGCGATGCGCCGCGTCGACGCCGCGGGTGGGACGGGAGTGCTGGATCTGCTGCGCCGGCTGAACATCGCTCCGCTGCCGAACACCGCGGGGTGTCGAGGAGCGGCCGAGGCCGTGCTCACCGCGCAGCTGGGCCGCGAAGCGCTCGAGACCGATTGGGTGAAACTCGAAGTGATCGCCGACGAGCGAACCCTGCTGCCCGACGCCATCGAATTGGTCAAGGCTGCAGAGCAACTCGTCGACGACGGCTTCCAGGTGCTGCCGTACACCACCGACGACCCGGTGCTGGCCAAGCGTCTCGAAGACATCGGCTGCGTTGCCGTCATGCCGCTCGGCTCGCCCATCGGCACCGGCCTCGGCATCGCCAACCCGCACAATATCGAGATGATCGTCGAGGCCGCAGGGGTACCGGTGATCCTCGACGCGGGCATCGGCACCGCGAGCGACGCGACCCTGGCGATGGAACTCGGCTGCGACGCAGTGCTGCTCGCGACCGCAGTGACACGCGCCAAGGATCCGGCGCTGATGGCGTCGGCGATGCGCCATGCGGTGGCGGCCGGCTACCAGGCCCGACATGCAGGTCGCATCCCGAAACGATTCTGGGCGCAGGCCAGCTCGCCGACGTAGCGGCTGCATTCACGTGAGCGGCTGCGTTGGCGGCGCAGCGCCTTCTGTTGTGCTGCGTATCCAGCAAACGCGCGCGCGTTTACGAAACGCGCGCGGAATAGTGGCGAAAACAAGGGCGAATCCCCGCGCATCTGGCAAACGCGCGCGCATTTGCGGCCGCGCTTATGCGCCGCACGACCCAGCCAGGCCTCAGCTGTCTCAGGGTCTGTGTCATCCAAAAGGATGATGCAAGTCGCGACTGTGGGGCGATGTGGACACGCCGTCGATCGGGGACAGTTGTCCCATGATCGAAGTGACAGGACTGACCAAGCAGTACGGAGCGGTGACGGCGGTCGACAACCTCACCTTCACCATCAAACCCGGCATCGTGACCGGCTTCCTCGGACCGAACGGTGCGGGCAAGTCGACCACGATGCGGATGATTCTCGGGCTCGACCGCCCCACCTCGGGGACGGCGACCATCGAGGGCAAGAGCTACAGCCACCTGAAGCAGCCACTGCGTACCGTCGGCGCTCTGCTCGACGCCAAGTGGGTGCACCCCAACCGATCTGCGCGTGCGCATCTGGAATGGATGGCAGCCTCCAACGGCATCCCCAAGTCCCGCGTCGACGAGGTGTTGCGGCTGGTGGGCCTGTCCGAAGTCGCGAAGAAGAATGCGGGCGGGTTCTCGCTCGGCATGTCCCAGCGGCTCGGTCTCGCCGGCGCTCTTCTCGGTGACCCCAAGGTGTTGCTGTTCGACGAGCCGGTCAACGGACTCGATCCAGAGGGCATCGTCTGGATCCGAAAGTTCATGCAGCGCTTGGCAGCCGAGGGTCGCACGGTCCTGGTGTCGAGCCACTTGCTCTCGGAGATGGCGCAGACGGCCGAACATCTCATCGTCATCGGACGCGGCAAGCTGATCTCCGATTCCTCGGTGCAGGAATTCATCGACCATGCCTCCGAGGCCTCGGTACGCGTCCGTAGCCCACAGCTCGACGGCCTGCGTCAGGTGCTGACCACCGCCGGCCTCACGGTGCGTGAGCCGGACAAGTCCGACGAACTGCAGCCCTCGCTGGTGGTGCTGAACTCCACCACCGACGCGATCGGCGACCTCGCCGGTCGGGCCGGAATCACATTGCACGAGTTGGCCTCTCAGCGCGGCTCGCTCGAGGAAGCATTCATGAAACTCACCGGAGACACAGTGCAATATCACGGCTCGGGAGCCGGAGACCAGAACACTCAGCAAGCAATGGGCGGTGCACTCTGATGGGCGTCTTGGCAGCAGAAAGAATCAAGTTCACCTCGACCAAGTCGCCGTGGTGGTGCAGCGCGATCGTGGTGGTCTTCGGCCTCGGGTTCGGAGCCATTCTGGGTTGGGCCGCAAAGACCGCGATCGGCCCGGATGCGCCGGAAGGTCTGCCGCCGACCACCGCGTACGACGTCGTCGGTAGTGGCGTCGGCGGACTCGGCATCATGGTGCTGATGATCCTCGGTGCTCTCACCGTCACCAGCGAATACCGCTTCGGCCTGATCCGAACCACGTTCCAGGCGGTCACCAACCGGGCCTCGGTGCTCGGCGCGAAGGCACTGATCGTCGGCGTGTACGGGGCCGTGCTGTCGTTGGTTCTGGCCTTCGGCGCGTTGTTCCTGGCCAAATCCATCGCCGGTGAGGAAGCCGGCGCATTGCTGAGCTTCGACGTCGACGGCACCTGGCGCGTCGTCTACGGCACTGCAGTTCTGGCGTTCGTGCAGATCGTTCTGGCCGTTGCCGTGGGTGCGCTGATTCGTCAGTCCGCCGGCGCAATCGCCGTGTTGTTGTTGTGGCCGTTGCTCATCGAGAGCCTCGTCGGGATCATCCCGAAGGTAGGCGAGAAGATCCAGCCGTTCCTGCCATTCAAGAACGCGGACCATTTCCTCGGCGGATCTGCGGGAACGGACTTCCACTGGGGTCCGATCGGCAGCCTGATCTACTTCGTCGTCTTCACCGCGGTGATCTTCGGAGTGGCAGTGTTCGTCGTCAATCGCCGGGACGCCTGACACCTGCCTGGGTAGGGTGTCCGCTATGCGGATTTCCTTGCTTGCAGGTAGCGCCGTCACCGTCTTGATTCTGGCCGGTTGCTCGTCCTCCTCCGGTACGGGGGACGAGGAACCGGCCAGAGTTTTCGCGACACCCGACGGGGCCGGGCTGTCGGAAGCGGTCACCGAGGATGCCCTCGTCGGGCACCTGCAGGAACTGGAGAACATCGCCACCGCGCACGACGGCAACCGCGCGGCCGGGACTGCCGGATACGACGCGAGTGTCGATTACGTTGTGTCCCAACTCGAATCGGCCGGATTCGACGTCACGACTCCCGAATTCGAGTTCGACACCTTCGAGGCGCGGACGCAAGCTCTCTCGCTCGCGGGCACCGAGATTCCGGTGTTCGCGCTCAGCTACTCGCCCACCACATCCGCCGAGGGAATCACCGCACGCGTCGTCGGCGCTCCCGCCGGGGCAGACGGGTGCGAGGCAACCGATTACGCCGGTCTCGACCTGACGGGAGCGGTGGCAGTCGTGCCGCGAGGGGTGTGCCCGTTCGGTGCGAAGCAGACCGTCGCCGCCGAATTGGGTGCGGCAGCAGCGATCATCGTCAACAACGAACCCGGACCACTGGATTCGGGAACGCTCGGCGATTCCGAGACCGCGAAGATTCCGACCGGCGGTGTCAGCCAGGAGGACGGCGCAGCGGTCCTCGCGGCCCCCGAGGTCACGCTGACTCTCGTCACGACGACCGAGACGACCACGAGCCGAAACATCATCGCGCAGACCACCACCGGCTCGACCGAGAACGTGGTGGTCGCGGGTGCCCACCTCGACAGCGTCCTCGAGGGGCCGGGCATCAACGACAACGGCACCGGCACCTCGGCGGTACTCGAGACTGCTCTGCAGATGGGCAGTGCACCGGAAGTGACCAATGCGGTCCGGTTCGCATTCTGGGGTGCCGAGGAGAACGGGCTCGTCGGTTCCACCAAGTACGTCGAGGGCCTCTCCGACGAGGACAAGCGAAACATCGCGCTGTACTTGAACTTCGACATGATCGGCTCGCACAACCCCGGCTATCTCGCCTACGACGGCGACGACTCCGACAAGGTGGGCGAACCCGCGGGACCGGCCGGGTCCGACGCCATCGAGCGCACGTTCGTCGAGCATTTGGCTGCCGACGGGATCGCCGTCGACGGCACGGATTTCGACGGTCGATCCGACTACGGCCCGTTCATCGAGGTCGGTATTCCCGCAGGCGGTGTCTTCAGCGGCGCGGACGAGAACAAGACTGCGGAGCAGGCCGCGAAGTGGGGCGGCACGGCCGATCAGACGTTCGACGAGAATTACCACACCGATCAGGACACCCTGGCGAACGTCGACCGCGCGGCGCTGGCGAAGAACGGTGCCGCCGTGGCGTACGGCATCGGCGTCTACGCGCAGTCGGTGGAGGGCCCCAACGGAGTGCCGGTCGGGGCTGCGCGCGAGGCAGCACGCGCCGAAGGGTAAGGGAAGTATGTGTAACCGTGAGTTACGCTCGATGCTGTGAACGCAGTCGTCTCCTCGGTGGTGGAGTGGGTCCGCACCACCAACCGAGCGCCCACCGTCGTCGGGGCGGTTCGGCGTGTGCGTCGCGCGTTACCCGGCGACCCCACATTCGGTGACCCGCTGTCGATCGACGGTCCGGGACGCGCACTGGCCGTCGCGCGCGTGGCGGACCGGTTCCTCGCTGCCAATGGACTCGACGACGAACCGGGCGCATCCCGCGAACTCGGCCTCGGTGCCCTGCAGGTGTGGCAGGCCATCCTCGAGCGAGCAGGCCGGGGCCGCGGCGACGAGGACGTCACGATCGTCTTCACCGACCTCGTCGGATTCTCGTCGTGGTCGCTGCGCGCCGGCGATACCGCCACATTGACGTTGCTTCGCAAAGTCTCCAAAGCCGTCGAACCAGAGGTCGTGTTCCGCGGCGGTCACGTCGTGAAAAGGCTGGGCGACGGCATCATGGCCGTGTTCGCCGACGCGGGCAAAGCCGTGGACGCCGTGTTCGCGGCGCGTGAGGCCCTCACCAGCGTGAACGTCGACGGCTACACCCCGACGATGCGAGTCGGAATCCACACCGGCAGCCCGCGTCAGGTCGGTTCCGACTGGCTCGGTGTCGACGTGACCGTCGCAGCGCGGGTCATGCAGACCGGCGGAAACGGCAACATCATGATCTCTGCGGCCGCACTCGACGCCGTGTCACCGGAGGTGCTCGACGCGTTGCACGTGGTCGCCAAGCCTTATCGGCGCAGCTTCTTCGCGCCGAAAATCAAGGGCGCACCCGACGACCTACGCATTCTCCGACTCGTGCAGTCGCCACAGCGGTGACACCGGGCCGTGGCCCGCACCGAGGTCATAGGACGCGGCCAGGCAACGGGTGACCCATTCCTTACCGAACGCCACCGCGTCGGGCATCGAGTATCCGTGTGCGAGCGCCGACGCGATCGATGCCGCGAGGGTGTCGCCGCCGCCGTGATCGTTGCCGGTGTCGATGCGTTCGCTGGTGAATTCGAGGAAGGTGTCGCCGTCGAACAGTAGGTCGGTGCTGTGGGTCGAGGTGCGGAGGTGACCGCCCTTGACCAGCGCCCATTGCGCGCCCAATCCGTGCAGCCCCTCGGCAGCGCGGTGCGCGCTGGCGTCGTCGACGACATCGATGCCGGTGATCAACCGAACCTCGTCGAGGTTGGGAGTCACCAGTGAGGCGATGGGAAAGAGGGTGTGCCGGATGGCGTCGAGCGCCTCGGCGTGCAGTAGCGGGTCGCCGTGCATGGACGCGCACACCGGGTCGACGACGAGCGGAACCGGTTGGTCGCGGCCGATCCCCACCTCGGTGCACACTGCCGTGACCGCCTCGATGATCGCGGTGGACGCCAGCATCCCGGTCTTCGCTGCGCCGACGCCGATGTCCGATACCACCGAGCGAACCTGGGCGGCGACGATCTCCGGCGGGATCTCGTGGAAGCCCGTCACGCCGACGGTGTTCTGGACCGTCACCGCTGCGACGGCAACGCACGCGTGCACGCCCAACAGGGCCATCGTGCGACTGTCCGCCTGGATTCCGGCACCGCCGCCGGAGTCGGTTCCGGCGATCGTCAGCGCGCGGACGGGAGTCTCGCCGTTGGGCGTGAGCGGTAGGAACTTCACGAGAGACGACAGTACCGGCGGGCCGTGATCGGCAGGGTCTCGGCAGGCGAGACGCCGAAGGTGAATGTTGGTGAAAACATGGTGACACTTTGAATGTTGTTGTATCACAACGGCGCACGAGGACACTTATGAGCTGTACCAGCATCCGGTTCGGGATCGATGGACGAACCTACGCATCCGAAGGTTTGTTGGTAGAAAAGGTGACAGACCCACCTCGCGCATGTTTAATAGTGGTGCACGTCACATCCTGTCTCGGTTCCGAAGTTCCTCCATCACTCCACACCCAGCAAAGGAGGCGTCCATGCTTGCGAGTTCTCCCAGTGCTGATGTCTCGATCAACAAAGACCAGAATCGCTTCGAGCTTCGACTGAACGGCGACCTCGTCGGCATCGTCGGATTCTTCGAAGTCGAAGGAAACGGAGCCCGTGCGACACGGACGCATGTCGTCTCCTTCATGCACACCGTCGTCACCGAGGACTTCGGTCATCAAGGCTTGGCCGGCATTCTGGTTCGCCGCGCCCTCGACAGCGCGCGGTCCTACGGCTGGAAGGTCAAGCCGGTCTGCACCTACGTGCAGCGCTTCGCGGCAGCCAACCCCGAATACAACGACATGCTCGTTGCTCTCTGAGTACTCGCACTGCCTGGCCGGTCACATCAGGGCTGGTCACAGTAGGGACTCGAACCGGCGTCGATCGGTGCAGTTTCCCCGCGACACTCGAGTAACACTGGTCTCATTAGTGACATGAGTCACATCATTCACCGCCGCTCCGACGCGGCGATCCCGGTCGAGCGCCCCTCGGTCCGCATCGAAGACAACGCCGATCACAACAGATTCGATCTGTTCGTCAACGACGATCTCGTCGGCATCCTCGGCTATCGGTTCGGCGACGGCGAGGACGCAGCCGGCGACGAATCGGTCGTCGCGCTGATGCACACGGTTGTCAAAGAGGAATACGGCGACCGCGGCTGGGCAGGAGTGCTCGTTCGCGCGTCGCTGAACACCGCGCGCGACCGCGGATGGCGCATCGTGCCGATCTGCACCTACGTACGGCGCTACCTGGCACAGAACCCGGAGTTCTTGGACCTGGTCGTCGAGTAGCAGAGACGTCTGCGGCTCAGTCGATCTCCACGATCACCGGCGCATGATCGCTGGCACCCTTGCCCTTGCGCTCCTCGCGATCGATCGATGCGCCGGTCACGCGAGCCGTCAGGGCAGGTGAGGTCAACGCCATGTCGATACGCAGACCTTGTTTCTTCGGAAATCTCAGCTGGGTGTAGTCCCAGTAGGTGAACGTCCTGGGCTCGGGAGTGAACTGCCGCGTCACCTCGGTGAAACCGGCGTCGGAGAATGCCGCGAACGCATCGCGCTCGGCCTGAGAGGTGTGAGTCTTGCCCTCGAACAGAGCGGGATCCCACACGTCGTCGTCGGTGGGAGCGATGTTCCAGTCGCCGACGAGCGCGATCTGCGCCTGCGGGTCCGCCGCCACCCACGCCTGCGCGTCGGCCTTCAGGGCCGCGAGCCACTCGAGCTTGTAGGTGTAGTGCGGATCGGCGAGCTCGCGGCCGTTCGGCACGTACAGGCTCCAGATGCGCACCCCGTTGCAGGTCGCTCCGATGGCGCGGGCCTCGTCTGCGGCCTCGACCTCGGGATCCTTGCTGAATCCGGGCTGATCCTCGAAGCCGACCTGCACATCGTCCAAGCCGACGCGCGACGCGATCGCCACGCCGTTCCACTGACTGAGCCCGACGTGGGCAACCTCGTAGCCGATCTCGGTGAACCGCTCGTACGGAAACTGTGCGTCCTTGCACTTGGTTTCCTGCATCGCCAGTACGTCGACGTCGGATCGCTGCAACCAATCGACGATTCGATCCTGCCGAGAGCGGACGGAGTTCACATTCCAGGTAGCAAAGCGCACGGGAAGGAACCCTATAGAACGCGTCCGACAGGCTCGCGGCCGATCGCGTCGTCCGGGCGCGCGTAGCGATAGCGGTGATGCTCGCCGAACCCCAGATCGCGGTACAGCGCCTGAGCATCGGTGTTGGCCACGGCCACCTGAAGGTACGCGTGAGTGGCACCGTTCTCGCGTCCCCACCGCACCAGCTCGCCGCACATCAACGTGCCGAGGCCGTTGCGTCGATGCTCCGGCGACACCCACAGTGAGGTCAGGCCCACCCACGATCGGCCGTCCGGGGCCGCGGTGACGGCCGCTCGGCCCACTGCGATCGACCCGAATCCAGCGTGCCCGATCGCGCCGAAACCGACAGTTCCGTCGCGCACGGCCGAGACCACCTCGGCAGCGCCCGTCGACGCTTCTCTGCCTTGGTAGCGCAGAGAACTCAACCAGTCGGCGGTCGGTTCGGTAGTGACGGTGACAGCCGAATCACCTTCGCGTAGAACGAGATTCGAGATGTCCGCCGCCATGACGACGGTCTCGTTGAACGTCGACCAGCCGGCCGGTGCGGTCGCGAGACGGTCGGGGAGGGCGAGGATCGGCGACAGTCCTCGTGCGTCGTACCGTGCGGAGATCGCGGCCATCGTCTCGGAATCCGTTGCTGCGCCGGGCTCGAGAGGCACCGCCGAATTGGCGCGTCCGGTGAAACCGTGCCCGAAACGCACCTGCCAACCGGCAATCCATTCCTGTTCGACACCCGGCCACCCGTCGGCCGCGGCCGCCTCCAGAGCTCGAATCTCCGAGGTGCGAACAGGTTTGGGGCCCAACGGCTTCAAGGCCACTATGCGATCGGCGGCGACCTGCACCAGAGCGCCGTCCTTGGCGCGGACCGACACCGCGACCGCGTCGGCCGACACCAATTCCCCTATGACGTCCGTCATCGGGTGGGTGTGGCCGGGTGGCAGTCGGTACCGCAGCATCACCCGCGTCCCCGGCGGAACGGTCACGGCAGCGATCAGTCCTCGTCCTCGTCGTCGTGGCCGAAGGGGTCGTCGACGGTGCCAGGCACCCAGCTGAGGCCGGGGACGCCCCACCCGGAGCGCTTGATCGCCTTCTTCGCCGCTCGTGCGTGGCGACCGATCAGCACATCGGTGTAGAGGAAGCCGTCGAGGTGACCCACCTCGTGCTGCAGCATCCGGGCGAAGAACCCACGGCCCTCGATGTCGACCGGATCGCCGTTGGCGTCGGTACCGGTCACTCGCGCCCAGTCGGCCCGACCGGTGGGGTACTGCTCACCGGGGACCGAGAGGCACCCCTCGTCGTCATCGTCGGGGTCGGGCATCGTCTCGGGAATCTCGGACGTCTCGAGCACCGGGTTGACGACCTCTCCGCGGCGACGGAAAACTTTGCCGTCCGCCCCTTGGTCGGGGCAGTCGTAGATGAACAGACGCTTACCGACGCCCACCTGATTCGCCGCCAGCCCGACGCCGTTGGCAGCCGCCAACGTCTCGTACATGTCGGCGATCAGCTCGGCGAGCTCGGCCGGCGACTCGGTGACGGGATCGGTCGCAGTGTGGAGCACCGGATCGCCGACGATCCGGATGGGAAGAATTGCCATGGTCGACAAGGATAGTGGGTGACGCCCGGCCTACCCACCGGCCCGTCGAGAGCGGAGCCGGTGGACGAGTGTCGCACCGGCGGTTCGGTCGTCGACGAACACGCCACGCGCGAGTACCTCGCGGGAGCCGGGTCCGGGCGGTCGAACGTGGTTGAATGATCCCCGAAGTACAACTGTGTAATTCGCTCGAAGTTCGGTCGGTACTCGTACGGGTGCCGGCAGCACTGGGGGAAGCAGATTTCCCCGGGGTCGGTTGTCGCACGGGCCCAGGGGAGTCGAGAAGTCGAGGAGTGGGATGGACGGCGCAGCAGCGCGTGACTCGAACCAGTCTCAGCAACCGGGATCGGACGGCTCTCAGGATCCGAACGAAGTCGGTGCGGACGGCTTGAGCCGACGAGAGCACGACATCCTGTCCTTCGAGCGCCAGTGGTGGAAGTACGCCGGGGCCAAGGAAGAGGCGATCAAGGAACTCTTCTCCATGTCGGCAACCCGCTACTACCAGATCCTCAACGCGTTGGTGGATCGTCCCGAAGCCCTTGCTGCAGACCCGATGCTGGTCAAGCGACTGCGCCGCTTGCGTGCGAGCAGGCAGAAGGCCCGTGCTGCACGTCGGCTGGGTTTCGACGTCTGAGCTTCGGCGTCCGAGCTTCCGCCGAGCGGTGCCGGGCTCCGTCCAAAAGGTCTCGGTCGACGGTCGGCTAGGGTCGAGTACGTGAGCAGCCCCAACCCGGAACAGACCGGGCCACCCCTCCGTGCCCTGGCCATGGTGCTGATCTCGCTCGCGATCCTGTTCGCAGCGATCGGTGCCCTGTCTCTGACCGGCTCCGATTCCGAGGATGCGGCAGCAGAACCGCCCGCTGCCGCGACGACGACGGCAGCTGCTCCGGTGGCCCAAGCTCCCGGTACTCAAGCTCCCGCCGCGCAGGCTCCTGCCGCGTCGTCGACCACGTCCGCCGCAGCAACCACCTCTCGCGCCGCCGCCGACGTCGAGGTGCGCGTGCTCAACAACTCCAACGTCTCCGGGCTCGCCGCCGGAACTGCGAGCACACTCACCGCCGAGGGCTGGACGGTCGCCGAGACCGGCAACTTCAGCGAAGCCCAGTTCGCCCAGACCGCGGTGTACTACGGCACAGACACCGGTGAGCAGCAGGCAGCGCAGACGATCGCCACCCAACTCGGCATTCCGGCCGAGCCCAAGCCCAGTTCACTCGAATCCACCGCGGGTGTCGTCGTCATCGTGACGCAGTAACTCGCCGGCATGACAACCTGTCCGGTTCGGCCGAATCGGTCGGCACGTTATGATTTTGCAAGCCCTTCACCCTGCCCGAAAGAGGAGCACTCTTCGATGGACCTGTTCAAGCGACGCACTGCTGCGACCCGCTCTTTGCGTTACGTGGCCCCGGTCCTCGCGATCGCCGCTCTCGGGCTCTCTGCCTGCAGCAACGGCGAGGTCGCGTCCGACACACCCGGCACGGTGCCGCCGGTGTGGACCGGTGAAGCAGACCCGTCCGCGGCCGCAGTCGCCGGTGACGGTCGGGCAGAGAGTGGCTCGGAAGGCATCTCCGAGAACATGATCGAAGGCGTGCTCCGCAACGCGTCCGGTGCCGAGGTGGGCACCGTGTCGTTCGCGTCGGAGGGCGAGAAGCTCACCGTCACGGCCGAGGTCGAGAACATGACGCCGGGCTTCCACGGCTTCCACGTCCACACCGTCGGTGCCTGCGAGCCCAACTCCGTAGCGCCGACCGGCGGCGAGCCGGGCAACTTCCTCTCTGCGGGTGGTCACCTGCAGGTCGACGGACGCACCGAACACCCCTCCAGCGGCGACCTGTCGTCGATCCAGGTGGGCGAGGACGGCACGGGCCGCCTGGTCACCACCACCGATGCGATCACGCTGGACGACCTGCGCGCCGGTGGTGCCGGAACGTCGGTCATCGTGCACGAGGGTGCCGACAACTTCGCCAACATCCCGCCGCGGTACACGTTGCCCGACGGTGCTGCGGTACCCGACATGGCGACCCTGATGACCGGTGATGCCGGTGCTCGGGCGGCGTGCGCGGTACTGAAGTAGTTTGAACGCTCCCCGGATCGACTTCGCGAGTTCTCCGCGACCCACGCTCGGCGTGGAGTGGGAAATCGCGCTGGTCGACAAGAGCACGCGGGATCTCGTCAACTCCGCCGAGGCAGTCATGGACGGCGTTCGTGACCTCGCCGGAGACACCCCTCGGGTGACGAAGGAACTGCTGCGCAACACCGTCGAACTCGTCACCGGAGTGTGCGAGAACGTCGGGGAGGCCATGGAGGACCTCGGCGGCTCGTTGGACCTGGTGCGCCGAGCCGCGGATCCTCTGGGGATCGATCTGTTCTCGGCCGGGACGCACCCGTTCGCGGAATGGTCGACGCAGCAGCTGACCAGCTCCCCGAGCTACGACGAGCTCATCGCGCGTACCCAGTGGTGGGGTCGACAGATGCTCATCTGGGGCGTGCACGTCCACGTCGGGGTGTCCTCTCCCGACAAGGTCTTTCCCATCCTCAACTCGTTGCTTCTGCAGTACCCGCATCTGTTGGCGCTGTCGGCGTCGTCGCCGATCTGGGCGGGCAACGACACCGGATACGCCAGCAACCGAGCACTGATGTTTCAGCAGTTGCCGACGGCCGGTCTGCCGTTTCAGTTCGACGACTGGTCGCAGTTCGAGGGTTTCGTTCGTGATCAGCTCAAGACCGGCGTCATCGAGCAACTCGGGGGGATGCACTGGGATATCCGCCCGGCGCCGAAGTGGGGAACCATCGAGGTCCGGGTGTGCGACGGCGCATCGACCAAGCGTGAACTCGCGGCCCTCGTCGCGTTGACGCACTGCCTGATCGTGCATCTCGACGAACGACTCGAAGCGGGCGAGACCCTGCCGACGATCCCGCCGTGGCACGTCCAGGAGAACAAGTGGCGAGCTGCCCGGTACGGCCTCGACGCCGAGATCATTCTCGACGCCGACAGCAACGAGCGGCTGGTCACCGACGATCTGCACGACCTGCTGGAGAAATTGACGCCGACGGCGGTCCGGTTGAATTGCGTCGACGAGCTTGCCGCGGTGGCCGACATTCCCCGCCTCGGGGCCTCGTATCAACGCCAGCGTGCCGTGGCCGCGAAATCCGGCGGCGATCTGCGTGCCGTCGTGGAGTCGTTGGTCACCGATCTCCAATCGTGACCCTCTGTATTTAATTTTGTGTTCACTCAGCGTTTACGATCAACGGCGTGCTGCAGGGGGACGTCGAGAGCGTCGAGGTCGATGCGACACGTGAGGACTCTGTTCGTCCTCTGATCGTCGGTGCCGTCCTCGTGGCAGCGTTCCTGGTGACTTTGCAGGTCGTCGCGTGGAAATGGAACTTCCCCGGCCCGCTGCCGAGCATGTGGAACGACATGTTCGGAACACCGAAGTCGATGTCGCTGCCGTGGGCGGCGCTGGTCCTGGCCACGGTAGGTCTGAACAACTCCACCCGCCTGCGCGTACTGGCCGTCGCTGCTGCGCTCGATGCCGTTGTACTGGGCGGTCGGTATCTGTTCGATGTGCCGCCGACCGTCGGGAACGGGCCGTCGCTGGTGCTGGTCGCGCTCGCGTTCCATGTCGTCCGGCGGCATGACGCTCGGGCGATGCGCGGCGTCGCCCTCGGCGCACTGTTGTTGCTCGCGACCAAGGCGGGTGATGCCTGGTTGCACATCACGACCTTGGTCCGGCCCTACGTTCTCGACGAATACGCATACGCCGCCGATCATGCGCTGGGAAATCCGTCCTGGGTGCTCGGCAGCATTCTGGACCGACTCGGCCCGGTTGCCGAGGGAACGCTGCACTGGATCTACATTCAGCTCCCCGTCGCGGCGATCATCGTTGCGCTGTACCAACTGCGTGGGGTCGCCGCGGGCTCGGCGTGGCCGAAACACTTCCTGTTCCGCACGTTCCTGCTGATCGGACTCGTCGGACCGGTGTTCTACCTGCTGTTTCCGGTGGTGGGCCCGATGTTCGCGTTCGAGTCGTGGCCGATGCAGTCGGTTCCGCTCTCGGGCACCCTCGGCGAGATCCCGTTCGATTCGCAGACGCCGCGCAACTGCATGCCCAGCCTGCACACCGCGTGGGCACTGAGCATCTTCATCCATTCCCGACGCGGTCCGTGGTGGCTGCGCACCGGCGGCACACTGTGGCTGGTGGGAACACTGGCCGCGACGCTCGGATTCGGTTACCACTACGGCGTCGACCTGGTCGCGGGCGCGATACTGTGCCTCACCATCGAATCGTTGCTGCGCGACCCGGAACGGGGATGGGACCGCGACCGGATCACGCTGGTGACCTACGGTTGCGTCGCGATGGCCGTACTACTGTTGAGCTACCGCTACCTCGCCGAGGAGTTCGCCGCGAACCCACTGGTGTTCGGTCCGCTCGTGCTCGGAATTCTGATCGGCATGGCGTTCGGATTCCATACCGCGTTCTTCGCCGATCGCTCGCGCTTCACTGATCGGGTTCGTTCGGTTCCATCTCGTTGACGATGAGCAGGCCGTCGCGGCCGCGCTGTTCCCGGTAGGCGACGCGTCCCACGGTGTGCGCGATCACCGGAGCGGTGACGAGCGTGAAGATGCCGACCAGCACCAGCATCCAGATATCGACATTGCCGCGCAGGCTGATGATCGCGCCGACCAACACCATGATCAAGCCGACCACCTGCGGCTTGGTGGCCGCGTGCATACGCGAGAGGGTGTCGGGAAAGCGCACGATGCCGACGGCGGCCGTGAAAGCCAGCAGAGCTCCCATCAGGATGAAGATCGAGGCAATGACCTGGGCTACCGTGCTCATTCGTCCCTCACTCTGAATCGCGCGATGCTGACCGACCCGACGAAGCTGACCAGGGACAGCGCAACGATGGCAGGCACCAGCGTGGTGTCGCGGCTGTAGACGGCCCACACACCGAGCCCACACATCGACACGGCGAGGATGGTGTCCATCGCGACCAACCGGTCCAAGGTGCTCGGGCCGTCGAGCAGCCGGAATGCGGTGAGGATCGCGGCGGCGAGCAGCAGCGCGCCTGCGATCGCCAATACGACGGTCACGACCAGTCCCCCTTCCTGTTGTCGTCGGTCATCTTGTCGTCGCGCGGGGTATCGAGGTCGCCCGATTCGGGATCGTCGCCGAGAACCCCGTGATATTGCTCGTACTCCTGGTGATGCAGGGGGCTCGGCTTCCAGTCGGAGTCACGCTCGAAGGCCGCGACGAACAGCTTCTCCAGGTTCCGGACGTAAGCGTAGAAGCCGTCCACGGCCTTCTGCGTCCCCATGTCCAGCACGTGCACGTACAGCAGGCGTCGGGTGCGATCGATCTCGAGGACCATCGTTCCCGGAACGAGATTCATCGCGTCGACGAAGAGGGTGAGCACCAGATCGGACTTGATGGCGATGCGGCAGCGCAGCACACCGGTGACCGGCGGTGCCTTCGGGCGGATCGCCAACCACGCCACACTGACGCTGGATTCGGCTGCGTAATAAAGGAATACGACTGCAAGCTTGACGAGCGAGAACACGTGGATGCGGCCCTCGACCGGCACCCGCGGCAACGGCAACAGCACCATGATGAGCAGGCCGACCGCGAGGCCACCGAGGATATTGGCAGCAGAGACGTTGCCCCACAACAGAACCCAGATAGCCGTCAGCCATGCCAGGGTCCAGATTCGCAGCAGGAAGGAACGGTTCATCTTCATCGGGTGCCCTCCTCATCCGCTCGTGCTTGTTCGTAGGCCTGATCGCCGACGAACTCGGCTCCCCGCACGGCGTCGATGTACACCGAGCGATCCCGCAGATCCGCCGCCGCCCGATCGCTGATGTCGATGATGCGGCCGGCGAACACCGTCATCGCCAAACCGACGACGACGAGGCCGATCGTCGGGATCAACATGAAGGCGGGCATCCGGCCCACATCCTCGCGGTCACCGAACTGGATGTCCGAGGAATCGTCGAGCAGGGCAGAGGGGCTGTTGTCCGCGAGATCGCCTTCGGGTGCGTCGGCGCGGGCTCGCCAGAACGCCTTGGTCCAGACACGAGCAACCACGTACAGCGTCAGCAGGCTGGTGACGGTGCCGCCGGCCACGAGCAACCAGGCCAGTACGCTGCCCTGGTCGCTGCCGGCCTGCAGCAGGGCGACCTTGCCGATGAACCCCGAGAACGGTGGAATACCACCGAGATTGAGGGCCGGCACCAGGAAGACAATGGCCAGCACCGGGCTGGCCGCGGCCAAGCCGCCGAGCCGTCGCAGGGACGACGAACCGGCTTGGCGCTCGATCAGGCCGACGACGAGGAACAGCGTCGTCTGCACCAGAATGTGGTGCGCAACGTAATAGATCGAGCCGGACAATCCCGATTGAGTCGACAGCGCGACACCGAAGATCATGTAGCCGATGTGGCTGACGAGGGTGAACGAGAGCAGTCGTTTGATGTCGCTCTGTGCGATGGAGCCGAGGATGCCGACGAGCATCGTCAGCAGGCCGCAGACCATCAGAACGTTGTCGAGTGAGCCGTCCGGGAACAGCAGCGTGTGTGCGCGAATGATCGCGTACACACCGACCTTCGTCAGCAAGCCGGCGAACACCGCGGTGACCGGAGCCGGGGCCGTGGGGTACGAGTCGGGTAGCCACGTGGACAGCGGGAACACCGCGGCCTTGATGCCGAACGCGACCAGCAACACCGCGAAGATGGCGGTGCGGGTGCCGGACGGGATGTCGTCCATCCGCACGGCGATGTGGGCCAGGTTCAGTGTTCCGGTGGCACCGTAGACCAGTGCGATGCCGATCAGGAAGATCAGCGAGGAGACCATCGAGACCATCACGTAGGACACACCGGCGCGAACCCGGTCGGCACTCGCACCGAGCGTCAGCAACACGAACGAGGCGGCGAGCAGTACCTCGAAGCCGACGAACAGATTGAACAGGTCGCCGGCGAGAAACGCGTTGCAGACGCCTGCGGTCAAGGCCAGATAGGTGGGCAGGAAGATCGATACCGGCTGATTCTCGCTGCCGTCGCGAATACCCTGTCCGATCGAGTACACCATGACGGCCAGCAGCACGATCGACGAGACGACGAGCATCATCGCCGACAGCCGGTCCACCACCAGCGAAATGCCCAGTGGTGAATCCCAGCCACCGACCTGCAGTGCGCTGGTCCCGTCGCGGTCGGCGAGATAGAGCATCATCGACGAGATCGCGACCACCGCGGTCAGCGCGGCGAGAGTGATGAAACGCTGCGCGCGGGGCCGACGTCCCAGCACCAGCGTCAGTGCCGCCGCGAGCATCGGGATGAGCACGGGCAGCGGGGTCAGGGCATCGATCACGCCCGGGGAGATCGTCACTTGTCGTCTCCCTTCGTGTCGTCGGTGCTGGAGTCGTCAGCGCTGGAGTCGTCAGTGCTGGGGTGCTCAGGTCGGCTGTCGTCTTT
Source organism: Rhodococcus sp. IEGM 1354 (assembly GCF_030056855.1). NCBI lineage: Bacteria > Bacillati > Actinomycetota > Actinomycetes > Mycobacteriales > Nocardiaceae > Rhodococcus > Rhodococcus sp. IEGM 1354. Next base: position 126,990 of record NZ_JASHKT010000009.1, read on the forward strand.
CTCGGCCGTGTCGAGGCCGTCGAGACCGCGCAGCTGGGGGTTGTCGTCGTCGTTGTCGAAGTCGCCGTCGTGCAGATCCTCGTAGCACTCGAGATCTTCGAGGTTCCTGATCTGTTCGAGTGGAATCGGATTGCCCTTCGAGTCGAAGGCGTCGCCCCCGAAGCTCGGCTCACCGGTGACCGGGTCGTCGGAACGGTCGCGGTCCGGTGCTTCGGCCATCGAACGGCGCTGGGAGACCTTGGTGTCCTCGGGGTCGTTCTCCAGGTCGTCCTTCGTGTTGAGCGTGAACGATCGATACGCCAGCGCGAGCACGAAGGCAGCGATACCCATGGTGATGACGATCGCCGTCAGGATCATGGCCTGAGCCAACGGATCGGCCATGTTCTGGTGCAGAGAGTTGTCCCGACCGACGATGGGCGGCGTACCTGCCGGGCCACCGACGGTGAGCAGCAACAGATTGACTCCGTTGCCGAACAGCAGCAGACCGAGCAGCATCTTGGTGATGCTGCGTTCGAGCAGCAGGTACACACCCGATGCGACGAGAACGCCGACGATGACGAGCATTCCGACATCTGCGGTCATGGGGCACTCACTCGGCCTTGGCTCTGCATTTCCACCTGTGCGTCGAGACGCGCGCCGAGACTGCGGAGCACGTCGAGTACCAACCCGACCACGATGAGATAGACACCGAGGTCGAAGAACAATGCGGTGACGAGCTTGATGTCACCGAGGAGAGGAAGTGTCACTTCCAACGTCGCCGACGACAGCGCCGGAGCGCCGAGGAACATCGACGCCACCGCGGTCCCGGCCGCGAAGATCAACCCGAGACCCAGGATCTTGCCTGCGTCGATCGGAACGGCCTCACCGAGCTCGTACCGGCCGCCGGCGAGATACCGCAGCACCAGCGCCAAGCCCGCCGTCAGTCCACCGGCGAAACCGCCGCCGGGGGCGTTGTGCCCGGAGAAGAAGAAGTAGATCGACAGCACCATGATCGTCGGGAAGATCAACCGCGTCGTGACCTCGAGAATCAACGAACGATGCCGCGGATCGATCAGATCGCCGCCGAGCAGCCACGTCGTCTCCGCCGCGTCGTTCGTGTCCGACGACGATGCGGGGGCGTCGGACACCCGCGGAGCGCTGCCGAACCGGCGGTTGCGGAACACCAGGCTGGCCACGCCGGTCGCGGCGACGAGGAGTACGCAGATTTCGCCGAGCGTGTCCCAGGCGCGGATGTCGACGAGGATCACGTTGACGATGTTCTTCCCGTCGCCCAGCTCGTACGCGGCCTCGGGGAACTGCAGCGACACCGGGGCGGCGCTGCGGGCGTTCATTGCGAACGCGCCCAACACACTGACCGTGGCACCGACGGCGACGGCGAGCGCGGCACGGGGTCCGCGGGATCCGGCCGAGCCGCGGTCGTCGACCTCGGCCGGTAGCTTGCGCAGCACCAGCACGAAGACCACGAGGGTCAGCGTCTCGACGAGGAACTGAGTCAGGGCGAGGTCGGGTGCACCGTGGATGGCGAAGATGACGCCGCAGCCGTAGCCGGTGAGTCCGACGAGGATGACGCTGGCCAGACGGTTTCGCATGACAGTTGCGCCGAGGCCACCCGCGATCATGATCACTCCGATGACAAACTGGAGCGGGGTGTTCCACAGGGTGTACTCCAGGCCTGGCTTCTGCCCGACGAGCAACACGATGATCGGCAGCAGCACCAGGGTCAGCAAGATGGTGCCCTGGGTGAGGGGGAGCGAACCGCGCTGCGTGGTGCCGGTGAGGCGGATGGACAGGGTGTCCATGGACTTGAGCACGTTGTCGTAGATGCGGTCTGCGTTGCCGAGCGGTGGATGCTCGAACTTGAGTCGGTTGACCACCCGATGTGCGATGAACAGCCCGACGCCGCCGGTGACCACGACGACGGTCAACGCCAGCGGCAGGTTGAACCCGTGCCACAACGCCAGGTGGTAAGGCTCCTGCCCGTACGACGGCAGGGTTCGGGCGTAGGGACTGACGATGTGGTCGACGACCGAGGAGGCGAATCCGGCGATCAGACCCAGAACGGCGAGAAACGCGGGCGCGGCGAGGAACAATGCGGAGGGTGCGTGCATTGCTCTGACGGACGGGCTCGGACGCTTGAGCTGCTTGCGGGCGAACGCGCCCCAGACGAACCGAATGCTGTAGGTGACCGTCAGGATCGAGCCGATCACCAGGCCTGCGACGACCACCGCGGCGACCGTGGGGTCGAGCGTCGGAGTACTGATCACGGCCGACAGGGCTGTTTCCTTGCCGACGAAGCCGATCATCGGTGGTAGTCCGGCCATGCTGGCCGCGGCCAGCGCGGCTATCGCGGCGAGCCACGGGGCCTTCTTACCCAGGTGGGCGAGCTTACGAATGTCTCGGGTGCCGGTGGTGTGGTCGATGATGCCGACCACCATGAACAGCGTGGCCTTGAACATCGCGTGCGCGATCACCATCGTCAGACCGGCCAACATGGCCTTCTCGGATCCGATGCCGACCAGGACCATCAGGAAGCCCAGCTGGCTGACCGTGCCGAACGCCAGAATGAGTTTGAGGTCGAAGGCGCGGAGTGCTCGCCAGCCGGCCAGAATCATCGACAGCAATCCGAGGCTGATGACCGTGGCGCGCCACGGACCGGAGTCCGCGAAACCCGGAGCGAGGCGCGCGACCAGGTAGATACCGGCCTTGACCATCGCGGCGGCGTGCAGGTATCCACTGACCGGCGTCGGCGCGGCCATGGCACCGGGAAGCCAGAAGTGCATCGGCACGATGGCCGATTTGCTCAGGGCGCCGATGAGGATCAACACGATCGCCACTCCGGGCAGCCAGCCACCCGGGGCGTTCGCGACGACCTCGGACAGATTGTACGACCCGGCGGCCTGGCCCAGGACGATGATGCCCACCAGCATCGCCAGACCACCTGCGGTGGTGACGAGCAGAGCCTGCGTCGCGGCGCGCCTGCTCGATGCGCGTTCTGCGTAGTGGCCGACCAGCAGGAACGACAACACCGTCGTGATTTCCCAGAAGATGTAGAGCACGAGCATGTTGTCGCTGGTGATCAGGCCGAACATGGCTCCGGAGAACGCGACCATCTCGGCGGCGAACAGGCCCAGCCTGGGCTCGTCGTCCTCGAAGTAGCGGGCGCAGTACAGCAGGATCAGCGAACCGATGCCCAGAACGAGCAACGACATGATGGCGGCGAGCGAATCGAAGCGCATGTCGATGTCCATCGACAGGCCGGGAACCCATTCGATGTGCAGCCTCTGGTCGGTGTTCCAGTTGCCGAACACCCAGATCAGGCTGAGCAGTGGCACCAGTGCCAGAGGGAAGAATGCAGTGCGTCCCCACCACCGGACGAGGAGCGGCGCGAGCAGCGCGGCGGCGGCGTGCGCAAGAAGAATAGCGAGCAAAAATCACTCCGTCGTCTCGGTCGCCTCGGCTTTCGGGCCGGGGCGGTGGTCGTAGGGCGGCGATGAGTAGGGTCGTGAAATTGTGTGAAATAGACCTGGATCTTCGAGGACTCGGTCTTTGAGAAATACGAACCGACCACCGAACGGTGGCGGGCACGTTTGTCGGATTCCATCCTACTTTGCGTGGTCGACGGCGTGCCATGCGGTACAAACCGGACGTTTCCGATAAAGAGAGTCGATCGTCGATGAGTGATCCGAGACCCATTCGCACCGCCGGCCTTGCGTACGTTCGCCACCGCCGCATGCTTCAGGCGCGGTCGACGGGCAAGTCCGCCTTCTACATGGCCGGCGGCAAGATCGATCCCGGCGAGTCGCCCGAGCAGGCGCTGCACCGCGAGATCAGGGAAGAGCTCGACGCCGCGGTCATCGACGTGCGGCTGCTCGGAGTATTCGAGTGCCAGGCCTGGGGCCATCCGACGGGTACCCCGCTCGAGATCACGTGTTTCCTCGCTGATCTGTCGAACGAGCCGACGCCGACCAGCGAGATCGCCGAGATCCGGTACTTCACTCGCGACGAGTACGCCGCTATGCCCGATGTCGCCCCGGGGTCACTGATGGTGTTCGACCGAATGAAAGCCCTCGATTTGATCGACTGAAGCGGGTATGTTGGGTGTGGGAGAACGTACGTTCTCCACAACCGCCGCGAAGGAGTCTCCATGACCGACCTGTCCCAGAAGGCCACCACCCTGCTCGAGCTGCACCAGCCCGGCAACCCGGTCGTCCTGCCGACCGTATGGGACGCCTGGTCCGCCAACCTCGCCGTGTCCGCCGGCTTCACCGCACTGACCGTCGGCAGCCACCCCGTGTCCGACTCGATCGGCAAGCCGGACAACGAGGGCATCACCTTCGACGAACTGCTCACCCGCATCTCCCAGATCTCCGCCGCCGTGGACGCACCGCTCTCGGTCGACATCGAGTCCGGCTACGGCGAGGACCCCAAGCGCCTGATCGACGGACTGATCTCCGCCGGAGCCGTCGGCCTCAACATCGAAGACACCGTCCACAGCGAGGGCGGCCGACTCCGCGAAGCACAGGAACACGCCGACTTCGTCGGAGCCCTCCGCGCGGCATCCGACGCCACCGACGTCCACGTCGTCATCAACGCCCGCACCGACCTGTTCGTCAAGCAGATCGGTGACGAGAACGATCGCGTCGACCGCGCCATCGCACGCCTGAAGCTGGCCGCCGCAGCCGGAGCCGACTCGCTCTACCCCGTCGGCTTCCACAACGACGACGACTACAAGCGTCTCGCCGAGGAACTCCCGCTACCCATCAACGCCATCGCCAACCCCACCGAGGGCGACCTGTCGCACTTCGCATCCCTCGGTGTCGGTCGCATCAGCTTCGGGCCGATCTTCCAGATGGTGCTCGCCAAGCGCGCCGAAGAAGTTCTCGCCCGCTGGAAGTGAGAGCGGCTTCGCCGCACGTGCGTGAAACTTCGTAGCCTGCTACGAGTTTCCGCTCACGACCCGTAGGCCCGCAGATGCGCCACCTGCTCGGGATCGAGTGACGGTTTGACCGTCGCCCGAGCGGTGGCGACATCGTCGGCGGTGACGTCCGCTGCGTCCATCGACCGACGCATCGCCGTCAGTGCGGCTTCGCGCAGCAGGGCCGCGCAGTCCGCGGCGGAGTAGCCGTCGAGATCGTGCGCGAGGGATTCGAGATCGACGTCGTCGGCAAGTGGGATCGATTTGCCCGACGCCTTCAGGATGTCCACCCGCGCATCGGCATCCGGCGGCGGGACGAAGACCAGGCGCTCGAGCCTGCCGGGCCGCAGTAGAGCCGGGTCGATCAGATCGGGCCGGTTCGTTGCGCCGAGTACGACGACGTCGCGCAGTGGTTCGACGCCGTCGAGCTCGGTCAGCAGAGCCGCGACCACTCGGTCGCCGACACCGGAATCCGAACTCTGCCCGCGACGCGGGACGAGGGCGTCGACCTCGTCGAGAAATATGAGCGAGGGGGCGGAGTCTCGGGCGCGCTGAAACAGTTCGCGCACAGCCTTTTCCGAGGACCCGACCCACTTGTCCATGAGTTCCGCGCCCTTGACCGAATGGACGCTGAGCTGGCCCGAGCTGGCCAAGGCGCGGACCAGAAACGTCTTGCCGCATCCGGGTGGGCCGTACAGCAGAACCCCTCGCGGTGGCTCGATGCCCAAGCGCGCGAACGAATCCGGATGACGCAGCGGCCACAGTACGGCCTCGGTCAGGGCCTGCTTGGTCTCGACCATGTCTCCCACGTCCTCGAGGGAGAGGCTGCCGATTGCCAATTCCTCGGCACCCGAGCGCGACAACGGCCGGATCACCTGCAACGCGCCGATCAGGTCGTCGTGCATCAGCGAGGCGGCGGTGGCATCGTTGGATGCCCGCGCAGCCGCTCGGAGCGCCGCTTCGCGCACCAGGGCGGCGAGATCGGCGACAACGAAACCCGGTGTCCGTGAGGCTATTTCGACGAGGTCGACGTCATCCTGTGGAACCTTCTTCAGTAGATGCTCCAGCAACGCTCTGCGACCGGCGGCATCGGGGAGAGTGAGGGTCAGCTCGCGATCGCACAGATCCTGCCCGCGTAATCTGGCGTCGGTGGCCTCGGGATGTGCCGTCGTCACGATCAGTGCGAAGCCGGGAGTGTCGACGGCCCGGCGCAGCACATCGAGGACGAACGTCGACGCAGGCTCCGGATCGGACGGCAGCAACGCGTCGACATCGGTGATCAGCAACACCCCCGCGCCGGTCAGTTCGTCCACCGCAGCAGTGACGCGTTCGACGCGAGCCGACGCCTCCAATGCGCCGATCGACGGACCGTCCAGCACGACGCTTCGCCGTTCGCCGATGACGGCTCGAGCCAACGTCGTCTTGCCCACTCCGCCCGGGCCGGTGATCAGCACGCCCAGATGCGGAGAGGCACCGAGGGTGGCGAGCAGTTCCGACTCGTCGAGCGCCAGGCGTAGCCACTCGGTGAGTTTGGCCTGCGCAGCGCTCACGCCCACCAGATCGGCCGCACTGACGCGTGGCGGCGCCGCAGCTCCGAGCGTCGGAACCGATGTGGCCGAGACCGATTCAGGTGATCCCGAGGTGACTGCGCCGCGGCCCCAGCTCACCGCAGAATTGGGTTGTACGCTCACGGGACCGCCGGAGGGTTCGACGACCGAGACCGTCAACAGTTCGGTCGTCCACGCCACCCCGAACGTTCGCGACAGTGCCTGCGTGGCCGTCGACGTCGATGTGCCCGGTCCCAGATCCCGGGGGAGGAGCGACACGGTGTCGCCCACGGTGAGGACCTTACCGAGCAGCGCTTGGCGCAGGGTGGCGTCGGAAATGGAACCGGTGGCCAGGGCCGACCCGGTGACCGTGACGGTTCTCGCCCCGTAGACCGTCACGGGAGCGACTGCCACAGAAGCATTCTCGCGTAGCCCGGCATTGGAGAGCGTGACGTCGTCGAGCAGCGCGGTACCCTGCGGGACTCCGCTGGGAGCCTCGGCAACCACCGCAGCCGTACGCCGAGAACCGATGAGCGAGACTGCATCCCACTCCCGCAGACCGAGCGCCGCCAAGACCTCGGGATGGAGCCGGACGACGCCTCGTCTGGCGTCGGCAGCCGAGGTGTTCAATCGGGTGGTGAGAACGAGCTCGGGCGTTCGGGATTCGGTCACACGTCCAACCTAATGGGGTCGTCAGCTGCGCGGTCGGCGTAGTCCCAGACGCGCCTGCGACCGGCGCGCATTGCCGGGTGACCGTCGAATGGCGCGCCGTTCCGCGCGACGCTCGGCGGGCTTCGCATCCCATGTGTACGGGCGTGCAGCCGTCCAGCGCTGCGAGCGCACCGCAAACGGGATGTGCACGAGGTAGGCGAACACCAATCCCATCAGCAGGACCAACGGGAAGGTGATGAGCGCGGCAGCGAGCAGCGCGACCAGCACCAGCAAACCGGCGGCCAAGCGCGGCGGCACCGAGACGGTCTTGAGCGCAAGCGTGGGGATGGTGCTGACGATCAGACCTGCGGTGAGGATCGACCAGCCGGCGACGACGTAGAACGAGGCCCACCAGCCGTCGCCGAATTCCTCGAACGCAGCGATCGGGGCGAGCGCGATGAGTGCACCTGCGGGTGCGGGGACCCCGGTGAAGAACTCGCGGGCGTACGCCGGGGTGTCGTCCTCGTCGAGCAGGGTGTTGAACCGCGCGAGTCGGAGCACGATGCTCACGGCGTACACCAGTGCGACGATCCAACCGCCACTGCTGCCCTCGAGCAGGGTCACGTAGAGCACCAAGGCCGGCGCGACACCGAACGAGATTGCATCGGACAATGAATCCAGCTCGGCACCGATCTTGCTGGTGGCGTCGAGCAGTCGAGCGATGCGGCCGTCCAGTGCGTCGAGGATCGCAGCGGCACCGATCATCGCGAGCGCGGTTCCGAGTTGACCGTCGAGGGCGAACTTGACCGCCGACAGCCCGGAGCACAACGCGAGAATGGTGACGACCGACGGAAGCAGACGGATAGCAGCAGGCGGCTTGGCGCGTCTGGTGATCATGTCGTTTCTACTGGGGGAGCTCGGCGAGTACCGTCTCGGCACCGACCGCTCGTTGGCCGCGTTCGACGAGCAGTGTCGTCCCGGCCGGGAAGTAAGTGTCGACGCGGGAGCCGAATCGGATCAGGCCGTACGTGTCGCCGATGGAGAGCACGTCTCCGACCTTCGCGTTGTTGACGATGCGTCGAGCGATGAGACCGGCGATCTGAACCACGCCGACGTGGTGACCGGATTCGGTCTCGATGTGCATGCTGTTGCGCTCGTTGACCTCACTGGCCTCGGCCAGGTCTGCGGACTTGAACTGGCCGCGACGGTGCACGACCTCGACCACGCGTCCGCCGACGGGAACGCGCTGCACGTGCACGTCCAGAACGGACAGGAAGATGCTCACTCGCGGCACGGGCTGTGCACCGAGATCGAGCTCGGCAGGCGGGACGGCGGTGTCGACGAGGGTGACCAGGCCATCGGCGGGAGCGACCACGACGCCGGGCCGATTCGGTGGCACACGCGACGGGTGGCGAAAGAAGGTGGCGCAGGCTCCGGCGGCGACGAGCCCGGCATTGCGGACCCACTTCGACCGACGGCCGAGCACTGCGACGGCCAGGGGACCACCGACGAAGGGCAGTCCGGCGGGGTGCAGCGGTGGAACCGTTTCGCGAACCAGGTCGACGATGTGAGCCACTCCCGTGCGGGGTGGTTGATCAATCGGGGCGGGACGGCGTGCCACGGTCTCCTCTTACTGTCGGGCGAGCTCGGATGCGGGCAGAGATCGGACGCCGGGGACGGACCGGACGGCGAACAAAACGACTGCCGGGGCCCTCACAGAGTACGTGAGCGGCCCCGGCAGTCGGGAAGTGCGAGTGAAATCAGACGCGGCTGCGACCGGTCACGAGCTTGACCAGGAACAGCAGGATGCATGCACCGAGGATGCAGGTGATGAAGCTGAAGATCAGGCCGCCACCTTCGACGTCGACGCCGAAGACCTTGAGCAGGTATCCACCGATGAGGCCGCCGATGATGCCGACGACGATGTTCAGGATGATGCCCATCTGAGCATCCGTCTTCATGATCTTGCTGCCGATCCAGCCTGCGAGCCCGCCGATGATGATCCAGCCGATGATTCCGAGACCCAACATGTGTTGCCCCCACTTTCCGTGTGTTCGATTGCTTGTCGAAACCACGGATGCCCAGGGGCAACAAACCTGAAACCTTCCTGAGAAAAGTTATTTACGGCTCGACTTTTCGCTTTCGGTCTTGATTCGTCGGAGCGTGCTGTTCATGCCTTCGACCAACTCGACATCGAATTCGTCGATCCCGCCGAGGATCCGCTTGACCAGCAGTGACGACACGGCCGAGGTGCCGCTGGGGGCTTCCCGCTTCTCGACGACGGTGGTTCCGGTTGCCGTCGGAGTGAGTGTGTACGACCAGATCGTCTTGTTCTCGACGATGCGGAACGCCAGCGCCTTGTTCGGCTCGAAGGTGACGACCTTGGCGCTGGTCGGCCAGACGAGCAGGCCTTTGCGGTTGATGTTGAGCGTTCTGGTTCCTTTGCCGACGGGTCCGCCGAAGACCTTCATCTTCTTGCACTGTGGGCTCCACTCGCCCATGCGCTGCAGGTCCGACACGACCGACCACACGGCCTGCGGACTGGCATCGATGTCGATCGTGGCTTCGAGGGTCTTGCTCAACGGGGGCCTCCGGGTAGTGGGAATAGCTGCAACTGATCGTCACACCAATTGTGTGCATCCTATGTGGCCGTGACCACACTCGGCCACCATGTGAGTGGAAGCTCGTAGCCCACTACGAACTTCCACTCACCTGGGTCGTTCCGCGGGCTCCACTCCTGCTCACATGCGAGCGGAGCGAGCTCCCCGCTCACATGCGAGCGCGGCGAGCCAGGACGAACGCATACAGGCCGTACAGAGCGATTCCCACGCCGGCGAGGATCAACAGAACCTGCCCGTACGGCTGGGCTCCCAGGGTCTTGACAGCACCATCGATTCCGGTGGCCTTCGACGGGTCGGACTGCAGTACCGCCACGACGACGAGGATTCCCGCTCCCACGAGCGCCGTGCCCTTGGCCGCGTATCCGGCGATGCCGAGTTTCACGACCGCTCCGCTCTGGCTGCCCTCGAGGTCGTCGAGGAAATTCTTCGAGACGCCCTTGTAGACGTGGTATCCGCCGACACCGATGACGACCAGGGCGATGACGATCAATACGAGTTTGCCGCCACCGGATTCCATCAGTCGCGCCGAGTAGCCCGCGTTCTGTTGTCCGCTGGACTTACCGGATCCGGTCGCGAAGCCGTAGGTGGAGAATGCGAATGCGATGTAGACGATGGCCAGCGCGGCCGCCTTGAGTCGGTCCATCGCGCTGCCCTCGTCGGAATCGGACTTCTTGCCGACGATGGCCTCGACGATGCGCCACAGGGCCAGCGCCACGAACGCGACGACGGCAACCCACAGTGCGATCTTTCCGCCGGGCTTCTCGGCCAGTTCGGCGAGTGCTCCGGACTGGTCGGCGTTGCCGCCCTGGCCGAACGCCAATCGGACGGCGATGTACCCGATCAGGATGTGCAGCACTCCGCTGACGAAGTGGCCGGCCCGGGCCGCCTTCTCGAATGCACCGTTGTCCTGGACCGAATTTGCCAGTGATTTACCTGTTGCCGAATGTCCCGACGTGGATTTTCCCGACGTGTTCACGAACGTTCCCCGATCAGTTGATGTGGGCCGTTGTTTACCCCACCCAGAGCAGGGAGAAACGGTCTTTCGGCGCGAAACGCCGTACGAGATCCCAGATCGGCGTTAACGCCGGGCGGACACTGATCGATGTAGCAAGCGGAGTGTCGGGACCAACGAAGAAATTGTTCGGAGTGATCCACCGTGAAATTACAGTCGATAATGCGTCGTACCAGCAGTGATCTGCCCCTGTTGAAGAGCGCCAGGATGAGCGGCAGCCCGCGTACCTGGCCGGCCGAGAAGCTCGAGCGTCTGCTCACCCCGCAGGAGATCGATCTGATCAGGCGCGGCCGAATCTGACCCTGCTGTTCCCAGGCTCGACGTCGTCACTCACCTCCCGTAGCGGGCCCTGCGGTGGCATGCTCATGAGGTTGACGAGCACCAGTCCTGGAGGGTCATGAAACCGGTCATTCTCAGCGTCGACGACGATCCCGGAGTATCGCGTTCGGTCGCCCGCGACCTGCGTCGCCGGTACGGCGAGCAGTACCGCATCGTGCGGGCGGAATCCGGTGCCGGGGCGCTCGATGCACTGAAGGAATTGACGTTGCGCGGCACTCCGGTCGCTATCCTGTTGGCCGACTACCGCATGCCGAACATGAGCGGCATGGAATTTCTCGAACAGGCCATGGATCTGTTCCCGACGGCGCGGCGAATCCTGCTCACCGCGTATGCCGACACCGACGCTGCGATCGACGCCATCAACGTCATCGATCTCGACTACTACCTACTCAAGCCGTGGGACCCACCCGAGGAAAAGCTCTACCCCGTGCTCGACGCCCAACTCGAGGCCTGGTGCGCGTACGACCACCGAGCCGTCGAGGACACCAAGATCGTCGGCCACCGATGGTCTGCGCGGTCGTCGGAGATTCGCGAGTTTCTCGCCCGCAATCGACTGCCGTACCGCTGGTACATGTCCGACGAGTCCGAGGGCGCGCGTCTGCTGGCCGCGGCCGGAGTGGCAGACGACCGGCTCCCGGTGGTCATCACCACCGAAGGTGACGCGCTGATCGAGCCGTCCGATGCCGAACTCGGCAACCGCCTGGGGCTGACGGTCTCACCGTCGGAAGAGTTCTACGACCTCGTCGTCATCGGCGGCGGCCCGGCCGGTCTCGGCGCTGCGCTCTACGGCGCGTCCGAGGGACTGCGCACCACGTTGATCGAGCGCACTGCGACGGGCGGGCAGGCCGGGCAGAGTTCACGCATCGAGAACTACCTCGGCTTTCCCGACGGCGTCTCGGGTGCACAACTCGCGGAGCGGGCTCGGCGGCAGGCGCTGAAGTTCGGTGCCGAGGTGGTCACCACGCAGGACGTCGTGGCCTTGGAGACCAACGGCGCTGCGCGGACCGTGCGATTCGCCGACGGCCGCAGCATCAGCGCCCAGACGATCATCCTGTCCACCGGCGTCGCCTACCGCCGGTTGGAGGCCCCCGGAATCGACGACTTCATCGGCCGCGGGGTGTTCTACGGGTCGGCGATGACCGAGGCAGCTCGCTGCGCCGAGCAGGACGTCTTCATCGTCGGCGGCGCGAACTCGGCCGGCCAGGCAGCGGTCTATCTTTCGCGAGGCGCGAGGTCGGTGACGATCCTGATCCGCGCGGCGTCCCTCGAAGCATCGATGTCGTACTACCTCATCAAGCAGATCGAGGAGAACCCGAAGATCAGCGTTCGGCCGTGCACCGAGGTCGTCGGTGTCTCCGGTGACGGGCACCTCGAACAGATCAGGCTGCACAACAGGGCAACCGACGAGACGACGACGGTGGACGCGCAGTACCTGTTCCTGTTCATCGGCGCGGCACCGCGCACCGATTGGCTCGAGGGCGTGCTCGTTCGTGACGATCATGGATTCGTGGTGACGGGCCCCGATCTGGTCGTCGACGGCCGCGGTCCTGCCGGGTGGACCCCCGCGCGGCTGCCGCATCACCTCGAGACGAGTGTGCCCGGGGTGTTCGCGGCCGGGGACGTTCGGTCCGACTCGGCCAAACGTGTCGCGTCGGCAGTGGGAGAGGGAGCGATGGCCGTGATGTTGGTGCACAGATATCTGGCGAACCCGTGAACGCGCCCCTGTGTGATCCGGAGGAGTTGCGGACGCTGTTCTTGTTCGAGCAGCTCACCGACGCACAGCTCGCCGAGCTGTGTCGAGACGGCCGCATCGAGACGATCGAGCCGGGGCCGGTGTACGCGGAAGGCGACCCAGCGACGTGCTTCTACGTGTTGATCGAGGGCTCGGTGGTGCTCTCGAAGCTCTCGGGCGGGGAAGACCTGGTGGTCAATCGCACCTCGCAGCGTGGGGTGTATGCCGGTGCGTGGCAGGCATATCTGGGTGATCGAGTGCCGCAGACCTATCAGGGTTCGATGCGGGTGACCGCGCAGTCCCGGTTCTTCGTCCTCGATGCCGACTGCTTCGCCTCGATCGTGCGTGAGTGGTTCCCGATGGCCCTGCATCTGCTCGAGGGATTGTTCTTCGGAAACCAGAACACCAAGCAGGTCGTCGAGCAACGAGAACGCTTGTTGGCGTTGGGTTCTCTGTCGGCCGGGTTGACGCACGAGCTGAACAATCCGGCCGCGGCCGCGGTGCGGGCGACGTCCGCGTTGCGAAATCGGGTGGCGCACATGCGGCAGAAATTGGCAATGATTGCCGGCGGGACTCTCGATCGCTCGAGCTTGTCGCATCTGGTCGGACTGCAGAACGAGGCCGTGGAGTTGGTGGCCAAGGCGCCCAAGTTGACGGCCATGGAGGCGTCGGACAGGGAGGACGAGCTCGGAGAGTGGTTCGACGACAACGGAATCGACGGGGGATGGGATCTGGCCCCCACTTTCGTCTCGGCGGGTCTCGACGTGCCGTGGCTGGATCGGGTGTCGGCGACGGTGGGGGATCCGGCCATGCTCGAAGGGGCGATCAGGTGGCTCAACTACACGGTGGAAACCGAGTTGTTGATGAACGAGATCTCGGATTCGACCACTCGCATCTCCACTCTGGTCGGCGCAGCCAAGCAGTATTCGCAGATGGATCGAGCGCCGTACCAGACCGTCGACGTGCGGGAACTACTCGACAGCACGCTGATCATGCTGGGGCGCAAGATCGGTGACGATATCCGCGTGGTGAAGGAATACGACCCGTCGGTGCCGCCGATTCCCGCATATGCCGCCGAGCTCAATCAGGTGTGGACCAATCTGATCGACAACGCGGTGCAGGCCATGGAGGGCCGCGGCACACTCACCGTCCGCACACTTCTCGACGACGATCAGGTGCAGATCGAGGTGTGCGACACCGGACCCGGTGTGCCGGAGGACATTCGGTCACGAATATTCGAGCCGTTCTTCACCACCAAGGCCGTCGGTGAGGGCACGGGACTGGGTCTGGACATCTCGTGGCGGATCGTGGTGAAGAAACATCAGGGCGATCTGCGAGTGGTGTCCGAGCCAGGGGACACCCGGTTCATCGTGCGACTGCCCGTTCATCCAGCAATCGAGGAGGCATCATGACAATCGACGGTATCGATCCGACGGTCCCGCCGTCCGGTCCGGGCTGCGTGGAGTGCACGCAGACGCAGGGGTGGTGGGTGCATCTGCGGCGATGTGCGCAGTGCGGGCACATCGGGTGCTGTGACTCGTCTCCGTCGCAGCATGCCAGCAAGCACGCCGAATCCACTCGGCACCAATTCGTGCGCAGCTACGAGCCCGGTGAGGACTGGTTCTACAACTACGAGGACGAGCAGATGTACGACGGGCCCGAACTTGCTCCGCCGCAACATCATCCGCTCGATCAGACGGTTCCGGGCCCCCGTGAACGGGTGCCATCGAATTGGCAGAGTCTGATCAACTGAGTGGGCGGGGCCGACTGAACAGTCGATTTCGCCCGGATGAACACCGCAAATCCAGCGCGCACTGTGGGTAATCTCGCAGCATGACCTTGATTGCGGAGGACCTGCTGCTGTTGTTGCTCGACGACGAATCGGGCAAGCCATCGGCCGATTCCACCAAGTTGCCCCGTGTTCTCGCGGGTGCGCTGGTCGTCGAACTCGCCCTGGGCGGGTCGCTCCGCATCACCGGTCCCGGTGAGCAGACCAAGAAGGACCACGTCGTCGTCGCGGGAGATCCGCCCGCAGACCCGTTGCTGCGCCGGGTGTTCGATCTCGTGGCAACGGCGTCGCGGCCGATGAAGCCGCAGAAGGTGATCGAGAAGTCGCAGAAGAATCTGGCGAAGGAACTGGCTGCGCGTCTGGTCGCGCAGGGCTTCGTCACCGAGAAGCAGGACAAGGTCTGGGGACTGTTCCCGACGACGACGTGGCCGGCCCGCGACACCTCTCGGGAGAAGGTGCTGCGGGATGCACTGCGGAGTGCCCTCGTCGACGGCACGACGCCGACGCCGCATTCGGCTGCCCTGATCTCACTGATCTCGGCAGTCGATCTGACGCACAAGGTCATCGTCGACGCCGACAAGAAACTACTGAAGACCAGGGCCAAGCAGATCGCCGAGGGTGAGTGGGCGGGTGCGGCTGTCCGCAAAGCGGTCTCGGACGTCAATGCCGCGGTGACGGCAGCGATCATGGTTCCCGTCATCGTTTCGACCACGAGCAGCTGAGGCGATATGAGAAGCATTGCCATTCTGTTGTTCGACGACGTCGAGGTGCTCGATGCATGCGGGCCGTTCGAGGTGTTCTCGGTGGCCAATCGGGTGGCTCGACGTGCCGGTAGCGCGGTGCCTTTCGACGTGACGCTCGTCGGGCTCGAAAACGGAGCGGTACGCGCGCGAGGTGGGATGAGGATCGGCGTCGACACCACGATCGACGATCCACGGACCTACGACCTCGTCCTGATTCCCGGGGGTGTCGTCGACGCGGTCGAAGCGGACGGCCGAGTTCTTCAGTGGCTGCAGCGACTTCGACCCTCCGCAGAAGTTGTCGCATCGGTGTGCACCGGTGCGTTCGTTCTCGCCGCGGCGGGCCTGCTCGATTCGCGTCCGGTCACCACGCACTGGGAGGACCTCGACCTGTTGCGCACGCGCTGGCCTGCGCTGGCTGTGCACGAGGGAGTTCGATACATCGACCACGGTGATCTGGCGACGTCGGCCGGTATCAGTGCGGGCCTGGACCTCGCGCTGCACCTGGTCGCGCGGTGGACGAGCGCCGATCAGGCTCTCGCCACCGCGGGCCAGATGGACTACGACTGGTCAGGCGCTGAGCACCCGTAGGACCAGGGCGACGACGGCGAACACGGCCAGGCCTGCCGCCGGCCCGAATTCCTTGTCCTTGACGCGCAGGTGCGCGACGACTGCTCCGACGAAGTACGCGATGACGCCGATGGCTGCCGCGACCCCGATCGGCCACGCGAACAGGCCGACGAGCAGGCCGACGGCACCGAGGATCTCCGCGTAGGCCAACCACGGAATCTTGTCTGCGGGCACGCCCACCTGCTCGAGCATCGGTACGACGGAGGGGTTGCGCGTCAACTTTCCGACCGCGGAAAACGTGAGTGCCACGGCCAGCAGCACCGATACGGCGACTGTTGCGATGAACATGAGCCCTGCTTTCTTTTCTGAGGCCACTAGTGAATCAGAAGCGGCAAGGCAGGCAGTAGCACTTCGGTACGGTGGTGTCATGGCCGCGAACGAACCCACTCACGAACCTCGTGCCTGCGACGGAGCCTTGACCAAAGCGTTCGGCTTCCTCGGCAAGCGATGGAACGGAATTCTGCTGGCCACCCTGATGAACGGGTCGATGGGATTCGCGGACCTACGCCGGGCCGTCGGTGGCATCAGCGATTCGGTCCTGTCCGAGCGGCTCGGAGAGCTCGGCCAAGCCGGCCTGGTTCAGCGAACAGTGGATCACGGACCGCCGCTGTCGGTGCAGTACAGCCTGACTCAGTCCGGTGCGGCGCTGCTGCCGTCCCTGCAGGCACTGACCGACTGGGCTTCGAAAAACCTCTGACCCCCGCGAACATGTCGCGAGGGCCAGAGATCGGTGGGTGAGAAGGCGTTCAGTCCGCGTTCTTGCTGACGTTCTGGCCTTCGGCCGAATCTGCGAACTCCTGAGTGTCGAACACTTCGCCGCCCAGGGGATCGACCGGCGCGTTGTCGCCGGAGTACTCGACCGCACCCGTCTCGGGGTGAATCTCGAGTTGTTCGGTGGGCACCTCGTGCACCGCCAGTACGACGCTTCCGTCCGTGCGCGGCGGCGTCATTCCTTCCCGAGACGGTGCCAGGCCGGAGAACGTCGACGAAATCCCGGCACTCACTCGCTTGCGTGCTGCCGGTGACACCGGTGCGGTCTCCGGCTCGTCCTCCCCGACATCGGGTGTCGCGGAGACGCGCAAGTACCGCGGGGTGGTGGCGACGTCGTAGCGGAAGGCCTTGAGCATCGACACGCATGCCAGCACCAACACGATCGAGAACGGAACCGCCGTGGCTATCGACATCGTCTGCAGGGCCGTCAACGATCCTGTCCCGCCGATGAGGAGCAGCACCGTTGCTGCCACGCCCTCGAGAATGGACCAGTACACACGGGTGATCTTCGGGGGTTCGAGATCGCCACCGGTGGAGAGGATGTCGATCACCAGCGAGCCGGAGTCCGAGGAGGTCACGAAGAAGAACACGATGACGAAGATCGCCAGCACGCTGCTGATCGTGGCCAACGGCAACGTGTCGAGCAGCTGAAACAGACTCGTGTTGGTGTCGACGGCACCGTCGACCAACAGGTCGCCGTTCTCGCGCTGACGCAGGATGCCGGCATCACCGAAGATCGTGAACCACAGCGAGCCGATGATGGTCGGTGCCAGCAGCACTCCGAACACGAACTCACGGATGGTGCGGCCGCGTGAGATGCGGGCGATGAACATGCCCACGAACGGTGCCCAGCTCATCCACCAGCCCCAGTAGAAGATGGTCCAGTCGCCGGTCCAGCCGTCGTCGGAGAACGGTGACGTGCGCAGCATCAACTCTGGCAACGCTTGAATGTAGCCACCGAGGTTCTGCACCCACGACTGCATGAGAAACAGGCTCGGTCCGGCGATCAGGACGAAGACGGCCAGCGCCGCGGCCATTCCCATGTTGATGTTCGAGAGCCATTTGAGCCCTCGAGAGACGCCCGACACCACGGAGAACGTGGCAAGACCGGTGACGAACGCGATGATGATGACCGTCACCCAATTGTTGGTATCGACCCAACCCAGGTATTCGAGGCCGGCCGAGATCTGCTGCACGCCGAACCCGAGCGAGGTGGCCACGCCGAACAACGTGCCGATGATGGCGACGGCGTCGATCGCATGGCCGATGCCACCCTCGATGCGCTTGCGTCCCAGGAGCGGCTCGAGCAGCCAACGCACGGACAGCGGTCGTCCCTTGCGGTACGTCATGTAGGCCAACCCGAGTCCGACCACGACGTAGATCGCCCAGGCGTGCAGGCCCCAGTGGAACAGGGTCAGCTCCATCGCCTGACGGGCGGCAGGGTCGGTGCTGCCGGGAACGCCACCGGCTTCGGGTGGTGTGACGTAGTGCGACAAAGGCTCGGCGACGCCGTAGAACACCAGGCCGATGCCCATGCCGGCGCTGAACAGCATGGCGAACCACGACAGGACTCCGAACTCCGGCTTCTCGTCGTCACGTCCGAGACGGATATTGCCGACCTTGCTCAGTCCGCAGTACAGCGCGAAGACGACGAACCCGGTGGTGACGAGGATGTACCACCAGCCGACGCCGTTCGTGATGGCCTTGTTGAGCTTGTCGAACGCGTCCGCGGCGGTGCCTGCGTAGATCACCGAGAAGGTGATCATGACGAAGATGACGACGGAGGCGGGTACGAAGACCGGCTTCAGCAGCCCTCCCCACGCTTCCTTCACTGCTTTCATTTACTTGACTTCCTTAGAACTCGAGTCACGGTGATCGGCTGACCACTATCGGTATGCCGTTGTATTTCTCTTGTTTCGGTCAAGTACCGGTAAACACCATAAGCGACATCGGCGCTGGTGGCGAAACTGCTGCACGCTCTCGCGGCACCACCGAGTCGCCGGAATGTGCCCTGCGGACTACAGTTCTGTCGATGCTGCGGACTCGTCCGATCGTCCCTCTCGTGAGCCTGTGGGCTGTGAGTGAGGCTGCACAGCAGGTGATTCCATGACGCCCGGACGGTTGCAGCCGGGTACCGACTTCGCCGGTTTCAGGGTGCAGCGTCGCCTCGGGGTCGGCGGCATGAGTGAGGTGTACCTCGTACTCGGCCGCGGCCACGATCGGCTCGAAGCTCTGAAGATCCTCGACCGCGACGCCTCGCGCTCGCCGCGACTGCGCACCAAATTTCGGACCGAGGCCACGGTGGCCGAGCTGCTGGTGCATCCGAACATCGTGTCGGTGCACGAACACGGTGAGTTCGAGGGCCAGTTGTGGATGTCGATGCACTACGTCGACGGGTACAGCGCGGCGCGGTTGGTCGCTCGCGGTCAGATCGCTCTCGACATCTCCCGTGTGGCGCGCATCGTCGCCGAGGTGGCCAAGGGGCTCGACTACGCCCACTCGAACGGCGTTCTGCACCGCGACGTCAAGCCGTCGAACATCCTCATCTCCACCGAGCGAGTGGACGGCTACGAACAGGTGTTGTTGTCCGACTGGGGAATTGCGCGTCTGGTCGACGACTCGACGCCGCTGGTCGTCGGCGGAACGGTGCTGGCGTCCATCCATTACGCGGCACCGGAACTGCTTCGCGGGGGAGTGCTGAGCGCGCAGACCGACGTCTACGCATTGGGCGCGACGCTGGTCGAATTGCTGACCGGGCGAACGCCGTACCCCATGGCCACGCCGCTCGCGATCACCGCCGCACATCTGTCGGCCGAACCGCCTGCGGTGACGAGGCGTCGGCGATCACTGCCGCGGGGTCTCGACGCGGTGGTCGCACGCGCGTTGGCCAAGGACCCGGCCGATCGTTTCGAGACCTGTGTGGAACTGGCCGACGCTGTTGCTGCCGCCATCTCTGCCGGGGTTCCGGAACCGCCCGTGCGGCGCTCACCGTTCACTCGATCGAGATGGCTCAGGTTTTCCTGACTCCATGAGCAGGGCCCCGCATCGAGTCGATGCGGGGCCCAGTTCTTCGGGGTGTAAGGGTCACTCCTCCGGTTCGGTCGGACGGTTTGCCACCACCGGGTACTGACCGGTGTAGCCCATTCGTTCCTCGGCCACCGAGAGCACCTTGGTGCGCACCAGGAACCAGCCGCCGATGAGTGCGGGGATGATGACGACGAGGGTCGCGATGGTCCACGAGCCGATCGGGGCGTCGAAGGCCATCAGCACCAGCACGCCGAACAGGAATACCAGCGTCGCGTAGCTCGTGTACGGCGCACCGAACAGTCGGAACTTGGGCCGCTTCAGGATGCCCTTCTTGGACCAGCGGTACAGCTGAATCTGGCACAGCACGATGGTCGCCCAGCTGGCGATGATGCCCAGTGCGGACATGTTCAGCACGATCTCGAACGCTTCGCCCGGGGCGATGGCGTTGAGGGCGACACCGAACAGGGTGATGAAGCAGGTCAGCAGAATGCCGCCGAACGGCACTCCGCCCTTGGTCATCTTCTTGGTGAACTCCGGTGCACTACCGTTCATCGCCATCGACCGCAGGATGCGGCCGGTCGAGTACAGGCCGGCGTTCAGGGAAGACAGTGCCGCCGTGAGCACCACGATGTTCATGATGGTGCCCGCGCCGCCGAGGCCGATGCTCGAGAAGAACGTCACGAACGGCGACGTTCCGGACTGGTATGCGGTGTACGGCATCAGCAGGGCGAGCAGTACGAGCGAGCCGACGTAGAACAGTGCGATACGTGCGATGACCGAGTTGATCGCCCGCGGCATGATCTTCTCCGGGTTCTCGGTCTCACCGGCCGCGGTGCCCACCAATTCCACTGCTGCATAGGCGAACACGACGCCCGAGATGACGATCACCAGCGGCCATGCGCCGGACGGGAACAGGCCGCCGTTGTCGGTGATCAAGCTGATTCCGGGCATCTCGGAGCCGACGGGGATGCGGCCGGCCAAGAAGACGATGCCGACGATCAAGAAGGTCACCAGCGCGATGACCTTGATCATGGCCGCCCAGAATTCCATCTCACCGAACCACTTGACCGACACCAGGTTCAGGCTCATCACCAGAACCAGTGCGACCAGCGCGATGGCCCACTGCGGAATCACCTCGAAACTTCCCCAGTAATGCATGTACGTCGCGATGGCGGTGACGTCTACGATGGCCGTCATCGCCCAGTTGAGGAAGTACATCCACCCGGCGACGAATGCAGCCTTCTCGCCGAAGAACTCGCGAGCGTACGAGACGAAGCTGCCCGACGACGGGCGGTGCAACACCAACTCGCCGAGGGCACGGAGAATGAAGAAGACGAAAATTCCACAGAGGGCGTAGGCGAGGAACAGGCCGGGCCCGGCACTGGCGAGGCGTCCGCCCGCACCGAGGAACAGGCCGGTGCCGATTGCGCCACCGATCGCGATCATCTGCAACTGTCGAGGTTTGAGGCCCTTGTGGTAGCCCTCTTCCTCGTGGTCCATCGCCGAGTTGTCGTACGACGTGTCGACCGTATCGGACATGTTCGATCCTCACTGTCGCTTTTGCGGGGGTTTGTCCGAATTTTTCGGGTGTCGAAACCGTTGTCGCTCAACGGTATTAGCGTCGCGGGTTCGATGCACGGTTTTGCGATGTTAACAATGCGTACGGGTGTGAACAGTGTGTGACGAATGCCGGGTCTGCTGAGCATCTGCTCGAGACCGTCGTCCCGCGGTGGCGTCGAGCATGGGGGGTGCGGTGGTTCGCTGGCGGCGGACGACCTTGCACTCACCATGGGCGAGTGCTAGAAATGCAGTTGGCACTCTCGACACGTGAGTGCCAGGTCGGGACACGGTGAGGCCGGGGAATCAACGACACCCCTGGTCGTCCGTCGCGGGCACCGAGCTCGGCCAGCAATGTGTCACCCCCAATCCGGAGGATCACTTCGCAATGGCCAAGATCATCGCGTTCGACGAAGAGGCACGCCGTGGCCTCGAGCGAGGCCTCAATGCCCTCGCCGACGCAGTAAAGGTGACGTTGGGCCCCAAGGGTCGCAACGTCGTACTCGAGAAGAAGTGGGGAGCTCCCACGATCACCAACGATGGTGTTTCCATCGCCAAGGAGATCGAGCTCGAAGATCCCTACGAGAAGATCGGTGCCGAGCTCGTCAAGGAGGTCGCCAAGAAGACCGACGACGTCGCAGGCGACGGCACCACCACCGCTACCGTTCTCGCTCAGGCACTCGTCCGTGAAGGCCTGCGCAACGTCGCAGCCGGCGCGAACCCGCTCGGCCTCAAGCGCGGCATCGAGAAGGCTGTTGCAGCCGTCACCGAGTCGCTGCTCGCGTCCGCCAAGGAGATCGACACCAAGGAGCAGATCGCTGCTACCGCTGGCATCTCCGCAGGCGACCCGTCCATCGGCGAGCTCATCGCCGAGGCAATGGACAAGGTCGGCAAGGAAGGCGTCATCACGGTCGAGGAGTCCAACACCTTCGGACTGCAGCTCGAGCTCACCGAGGGCATGCGCTTCGACAAGGGCTACATCTCGGCGTACTTCGCCACCGATGCAGAGCGTCAGGAAGCCGTCCTCGAAGACGCGTACATCCTGCTCGTCAGCTCCAAGATCAGCACCGTCAAGGACCTGCTGCCGCTGCTGGAGAAGGTCATCCAGTCCGGCAAGCCGCTCGTCATCATCGCCGAGGACGTCGAGGGCGAAGCTCTCTCCACCCTCGTGGTGAACAAGATCCGTGGCACCTTCAAGTCCGTCGCCGTCAAGGCTCCCGGATTCGGTGACCGTCGCAAGGCGCAGCTCGCCGACATCGCCATCCTCACGGGCGGCGAGGTCATCAGCGAAGAGGTCGGCCTCTCCCTGGAGACCGCCGGACTCGAGCTGCTCGGTCAGGCACGCAAGGTCGTCATCACCAAGGACGAGACCACCATCGTCGAAGGCTCGGGAGATTCCGACGCCATCGCCGGTCGCGTCAACCAGATCCGCGCCGAGATCGAGAACTCCGATTCCGACTACGACCGCGAGAAGCTGCAGGAGCGCCTGGCCAAGCTGGCCGGTGGCGTTGCAGTCATCAAGGCCGGAGCGGCAACCGAGGTCGAGCTCAAGGAGCGCAAGCACCGCATCGAAGATGCAGTGCGTAACGCCAAGGCAGCCGTCGAAGAAGGCATCGTCGCCGGTGGCGGCGTGGCACTGCTCCAGGCAGCGCCCGCACTCGACAACCTCAAGCTCGACGGTGACGAGGCAACCGGCGTGAACATCGTTCGCGTCGCACTGTCCGCCCCGCTCAAGCAGATCGCATTCAACGCAGGCCTCGAGCCCGGCGTCGTTGCGGACAAGGTCTCCAACCTGCCCGCAGGTCACGGCCTCAACGCCGCGACCAACGAGTACGAGGACCTGCTCGCTGCAGGCATCAACGACCCGGTCAAGGTCACCCGCTCGGCGCTGCAGAACGCAGCGTCCATCGCGGCTCTGTTCCTCACCACCGAGGCCGTCGTCGCCGACAAGCCCGAGAAGGCCGGAGCGCCCGCTGGCGATCCGACCGGTGGCATGGGCGGCATGGACTTCTGAGTCCCGTCTTGCACTGAAGAAGCCCGGCACCTTTCGAGGTGCCGGGCTTTTTCGTGTTCGAATCGCGGCGTCAGACTTCGATGTGGTGTTTTGCCAGTGCGTTCGCAAGACCGTCGGACCGCAGGCCTGTCGGAAGCGACTCGACGAGCGAGACGGCGCAACCGACCGACGCTGCTGCGCCGTCTGTCCCGGGACTGTCTCCGATCATCAAGGTCTTTTCCGGTCGTCCTCCGATTCGTTCGATCGCCGTGGTGAACGCGGTCGGATCGGGCTTGCCTGCGCCGAGTTCGTAGGACAGGACGAAGCTCTCGATCCACCGATCCCAGCCGCGCGATGTGAACGCGGGACGGATATCGAACGAGATATTGCTCAGCACCGCGACCGGAATTCCTGCGGTGCAGAGTTTTTCGAGTACTGCACCGGTGTCGGGGTACGGCGTCCACCGAAGAGGATCGACGAGGACGTCGAGCATCGGTAGCACGTCGACTCCCGAGGATGCGTCGAATCTTTCGAGGATCTCGGTGTAAACACTGCGATGCATGGACGGGTCGAGATCGCGGAGCTCCCACGCTCGGTGGTCTTCGTCGTTCAACGGCACGGGAGGACCTGCGGGTTCGGTCAGCCAGCTCACGACGGTGTCGAGTTCGTCGGGACTGAGATCAGGGGTGTTCCAGTCGGACGTCGGTTCGAGGCGGAACAGTGTTCCCGAGAAGTCGAAGACGACGGACTCGATCGGGGTACGGATTTCGGTCATCGGTGTGCGGCCTTTCGGATACGGAAATCAGTGCCATCACGAGGTACGGCTGGGGGCGGACAGGCTGGTGCCCGGGACGAAGGTGCCGCGAACGACCTCGTGTCGAACCGGGACCGAAGCGCGGTCGTGGAGCAGTTCGGCCATCAACTGCACGGCGCGCTCGGCAACCTGTTTCACCGACAGTCGCACTGTCGCCAGACCGATGAGTTCGATGCCCATGGCGGCGCCGTCCAGGCCGGTGACCGAGAGGTCTCGTGGAACGTCGAGGCCTTCTGCACGCGCACGTTCGAGGCAGGACACAGCGCGTGCGTCGTTCGGAAACATGGCGGCGGTGATGTCATGGCTGCGAGCCAATGTCATGACGTCGTCGAGCCGATCGTGGGTCGATCCGAAAACGTCTGCCGTCAAGCGGCGTACACGCACTCCCCGCCCGTCGAGGTGCGCGGCGATGGCCGTGCCGCGCCGGTTCTCGTTGACCGACAGCATGCGCGAGGGGATGAGAACGGCAACGTCTCGGTGCCCGTTCGACGCGACCTGATCGGCGATGATCGCGCCGTTGGTGTCCTCGTCGTTGGACACGGCATGAATGGCGGGATGATCCTCCACCCTGCCTACCGAAATCACGGGTACAGATGCGAGAAACGGCTCGAGGTCGTGGGCGGACACCACCCCGGTAGCGACCATGAGGCCGCTGACGCGCATCCCCAGCATTCGGTGCAGCGCAAGCAATTCACTGTCGGCCCGCTCACCTACGGCAGGGCTCGTGGTGATCAGCTGCAGGTTGCGTCGAGCGACCGCAGTCTGCAACTCCGCATGCAGCAATCCGTAGGCCGGGTTCGCCGGATCTCGCAGCATCAGACCGATGAGGCCCGACGCCTTGCCGGCCAGCCCCTGCGCATTCATATTCGGCACGTAGCTCAATTCCCGGACCGCGCGATGCACTCGCTCTCGGGTTTCCTCGGAGACGGGTGCCGTGCCGGTCAGCACCCGCGAGACCGTGGCGCGCGAGACTCCCGCGAGACGAGCTACGTCGTCCATTTTCACGCCGAGCGTCGAACTGCCGTTTCGGGAATCGGGCTTGCCCGCGTTCTTGTCGCTCACTCCGCGGACATTACTGCGACCGCGATGGCGAGTCGTACGTCGCGGTCGAACGAAGATGGCCGATGAGCAGGCCCGGCCAGTCGGTCTGAATGATGTCGGGATCGAGTGCGGTCAGCCGGTCCCACCCGAACTCCGGGCCGCGGAGTATCGATGTCTCGTCGTCCCACCCACAGAACAAGTGGTCCCGACTGCGCATGGTCAACGCGCTCAGGAACACCAGCTTGCCCTGCGCGTGCAGCCATTCGGTGTAGTCGGGTGTCGCAAATTCGTGACCGGGCCGATCCGCGATCAATTCGATTCCAATGGTGTTGACGTCATCTCGGGCGAGTACCTGGAGCACCTCTTGGTGGGTGCGCGCTATGGGGGCGAGGCTGTACTTGACGGGATGTGCCGCCAACGCGTCGAGCCAGACGGTCTCGACCGGACATTTCAGTAGCACTCGACCGTCGATTGCGAACCGGTCCAGGTAGGGCAGGAGCGTATCCCAGAACCACCACGACCGATCGACGTTGAACAGGGTGTCGGGGTGGTTGTTCAAGACGTCGGCAAGCGCTGTGACCCCGTACGGTTCGTCGGAATTCCACCGGTAACGCAGCGCCCGAATCTGCTCGGCCGTCAGTGTGCCGATCTTGTCCTCGAAGCCGAAATGCAGGGCCTCGTACCCGTCGTGAAACAGGAAGAACTCGCCGTCGGTCGATCGCACGACGTCGAATTCGACCATGTCTGCGCCCTGCCGGACCGCAGCGACAACAGCTGCCTGGGTGTTCTCGGCGATCGACCCGAGTCCCGTTCCCCGGTGCACCGCGACTAGTGGACGCCGAAGGGCGAGTGCGGTGTTGATAGTGGCGTTCTCCTGGGCGTACTGCGGTGAACCGAACATCATTTCTCCTGTATTGCGCCGGACAACACTGGTGCTGCGACGGTGGTCACGAGCGTCCGCGTCGGGGTGTGGGTAGTGCCTTCGGGTTCGAGAGCCTGTGCGCGACGGTATCTTTCGCTACCACGGGAGTGGCTCGTTCTTCCGTACACCAGATACATCGTCGTTCCTGTGATCACCATCAGAATGACGGTGTAGACGAAGGTCAGGGCGGTGGCGTCGTTGAGTGTTTCCGAGGTCGTCGCGTTCTTGATCACGATGCCGAGCGGCTGATAAAGCGGGTGAGACAGGAAGACGGCCATGTCGTAGTCGTCGAGCAGGCTGTTGAAATTCAGTGCGGCGACGGCAGCCGCAGTGGGTGCGACGATGGGAAACAACACGCGGCGAAACGTGGTGAACGTACTCGCGCCGAGGATCGCCGCCGCTTCCTCGAGCTGATCGGGCACCGACGCGTACGCCGCCTGCAATACCCGCATGGTGAACGGGATCTTCACGATCACGTACGCGATTGCGAGGATCGACACTGTCCCGGTGAGCACTGCGTTGCCGACCATCCATTCGCTGTGGTCGAACGCAATGATCAGTCCGAGCGCGATCATGGTGGACGGCAGAATCCAGGGAATGAGCAGCAGGTACTGAATCGCGCTGGTGATCGGATTTCGATAGCGCTGCACGATCCGCGCTACGAACAGCATTCCGAAGACCACGACGGCCGTGGCTGCGGCGCTGTAACCGATGCTGACGAGCAATGGCCACAGGTGGGTGTAGTCGGTGAACACCTGCGCGTAGTTGCTCAGCGTGAAGCTGTCCCACGACAGGCTGGCACTTTGGATCGCGGCGGAGTCGGTGAACGAGAATATGATGATCAGCAGAGGCGGCAGTGTGTACACGGCGAACAGCACGTAAGCCACCGCATGCACGATCGCGTTGACCACCGGATTTTCGATCTTCTGCTTTTTCATCGTGGCAGGTACTTTCGAGACAGAGAAGTACGTCCCCCCTTTTTCCAGCTTGTTCATCACCATCAGCAGCACGATTGTGGCAAGGCCGAGGACGATGGCGAGCGTAGCCGCAAGATCACGCGAACTCGGAGCGCTGGCGAACGCGAGAATCAAGGGCGTAATCGTCTGAAAGTCCTGACCGCCCAGCACCTGTGGTGCTGCCAGTGCGCCGAGACCGCCCAGAAAGGTGAGGATGGTGATGGCAAAGATCATCGGCCGCAGCGTCGGTAGAACTACAGATCGCAGTACGGACCAATTGGACGCGCCCATCATTTTCGCGGCCTCGATGGTCGAGAAGTCGACCTTCGCCATGGCGCTGCTCAAGAAGAGTAGGTGATAACCGGTGGAGGCGAACGTCATCACGAACGCGACAGCAAACATTCCGCTGAACCAGCCGGCATCGAGACCGGGCCACAGTCGCCGGACGGCGGTGGTGACGATTCCGTTCTGTCCGTAGATGAACTTGTAGCCGGCGACGAGAACGATGCCACCGTAGATCAGCGTCGTGGCATAGCCGATGGAAAGAATCCTCGAGCCGCGGATATCGAAATAGCGGGTCACCAGCACGATGAAGATGCCCACTGCGTTGACGGTGACCGACAATACGATCGCCAGCAGAAGGCTGTTGCGCAATGACGCCATTGCTCGATCCGAGGACGAAAGACGTTCGATTGCACTGAAACTCGGATTTCCGCCGGGGAGAAAGACTTGGCCGAGCAGGCGCAGATTCGGATAGATCAGAAACGCTCCGATGAACCAGAGCAGCGCGGCCCCGACAATCGAGAACAGCGGTGAACGGAGGAGTTGCCCGGCAGATCTGTTCATGCCGCGTCCTCGTACTGAAGGACGTCGCGAGCATCGACGTCGATGTCCACCACGTCACCCTTGTCGAAAACGCGGCCGGCGCTTTCCGGAACGATGCTGCGCAACGGTCCACCGGCCGTATCGATGTGGTACGAGCTGTACAGCCCGTGGTAACTCCGAGAACGGATTTCTCCTCGCATCGTCTCGTGCAACAGGCGTGCCTCCGACGCGGGGGTGAGAGCGACTTTCTCGACGCGGACGTAGCTGGGCTTGCTCGGGTCGAGATGTTGCGCACCGCCGGCGCGAAGAGCATCGATCATGTCGGTACTCAACCGGTTCGACTCACCGACGAAGTTGCAGACGAATTCGGTGGAGGACCGCGTGTAGACCTGGTTCGGGGTGCCCACCTGTTCGATGC
Organism: Rhodococcus sp. IEGM 1354; assembly: GCF_030056855.1. Taxonomy (NCBI): domain Bacteria; kingdom Bacillati; phylum Actinomycetota; class Actinomycetes; order Mycobacteriales; family Nocardiaceae; genus Rhodococcus; species Rhodococcus sp. IEGM 1354. The sequence continues at coordinate 155,290 of NZ_JASHKT010000009.1, forward strand.
GTCCGCCGTTCATGACTGCGATGCGGTCGCTGAGGGCCAAGGCTTCGTCCTGATCGTGGGTGACATAAACCGTGGTGATGCCGAATTGCGTCTGTAGTTCCTTGAGTTGGCCGCGCAACTGTCCGCGGAGCTTCGCGTCGAGGTTCGAGAGCGGTTCGTCGAGCAGCAGAATGCGTGGGCGCAGCACCAAAGCACGCGCAATGGCGACGCGTTGTTGTTGTCCGCCAGACAGTTCGGCGATGCCCTTGTCCAGGATGGCCTCACTCAGGTCGACGTCGCGAGCAATGGAACGGACACGCTCGTCCCGCTCCGACGCCGATACCCCGGTTGCCTTCAGGCCGAAGGCCATGTTGTCGCGGACGGAGAGGGAGGGGAACAATGCGTAGTTCTGGAACACCATCCCGATCTGGCGTCGGTGACTGGGCAAGTGGGTCACGTTCTGACCGGCAACGTGCACCTCACCCGAATGCGGCGTGACGAATCCCGCAAGGGTGCGCAACGCCGTCGACTTCCCACATCCAGACGGGCCGAGCAGCGTGAAGAATTCACCTTCTTCGACCGTGAGATCGTATTCCGGCAGTACCGTGACGTCGCCGTAGCGGACGACGACCTTGTCGAACGTGATCACCGCCGTCAGCCCTTCGAGTATTCGAGCTCGATTTTCTCGATCCACTTGTCGATGTTCTGCGCGACGAGGTCCCAATCGATGTCTTGAACGGTGAACGAGTCCGTCTGTGCGATTGCGTCCTGGTCGGCAGTGGCCAGCGCCATTCTGTTGGTCGGGGCAGTGAAGAACTTGTTGGACCAGGCGGCCTGAACGTCGGCGGATCCGAACCAGTCGATGAACCGTTTCGCTTCCTCTGTCTTCTTGGTCCCCTTCACCAGCGCGACCTGCTGGACCGCGTAGGGGACACCTATCGCGGGCTCGACAGCCTCGGATTCGATGTCGTACTGAGCTTCGCGAGCGGGTTTGCCTGCCAGCCACATCTGTCCGGCGTCGACCTCACCACTCTTCATGCGTGCATAGAGATCGGTACCCGGGACCGAGGGATTCCCCTTCGCGAAGTACGACTCGATCTGTGACCAGCCCTCGGCGCTCACACCGAGCTCGCCTTCTGGGTCTGGATAGCGAGCCAGGATTCCGGCGATGACCATTTGGGTGGTCGCGCCGCCGAGAGTCGTCTGCACCTCGTAGCGGTTCTCGAACTGGGGCTTGGTCCAGAGATCGGACCAGTCCTGCGGGGCGTCTGCCGCACTGGGGTACGCGGCTTTGTTGTAGACGAGCATGACCGGCTCGCGCACGATCGGCCAGAACAGATCGGTGTCCGCGTCGCCCAATGACGCGTCGACATCGTCGGACCATGCCGGCGTGTAGGGCTCGAGAACGTCCTGCGCTTTGAGCTTCTCGAAGTACACGTTGTTCAGTCCGAAGGTGACGTCCGCGAGCGGATTGTTCTTCTCTGCGGTCAGCCGGTTCATCACGTCTCCGCCGCCCAGATCCACGAAGTTCAAGGTGAAGCCGGCTGCCTTTGCTTGTTCTGACAGCCACTCGCCACGCCCATCGCCGACCGAGTTGGTGTAGATCACCAGCGATTCGCCCTGTTCGCTGTCGGTTTTGTCGCTCGGTGGGGCACATGCGCCGGTCAGAAGCGTTGCCGTGACGATCAATCCCGTGAACAGTTTTTTCGTGTGGTTCATCTCGGTCTTTCAAGTCGTGCGCCAGTGAACGCGCTTTCATCGTGTTTCTGAAGCTTGACGGCGCAATGTATACAGCACCAACCGTGAAAGTGAACGCAAAGGAAACTAGTAATGAAAGCGCGTTCATTTGGGCATCCTCGCGGAGCTCCAGTTGCGGATCACCCGATTCGTGGTACCCGGTGCCGCGATGTGGTTAGGGTCGGGCATGACCCGTATCCGCTCGATGACGGTCGCACTCGCTCTGGCAGCGGCCCTCGCAGGCTGCTCCACCTCGGGAACTGCCACGCCGGCGTCGGCGCCGACCACAACCGATGTCACCGCCACCACCGAGCGCGCCGAGCCGACGTCTACAACGCCAACCACTACCTCGAGTGCTGCCGAGCCGTACGTTGTCGCCAGCACCCGGGTCACGGGATCAACCGTGCGTGCGACCTACGATGTCGCGATTCCGCAGCTCAGTGGCGGGAATCCCGCTGTGACGGCGGAGTTCAACGAGTCGATGCGCGCCGCGCTCCAGGATCAGATCGATGGTGACTACGGGAACGACTTCGCTCTCAGCGACGGCTACTCGACGGGTACGACCTACGTCGGGCGGCGCGTGATCAGTGCCGAACAGATCACCGATTGGATCGCCGTACCGCCCGGAGCGCACGGTAATTCACTGATTGCGACCGTGACCATCGACGCCGATACCGCACAGCCGATCACTCTCGGTGATGCCTTCATCGACCTCGATGTAGGCCTGTCTCGACTGTCCGAACGAGCAGCGGCAATTCTCCCGTCCACCCGCGCGGGCGCGAGCTTCGAGCGCTCGGGCATCGAGCCGACGGTGGCCAACTTCGGCAACTGGACGGCATCGCCGGAAGGGATGAACATCCACTTCGGGGACTACCAGGTCGGGGCGTACGGAATCGGGCTCATCACCATTTCCGTCCCGTGGTCCGATCTGTCCGACGTCCTCGCTCCCGGCATGCAGGACGTGCTGAGCAGCTGACCTTCGGCGCGACAATGCGAACATGGACCGATGATGATTCGCGCAGGGGTGCTGGATGTGTCGTTCGACCGCTTCGGTGATCCGGCGGGCCGCTCGGTGGTGCTGTTGCACGGATTTCCGTACGACACCAGGTCCTACGACGACGTTGCCAGGCTGCTCGCCGAGTCCGGTTACGACGTGGTGGTGCCCTACCTGCGCGGCTTCGGACCCACCCGGTTCGTCGACGCCGACACGATGCGCTCGGGTGAACAGGCTGCGATCGGCCACGACCTTCGTGAGCTGATCCTCGCGCTGGCACTGGACCGACCCATCGTCGCCGGCTACGACTGGGGTGGGCGAGCAGCGTGCGTCGTCGCCGCGCTGTGGCCGGAGCTGGTGTCGGGTCTGGTGAGTGTCTCCGGATATCTGGTGCAGGACATCGCCGCGGCAGTATCCACGCCCGTGCTGCCGCACCTCGAGAAGCGGTACTGGTACCAGTACTACCTGCACTCCGACCGGGGCCGCGCCGGGCTCGCGGCCTACCGCGCGGAGATCGCGCAGACACTGTGGACGGATTGGTCGCCGACCTGGAGATTCGGCGACTCCGAATTCGCCGCCACCGCACCCTCGTTCGACAACCCCGACTTCGTGGACGTATCCGTGCATTCCTACCGGCACCGATACGGTCTCGAGGGTGGGGACGCCGCCTACACAGCAGCGCAGGAGTTGCTGACTCAGCAGCCGAGGATCACGGTGCCCACGGTCGTGATCGATCCGACCGAGGACACCGTCGCCTCGTTGTACGGCCGCCCGGACCACGCGGCGCACTTCACCGACCTGATCGATGTTCGTCAGGTCGATTGCGGCCACAACCCGCCTCAGGAACTACCCGGGCAGTTCGCCGACGCCATTATGACGCTGGGCCAGGTGGTCCGGGATCGCGAAAGGGACTAGCTAGTCGACCGCGAGCTCGCCCAGTTCGTTCCAGTCGGTGCCGTCGACTTCCTGGCTGATGATCTTCGGTGTCTCCTGCAGGTACGGCGGGAGATCCTTCTGGGCCTGCTTGAAGTGATCCGAGTTCACGTGCGTAGCACCGGCATCCGGGTCCTTGAACGCCTCCACGAGGACGTACTCGGTGGGGTCGTCGAGGGTGCGCGACCAGAAGTACCAGAGGCACCCTTCCTCGGCCTGGCAGGCTTCGGTGAAATCGCGTGAGATCTCGGGCCAGTTGTCGGCGTGCTCGGGCTTGACCTTGAACTTGGCGGTGATGAAGATCAACGTTGCTCCCTGTGTTCGATGTGACCGTAGTCGGTGTGGTGCTGGGGGGTACTACCCGATTTCACGGTACGAGAATCGCGCGACCGCGAACCCGTCCGTTGTCGAGGTCGTCGATGGCGCTCTGGAAGTCGTCCAGTGCGTAGGTCTGCGTGTGCAGGTTGACGGCACCGCGTGCGGCGAGGGACATCAGGTCGCACAGGTCGTTGTAGGACCCGACGAGATTGCCGACGATGTTCTTCTCCGCCGACACCAGGTCGATGGTCGGCACGTCGACGTTCTCGCCGTACCCGATGACGTGATAGTCGCCGGCCCGTCTGGTCATCATCAATCCCTCTGCGGTGGAACCGTTCTCGCCGACGAAGTCGAGTACCACCTCGGCGCCGAAGCCGCCGGTGAGTTCCATGACCTGGTCGACCTGACTGCCGTCCGCGACCACCGCATGGTCGGCCCCCAAGGTGAGCGCGAGTTTCACGGCGTCGGCATTGCGGTCGATGACGATGAGCTCCGCGGGCGACAGTGCCTCCAGAACCTGGATGCCGATGTGGCCGAGGCCGCCCGCTCCGATGACGACGCACTTGTCTCTCGGTGTCAGACGCCGGGCCGCCTTCGCGGCCGCGTGGTACGCCGTCAAACCTGCGTCGGCCAGCGCAGCCACCGCGGACGGTTCGAGTGAATCGTCGATCTTGACGACGGTTCGCGCATTGGTCCGTAGGTAATCTGCGTACCCACCGTTCGTGTCGATGCCGGGGAAATCGCTCGTCTCGCAATGCACATCGTCACCGGACCGGCAGGCCCGGCACAACCCACACGTCACGAGTGGATGCAGAATCACCTTGTCGCCCTCGCGCACGTTGGTGACGGCCGATCCGACGGCGTGCACCCAGCCCGCGTTCTCGTGTCCGATGGTGTACGGCAGTGTGACGCCCGACTTTTCGGCCCACTGGCCTTCGAGGATGTGCAAATCGGTACGGCACACGCCTGCGCCGCCGATCCTGACGATGACGTCGAGAGGGCCTCGAACCTCGGGAATCGGTACCTCGGTCATCTCCAGATTCTTGTGATAGCCGACGACCTGGACTGCGCGCATCGTGCTCATGAAGAATGCTCCTGTGTAGTAAATGTGGTGAGTGGGATGAACGCGCCTTCTGAGCGAGGTACCTGCTGTTCCTCCGCTCCGGGGTAGCGGGTCTGCAGTAATCCGCGGCAGAAGTGCGCGTTGCCGTCGATCGAGACGCGGGTGGCGCGGGCTCGCCGCATCACCATCGTCAGGTCGCCGGCGTGTGGACGACCCGCATGATCGACCAGTGCCGGTGCGGCAGTGTCGGTCCGCAGGCCCAGTGACTCGCGTCGACGCAGCAATGCCGTCGTCGTGCGGTTGTCCGGTAGGTCGCCGAGAGTTACCACTGCGAGGTCGAGCTCACTGGCCTCGGGGTTCGCCTTCAGCCACGCGTTCAGTGATCGTTCCATCGCTGCCACATAGGCCTTGCGACGGAACGTCGCTCGTAGTTCGTCGAGATCCTCCTCGGCCTCGTGTCCGAAGGTGCCGCGGTAGCCGGCGTCGGCGGCGAGGCCGGCATTGATCTTGTCCGAGTCGTGGTGATCGTCGAGTTCGACGAGAACGTGCTCGGTCCACGGCAACGCCGTCAGCACGTCCTTGGAGTCTCCCGCCATCAGATACGCGAAGTTCGGCGAACAGAAAGACGTCGGCAGTCGAAGATGAACGTGGACGGTGCCCTCGTCGACCTCGAGGGACCGGACGAACCCGAGATCGGTGATGGGCTCGTCCAATTCGGGATCCAGGACGACGTCGAGAGCGCGGTACGCCTCGTCCTTCCTGGTGGTCACAGCAGTGGTCATCTCACACCGCCGCGAGGTCGGCGCGCTCGGGCTGACGCGGTCCGGTCTCGGTTTCGTCGGCGTCGGGCAGCTGCAGTTCGGCGGGCACCGGGATGTCGTACATCTTCGCGGCGTTCAACCCGAGCACCTTCTTCTTCTGCTCGAGCGTGATCGGCGCGTACTCGTCCAGTGACTCGTGGATCTGGAAGTCGACGAATCCTTCGACCAACCACTTGGGCGTCCACAGCGCGTAGTCCGAGGAGAAGAAGATGCGGTCCTCGCCCAGCCAGTAGAGCAGCTCACCCATGATCTGACCGAAGTACTTCGGACGCGTGTGCATGAACGGGATCGCCACGGCGAGGCCTGCGTACACGTTGGGTTCCTGGGTGGCGATCCAGCAGAAGTCTTCGAGTCGTGGCAGTCCGCAATGCTCCACGACGAAGTTCAGATCGGTGAAGTCGGTGGCCACGTGGTCGACGTCAGCAACGTCGAATGCATCGCGATCGAGCGGACGGATGGTCGGTCCCTTGTGTACGTGGATGTTCTTGATACCGACCTCGCGGCACACCTCGAGGTAGCGCCGCGTCCAGTCGTCGTCGAGCTTGTAGCCGCGAGAATCGCCGTGCCACTCGGCGGTGTACAGCTTGACGCCTTTCAATCCGAAGCGTTCTGCATCTGCACGCAGCTGATCGAGGCCACGTTCGCCGTTGCGCGGGTCGAAGTGATGGTTGTAGGTGAGCTTGTCCGGGTGAGCCGCCGCGAGCGCGGATGCCTCCTCGGTCTGCCCGAAGCCGGATTTGTAGAACTCGCCCAGGTGAGCGGGCTGGAAGATGGCGTGATCGACGTATCCGATATCGAACAGGTCGTGCATCAGGCGCTCGCCGCCCTGGTAGAGGTACTCGTCGTACGTCCACAGCTCGCTCTCGGGAGAAAGGTTGCGGTGATAGTCGTAGAAGCAGTCGATGAACTGCTTGCCGTGGATATTGCGTTGGTTCTCCTGCCGCGCATCCCAGAGTGCGACGTGGGCGTCCACGATGAAGTAGTTCTCGCCGTTCTTGCTGTACATGCCTGACCTCCAGAAGTTGTGCGTGACGTGCGTCACAAACGATCTGTTCTCGACGGTAGGCGCGGACGCGGCTCGATGACGTGGGGCGATGTCTCAATTCGAGACACTGGTGGCGAATGCATGGCAACCAGCGAATGTAACCTGGATCACATGGCAGATTCCGAGGGTCTCGTCCGGGCCCGCATGCATTCGGAGCCCCTCGCTGCCGTCTCACATCGGTTGCTCGCGTCCTGGCATCGAAGCCAGGAGTTCGGAGTGCCGCTCGAGGACGTCGCACCCGCATTCTCGGGTACCTACGACGGCGAATCGCTGTTCTATCGATGTGGGCGCGAGGTGCTCGACGGACTGCGCGATACGTTGGCCAACGAGCCGGTGTCGATGATGCTCACCGATGCGGACGGGCTGGTGCTCGATCGGGTGAGCGCGGATCGTGAGTTGTTGGCCGCGCTCGACCGTGTGCATCTTGCCCCCGGCTTCTCGTACGGCGAGAACCAGGCGGGCACCAATGGCCTGGCCCTCGCGCTCGCCGATCGAGTGCCCGCAGTGGTCCGCGCGTCGGAGCATTATTCGTTCTCGCTCACCGGGTACACGTGCGCGGCGGCCCCGGTTCTGAACCCCATGACCGGCGCCGTCGAGGGTTGCGTCAACTTCACCACGTGGTCGGAATCGTCGACGGATCTTCTTCTGGCCCTTGCTCAATCTGCAGCAGGCAACACGGCCGCGATGATGCTCGCACGAGCACAGGGGCAGCATGCGCGTCCGGCACCACGTGGGACGGTCTTCCGCGTCGAAGCGTCGTCGGGTCGGCCGGGTGCGGGCAGCGTCCCGACGCTGTCGACGCGGTGGAATCAGGCTCTCGCGTCCTCCGAAACAGCTCTGAGCCAACATGATTCGGTCTTGTTGGTGGGGGAACCGGGAACCGGACGTGCCACGATTCTGGCCCGAGCGCTCCGTACCATCCGCCCACGGGGTCGAATTCTCAGTGCCGGAGTTCCGGCGGCACGAGACGTCGATGCCTGGCTGGACCTGTGGACGCCCGAGCTGCCCAAGCCGGACACCGCAGTCATCGTCCGAGACGTGGACCGGCTTCCGGCGCGAGGGGCAGACGCGTTGGCGGAACTGATCTCTCGTGTCGGTGACGGCGTGCCCGTCACCCTGACGGCCTCCGATTACGACGCTGTTCCCGCTGCCCTGGCGCAGTTGGTGCGTTCGGTCGTCGAGGTCCCGCCGCTACGCGATCGGCCCGAGGACATCGCTCCGCTCGCTCGGCATCTGGCGTTACGGGCACGTGGACGCGAGGTCAGCCTGACCGGGGACGCCGAACGAGCCCTCGTCGGATATTCGTGGCCGGGAAACGTCACCGAGCTGGCGACGGTGATGCACGAGGCGGCTGTGCGAGCCGACGTCGTCGGCGTCGATCATCTGCCGCCCGAGGTGCTTTCGCGAACCACGCAACGTCTGACGCGAATCGAGACCTTCGAACGAGACGAGATGATTCGAGTGCTCAGCCGGCCCGGCATCACGATGAATCAGGCGGGCGAGGAACTGGGAATGAGTCGAGCCACGATCTACCGCAAGCGAGACCGCTACGGCATCACGCTGCGTTCCCACGCGTAGCTTCGGCGGACCTGCGAGAAAATCTCCGACTTCCGAGCGCGCGCGGCCGCGGGTACCCCTAGTGTCGCTGGTATGGCATCTCCGGCAATAGAACTCGAGGTGGGCACGCGCACGGTGCGCATCTCCAACCCCGATCGGGTGTACTTCCCCGAGAGCGGTGCCACGAAGTTGGATCTGGTGAACTACTACCTGAGCGTCGGCGACGGCATCGTCCGCGCGTTGCGCGAACGGCCGTGCATGATGCATCGCTTCCCCAAGGGCCTCGCCGGAGACAAGGTGCACCAGAAGCGGGTGCCGCACGGAGCGCCGCCGTGGTTGGAGACCGTCGAGGTGACGTTTCCTCGCTACAACCGCACCGCGGACGAGCTGTGCGTGACCGAATTGGCGCACGTGGCGTGGGCGGTACAGATGTCGACGGTGGAGTTCCATCCGTGGAACTCGCGCCGCGCCGACGTCGAGATGCCCGACGAATGGCGCATCGACCTCGATCCGATGCCCGACTGCCCCTTCGATCGGGTCCAACGCGTCGCCGGCGTGGTGCAGGACGTTCTGGGAGATCTCGGTGCTGTCGGCTGGCCCAAGACCTCGGGCGGTCACGGTCTGCACATCTACGTTCGCATCGACCCCGCGCACGGCTTCAAGGATTTACGAAGGGCTGCACTGGCATTCGCGCGGGAGGTGGAGCGACGCGCGCCCGAGGACGTGACGACGACGTGGTGGCGCAAGGATCGAGACCCGTCGAAGTTGTTCGTCGATTACAACCAGAATGCGCGCGACCACACGATCGCCAGCGCCTATTCGGTGCGGGGAAACCCGGAAGCCACTGTGTCGACGCCCATTTCGTGGGCCGAGGTGCCCGACGTCGATCCACGCGAGTTCACGATCTTCACGGTGCCGGCCAGATTCGCCGAACTGGGCGACCTACATGCCGGTATCGACGACGCGGTGTTCGCAATCGACGAGCTACTCGAATGGGCGGAACGCGACGAGCATCAAGGCCTGACGGAGCCCGAGGAGTAGCCGAACTCGAAGTTATGGACGGAAATCGGCAGAAATCCGTCCATAACTTCGAGTTCGGCAGCAGGAGTGGAGCCTGCGGAACGATCCAGTTGGGCAGGGCCCTAGTCGGTGCCGGACTCGATTGCGGCGTGGTCGAGGGCTGCGGAGTCCACGGAGTTCTCGGCGCTGCTGGCGGCGATGGCGTCGGCTCCACCGGGGGCGAGTTCGCCGATAAGGTCGCCCCAGGCGGTCAGCTGATTCTGAGCGGCGTACTGCTCGAGTTTGCTGCGTGAATCGGCGATGTCGAGGTTGCGCATCGTCAACTGGCCGATGCGGTCGCCGGGGAAGAAGGCCTGCCCCTGGCTACGCTCCATCGACAGTTTCTCGGGGTGGTAGCTGAAGTTGCTGCCCTGGGTGTCGACGATCGTGAAGTCCTGACCGCGGCGCAGGCGAACCGTCACGCTGCCGGTGACGACGTTGCCGACCCAGCGCTGCAGGCCCTCGCGCAGCATGAGCGCCTGCGGATCGAACCAGCGGCCCTCGTAGAGCAGGCGTCCGAGTCGGCGGCCCTCGTTGTGGTACGACGCGATGGTGTCCTCGTTGTGGACGGCGTTGACCAGTCGCTCGTAGGTGATGTGCAGCAGGGCCATGCCCGGGGCCTCGTAGATGCCGCGACTCTTGGCCTCGATGATTCGGTTCTCGATCTGGTCGGACATGCCGAGTCCGTGGCGCCCGCCGATGGCGTTGGCTTCCATCACCAGGTCGACGGCACTGTCGAAGGACTTGCCGTTGATGCGGACGGGCCGGCCTCGCTCGAACTCGACGGTGACGTCCTCGGCTGCGATCTCGACCTCGGGGTCCCAGAATCGGACACCCATGATGGGCGAGACGATTTCGAGGGAGGTGTCGAGGTATTCGAGGCGCTTCGCCTCGTGGGTGGCGCCCCAGATGTTGGCGTCGGTGGAGTACGCCTTCTCCGCCGAGTCACGGTAGGGGAGGGTGCGCTGGGTGAGCCACTGCGACATTTCGTGCCTGCCGCCGAGCTCGGCGACGAATGCCTCGTCGAGCCACGGCTTGTAGATGCGCAACTCGGGGTTGGCGAGCAGGCCGTAGCGGTAGAACCGCTCGATGTCGTTGCCCTTGTACGTAGAGCCGTCGCCCCAGATGGAGACGCCGTCTTCCTGCATCGCGCGCACGAGCAGCGTGCCGGTCACCGCGCGGCCGAGGGGAGTGGTGTTGAAGTACGTCTGCAGCGACGATCGGATGTGGAACGCGCCGCAGGTCAGTGCCGCGAGGCCTTCCTCGACCAGCGGTTCGCGGCAGTCGATCAGCCGGGCCTGCTCGGCACCGTACGCAAGGCCGCGGGCGGGTACGTCGGACAGATCCGGCTCGTCGTACTGGCCGATGTCGGCGGTGTAGGCAAACGGGATCGCGCCGTGCTCGCGCATCCAGGCCACCGCTACCGAGGTGTCGAGACCACCGGAGAATGCAATGCCGATTCGTTCACCGACCGGGAGGGAGTTCAGTACCTTCGTCACGGCCAGCAGCTTAGTCGTACGGTCAGCTGGGCCGATCGGCGAGCGACTCCACTGCACCACGGACGGCATCGAGGTGGGCGGTCATGGCGCGGGCCGCTGCGTCGTACTCGCCGGATCGGATACCGGCGACGATGGCGTCGTGTTCGACGTTGGACTGCTGCTGCCGGTGTGCGACGAGGTTCAACGTTTCGGACTGCCGCGTCAAGGCGTCCCGGATGTCGACGACGATCGACTCGAACACGCGGTTCCGGCTGGCCCGCGCGATCGCGGTGTGGAACTGCGCGTCCAACAGGACCCAGGCCTCGTGGTCGTCCTCGGAACGCATCTCGTCGGCCAAGCCGGAGAGAATCGCCAACTCGTCGTCGGTGCGTCGTTCGGCTGCCCACCCGGCTGCGGGTACCTCGACGTGGGGGCGGGCCTCCATGAGTTCGCGGGCCTCGTAGTTGCCGATGTCGAGGTCGCTACCCACGCGATCACGGACGACGAAGGTGCCGAGGCCCGTCTTGGTCTCGGTCAGGCCGAGGGCGTGGCACGAGCGCAGCGCCTCGCGGATGACGGAACGACTGACGCTGTGCCTCGCGGCCAGCGCCGCCTCGGACGGCAGCTTCTGCCCGACGGGGAGCTTCCCCGACGAGATCGCGGCACGCAGGTCGGCGAAGACAGCCTCGGCGGCGCTCATGCGGGCATTTGTGGGCGCACTGACTGCCCAGCTGTCCGACAGGTTCATGCAGTGATCCTATCCCGGGGTTGACCGACGAGGTGTTCTGCGCCACACTCTACCTGTCAGACAGCCGGACAGCTGGACACCCCTTGAAGGAGCGCACCCACCGTGGCCGATACCCGCATCGAGAAAGACCTTCTCGGCGAACGCGAGATTCCGATGACCGTCTACTGGGGGATTCATACCCTGCGTGCGCTGGAGAACTTTCCCATCACGGGTCGACCGATCTCCACCAACGCGCACCTCGTCCGCGGGCTCGCAGCCGTGAAGTGGGCGGCCGCGGCGGCAAATCAGGATCTCGGAATTCTCGACGCCACCCGCGGGGAAGCGATCCGGGCCGCGTGCCAGGAAATTCTCGACGGCCAGTGGCACGAGCAGTTCGTCGTCGACGTCATTCAGGGCGGCGCGGGTACGTCGACCAACATGAACGCCAACGAGGTCATCGCCAATCGTGCCCTGGAAATCCTCGGCCACGCGCACGGTGACTACTCGATGCTGCACCCCAACGAGCATGTGAATGCCTCGCAGTCCACCAACGACGTGTATCCGACGTCGGTGAACATCGCGACCATCTTCGCCGTGCACGAGCTGATCGCATCGATGAAGGTTCTGCGAGATTCGTTCTCCCGCAAAGCAAGCGAGTTCGCCACCGTCGTCAAGATGGGCCGCACCCAGCTGCAGGACGCGGTGCCGATGACGCTCGGCCAGGAGTTCGGCACCTACGCGATCATGATCGACGAGGACTGCTCACGGCTCGAAGAGGCAGCGTTGCTGGTGCACGAGATCAACCTCGGGGCCACGGCCATCGGTACCGGCCTCAACGCTCCTGCCGGATACACCGAGTCTGCCGTCGCGCACCTGCGCACCATCACCGGCTTGCCGTTGGTCACCGCAACGGATCTGATCGAGGCAACCCAGGACGTCGGTCAGTTCGTGCACCTGTCCGGTGTGCTCAAGCGCGTCGCAGTGAAACTGTCGAAGATCTGCAACGACCTCCGACTGCTGTCCTCCGGGCCGCGCGCGGGCTTCAACGAGATCAATCTGCCTCCGATGCAGGCGGGTTCGTCGATCATGCCCGGCAAGGTCAACCCCGTCATACCCGAGGTTCTCAATCAGGTTGCCTACGAGGTGATCGGCCACGACGTCACCATCACGATGGCCGCCGAGGCAGGGCAGTTGCAGCTCAACGCTTTCGAGCCGATCATCGTCAAATCCCTGTCCGACGGTATGGCGCACCTGAGTGCGGCGTGTCGCACCGTCGCGCATCGGTGCGTCGACGGCATCACCGCGAACGTCGATCTGCTGCGTGAGCGGGTGGAGAACTCCATCGGTCTGGTCACTGCGCTCAGCCCGTATCTCGGGTACGTGGAGTCGACGGCCATTGCGCAGGAAGCGCTGGTCACCGGCCGCAATGTCGTCGATCTGGTGCTCGAGAAGGGTCTGCTGGCTCGAGAAGAGCTGGATCGACTGCTGAGCCCCGAGCATCTCGCGAACCTGCGGGTGGCTCCCACCGAGCATTCCGTTGCTCCCGAGACGTCGACGAGGTAATGCGATGAGCACCGAGAACCCGACCCAGAAGCAGGCCTTCAGCGAAGAGGAGCTGGGGTATCGAAAAGAGCTGGCCCCGCGCCAGATTCAGATGATCGCCATCGGCGGCGCGATCGGCACCGGCCTGTTCATGGGTGCCGGTGGGCGACTGCGCGACGCCGGGCCCGCGTTGGTTCTGGTCTACGCACTGTGCGGATTCTTCGCATTCTTGATCCTGCGCGCACTGGGTGAGCTGGTGATGCACCGCCCGTCGTCCGGATCGTTCGTCTCGTACTCCCGCGAGTTCTTCGGTGAGAAGGTCGCTTTCGCGGCTGGGTGGTTGTACTGGATGAACTGGGCGATGACGGCCGTCGTGGACGTGACGGCAGTGGCGCTGTACATGAACTTCTTCAAGAAGTACTGGGCACCGCTGGGCAACGTCGATCAATGGGTGTTCGCGCTGGCCGGACTGGTGTTGGTCTTGGGTCTGAACCTGGTGTCGGTCAAGGTGTTCGGTGAGCTCGAGTTCTGGTTCGCACTCATCAAGGTCGTGGCCCTGGTGACGTTCCTCGCGATCGGCACCTACTACGTCATCTTCGGCACCCCCATCGACGGTCAGGCTCCGGGTCTGAGCGTCCTCACCGACAACGGCGGTCTCATCCCCAACGGACTGCTTCCGGCGATCGTCGTGATCCAGGGCGTCGTATTCGCTTATGCCTCGATCGAATTGGTCGGTACCGCCGCCGGAGAGACGCAGAACCCCGAGAAGGTCATCCCCAAGGCGATCAACACCGTCATCGTCCGCATCGTCGTCTTCTACGTCGGCTCGGTGCTCCTGCTCTCGCTGTTGCTTCCCTACACGGCGTATCAGGCCGGTGAGAGCCCGTTCGTCACATTCTTCGGAGCGATCGACGTCGAGGGTGCCGACGCGATCATGAACCTCGTCGTGCTCACCGCAGCACTGTCGTCTCTCAACGCCGGGCTGTACTCCACCGGACGCATCCTGCACTCGATGGCGGTCGCCGGTTCGGCACCGAAGTTCGCGGCCCGCATGAACAAGCAGGGAGTTCCGTACGGCGGCATCGCATTGACGTCGGTGGTGACGTTGCTCGGCGTCGTCCTCAACGCAGTGGTCCCGGCGCAGGCGTTCGAGATCGTGCTGAACCTCGCCGCGCTCGGCATCATCAGCGCGTGGGCCGTCATCGTGGCGTGCCAGCTCAAGTTCTGGTCGCTGTCGAAGACGGGTGCGGTCACCCGGCCTGCGTTCCGGTTGTTCGGTGCCCCGTACACCGGCTACGCAACGCTAGGCTTTCTGGCTTGTGTACTGGTGCTGATGGCCTTCGACAAACCCGTCGGTACGTGGACCGTCGCGTCCATCCTGCTCATCGCGCCGATGTTGATCGCCGGATGGTACATGTGCCGCAACAGAATTCGAGAGGTAGCCGCCCGTAATGACTGAGGAGTGGAGCCTGCCGAAACGACCCGACAGTGCTGAGTTCGTCGCGTTGTTGACTACAGGTGGGACGATCGCCAGTAGTCGCGACGAGCACGGGGTTTCGCGGCCGGTCGCAGGCGTGGGCGTCGAGATGGACGGCGTGTCGGTGCGCGAGGTGATGTCGAAGGACAGTTCCGCCCTGAACTTCGCCGATCTCGATGCCATTCGCACTGCCGTGGTCGACGCTCTGTCAGAGGACGGCTGCGCCGGAGTGGTGGTGTTGCACGGCACCGACACCATGGAGGAGTCGGCGCTCTACGTCGACCTGTTCCACGACGACGCCCGTGCAGTGGTGTTCACCGGGGCTCAACGTACTGCCGATCATCCGGACCCGGACGGTCCGCGCAACATCGCAGCAGCGGTAGCGGCCGCGTGGTCCGAGCGGGGGGTGCTGATTGCGTTCGGCGGACGAGTACTGCCGGCCCGCGGGGCGATCAAGAAGCACACCTCCGAGCTCGACGCGTTCCGATCGGCCGCGTTGCCGCGACCGAAACCGTTGCTGTGGAGGCCCATTGCGGGGATCCGAGTGGACATCGTCGCGCTGTATCCCGGCGCGGACGGGGTACAGATCGACGCCTGCCGCGAAGCAGGGGCGTCGGGCATCGTGCTCGAGGCGCTGGGCTCGGGTAACACCAACGCCCTGGTGGTGCACGCGGTGAAAGAGGCTGTCGCCGCCGGGGTGCACGTGGTCGTCACGACGCGGGTGCCGTTCGGCGAGACCTCGCCGACGTACGGCGGCGGAGGCGGTGGCCACGATCTGCTCGACGCCGGTGCGGTGTTCTCGCGGGAACTGCGAGCGGGGCAGGCGCGCATCCAGCTGGCGGCGCTCGTTGCCACCGGAGCGAGTGACGTGGTGGTCCACAATTCGTTCGCCTAGGCGGGATCCCGACTGCGGAGCCGAATAGTGGACACTCAGCGCACCACACCCGCGCTATGCCGTTACTCTAGGTAACAATGGGCACCGTCGAGATCGAGTTCGCTCCGCATTGGGTGAATGCGTCGTTGGTGCGCACGCTGGCGCGGCCGTTCGTCACGATCGACGGCGTGGAGCATCGCCAGTCGTGGGCAGAGCCGTCGACCTACGAGCTGGCACCTGGCCGCCACGAGCTGACGGCCTTCATTCGGTACCGCGGCACGAACGCTGCGCTGGGAACCGGCCGGCGAACGGTGACTGTGCAAGCAGGAGAGCAGGTTTCGCTGCGCGCGCGTAACGGGTGGGCGAATCACATGCCGTTCGAGCTAGAGCTCCGACACTCCCCAACTCTCGACGCGTAGTTCGTCCCCGATCGAGACGGTTCCTTCCTCGACCACCGAGAACTTCGAGCCGAAGGCGACGCCCTTCTGTCGGGCCCGGCGGTAGGTGCCGAGAGTGCGCAGGGGTTCCGGTCCGGTGCGAACACCGGTTGTCTGCTCGACGGTGGTGACGGCGCAGCGGATCGCCAGCTTCGTGTACGCCAATCGTGCGTCGCCGATCGAGATGTCGCGTACCTCGTCCTCGACATGAGCGTCCCGCGAGCCGTCGACGACGATGTTGGGCCGAAATCGGTCTATCGGCAGCGGGGTGTCGAGGCGGGAATTGAGCCCGGCCAGCGTGGCGGTCGAGAGGATGTGCACGGCGGCGCTGTCGGCGAAGTGGGCTGAGCCGGGGCGGATTCCGTCGGTGATGCGGCCGTGATCGCGGGGCGCGGCGACGAGGCGTGAGGGCTCGCCGATGACGTCGGTGAGCCAGGCGGCGATGTCGTCGCCCTGGTCGATGCCGCGCAGCGGCTTGCCGAACATGGTGACCTCGCGGTCCGCGGATTCACGATCGACGACGGCGGTGACGCTTCCTGCGTTCTCGTGGCGCAGTGTCAGTGAACCGTCTTCCACCGAGCAGCGAACGACGGCCAGTACGGGATCGGTGCGTTGGCTGCGGAACGAGCCGTCCGAGTCGACGATCATGAACGCTCGGTCGTGTTCGAGACCGGCTGTACTCACCCGGGCCGAGTCCAGTGCCGTACCGGCACATCCTTTGACGGGATAGGTCACCAGAGACGACACGCGCACCTGTCGAGGATACTGGGACACATGACTCGTGCTCTGTTGGTAGTCGATGTTCAGAACGATTTCACCGAGGGCGGTGCCCTGGCCGTGGTCGGCGGTGGGGAGGTGGCGCGCCGGATCAGTGCGTACCTCGCCCGGAGCGGCGACGACTACGACCTCGTGGTGTCCTCACGCGACTGGCACGACGGTGACAGCGACAACGGTGGACATTTCGCCACCGACGCCGCTCCGGACTTCGTCACCACGTGGCCGGTGCACTGCGTCGCGGGCACGGTCGGCGCGGAGTATCACCCGGATTACCGAACCGGCAGCGTCGACGTGCATGTCTACAAGGGGCAGGGAAGACCGTCGTACTCGGCGTTCGAAGGCGTCACCGAGGACGGAACACCCCTGTCCGAGATCCTGACCGCCAACGAGGTGACGGCCGTCGACGTCGTCGGTCTCGCCACCGATTACTGCGTCCTGGCGTCGGCGAAAGATGCAGTGGCACAGCACCTGGACGTTCGGGTTCTCACCGATCTGGTGGCCGGGGTCGCTCCCGAGACCGCCGCAGCAGCTCTCGAGGAACTCCGCGAAGTCGGAGCAGCAGTGGTGTGAGAGCAGTGATGTGAAACAGCAGTGGTCTAAGAGTCGATCGTGGTGGTGATGGAGGTGACCGACGGTGCCGCGGGGGTGCTGCCGAAACCGAATGTCACCGGGGGAGTGACGGGCGTCAGCGAGCCGAGGTCCTCTCCCCGCCAGGACGCGACGACGTCGACGACGCGGTGCTGGTGCCTGGCTCCGTAGTATTCGCGCCGGCCTCCGCCTGCGCTGCCGCGAGTGCGCACTCCGCGCAGTATCACTCGGGCGATGGGGTCGCTGATCGTACAGAACCAGGGTGCGGTGGACACTGCGTCGGGGACGAGGCTCAGGGCACGGCCGAGAACCGTCGGTCCGGCGACTCGAATGCGTACCGACAGATCCCCGGCGACGACGGATCGCCACCCGTCGGGCTGTTCCGAGAAGGCGACCGGTACCAGCTCGGTGGAATCGAACGAGTATGTGGCCGTGACGAATTCACGTACCGCCTCGCTCGGTGCCACGAGTAGGCGTCGACCGTCCGCGAACTGGATCATCACATCGGTGAATTCGCCGAGGGGCGAACGCGTCCAGTGTCCGACGACGATGCGCACTCCCGACGTCGTACCTACCCCGTAGATCTCTCCGTGAAACCGTGATCTGGTCATCTTCGTGCACTCTCACCTAGGTAGCGCTATGCGGTGCATAGTGGAGGTCATGGCGTCCTCGCAACCCACTGTATTCGTCCTGTTCGGCGCGACCGGAGACCTCGCGAAGCGAATGGTTCTGCCGTCGTTCTACCAACTCCACGTCGAAGGCCTGCTGCCGGAGAAATGGATCCTGATCGGTAACGGTCGTAAGGATTCGTCCGACGACGAGTTCCGCGACCACGTGAAAGATGTGCTCGACGAGTTCGCCGAGAACGTCGCCGACGACGATTGGTCGGCGTTCTCGAAGCGAATCCGATTCGCGGGCAACGGCTTCACCGTCGACGATCCCGGCACCCTTCCCGACGTCGTCGCCGATGCCAAGAAAGAGATCGGTGACGACGCCCAGCTGGTGCACTACATTGCGCTGCCGCCGAGCACGTTCGTCGATTACACCGAGGCGTTGGGAGCGCACGATCTTGCCGAGGGTTCCCGCGTGGTCTACGAGAAGCCCTTCGGCACCTCACAGAGCAACTTCGAAGAACTCGACAAAGCCGTGCACAAGGTCGTCGACGAAGAGCAGGTCTATCGCATCGACCACTTCCTGGGCAAGGAGGCGACGCAGAACCTGCACGTGTTGCGCTTCGCGAACGGCATGATCAGCGGCATCTGGAATCGCGAGCACGTGGCCCAGGTACAGATCGACGTCCCCGAGACGCTCGACATCGACGACCGTGCCGAGTTCTACGACGAGACCGGTGCCGTGCTGGACATGCTCGTCACCCACTTGTTCCAGGTTGCCGCGGAGGTGGCGATGGAGCCGCCTGCGTCGTTGAAGGCCGAAGACCTGCAGTCGGCTCGCGAAACGGTGATCGGGCAGTTCCGTCCACTCGACACCGACGAGGTGGTTCTGGGGCAGTACGACGGTTACCGTGACGTCGACGGGGTGGCCGAGGATTCGACGGTCGACACGTTCGTCGCGGCCAAGTTGTGGGTGGACACCGACCGCTGGCGCGGAGTTCCGTTCCTGCTCCGCACCGGAAAGATGTTGGGGGTGAGCAACCAGCGCGTCTCGCTGGTGTTCCGCAAGCCCGCCGATAGTCCACTGTCGACGCTGCCCGAAGACGGCGCGGTGCTCTCGTTCGACCTGTCCGGTGACGGCAGCATCGATATCGCCATGACGGTCAAGGAACCGGGACCGGATTTCGACCTGTCCGTCGGACATCTGTCGTTGCCGCTGAAATCGGTGCCCGATGCGGAGCCGCTGAGCCCGTACTCCCGCCTGATCCTCGACGTACTGAACGGAGACCGATCGCTGTTCACCAGACCCGACGGCTTGGCCCACGTGTGGGAGGTGGCGGCGCCGCTGTTGAACGATCCCCCTGCCGTGAAGAACTACGCGCCGGGCTCGATGGGGCCGGCGGAAGCCGACGATCTGGCTGCGCCCTGCGGTTGGTTGATCACTGGGAAAACCGAGGACTGATCACCGGAAAAGCGAAGAACTGGGTCGGCTTTCGAGCCCCGAAACAGCCGGTGGGTCCTTTTTGTCCGAAACGATGGAATGGATCGCGTCGAGAACGTTATGTTCCTGTGGCCTGGTCACCCTCCGACTCGGGCCACGACGCGTCTTTCGAAAGGTCTACCCATGCTCCTCGATCTCCTCACCGGCCTCCTGCCCATCCTCGGCGGCGGCGAAGACGGTGGCATCACCGGACCCATCACCGGTGGCCTCACCGATGGTCTCGGTGAACTTCTCGACGGACTGCTCGGTGGAAGCACCGGCAGCTTCGGCTCCAGCTAGACCCCGAGCCGGCAACGCCGACGGCAAGGCCCCGCTCCTCCCACCGGCGAGGATGCGGGGCCTTCCTGCGGTCTCGGGAGATCACGGGCGGCGCGGCATCAGCATCAGTGCCGCCAGGTAGATCAGCACGACTGTGCCACCGCTCAGCACCGCACCGGCGACGGTGGCGACGCGAACGAGGTTGACGTCCCAACCGAAGTAGTCGGCTATACCGCCGCAGACGCCTCCGATCATCTTCTGCGAGTTGGACAGGGTGAATTCTCTGGGGGAATTGCTCTCGAAGGTCATGTGAGAAGTCTGCGTCGTCGACGCCTGTCTTCACATCGGGGCTTTCACCCATATCGACCCGGAGAATCGAACGTTCGAGAAACCGAGTTCGGTGACGTTTACGACGCAGACGCTCGACCTGTTGTCGGCGCAAGGATTACGGTCGGACGTGTCGGTCGCTTCCGGTCCGTCCCCCTTGCAGACCGGAAGTGTGTCCGATGTGTCCGAACGCGCGCGGTGTTCACCGAATCGCCATGGACCGGTCACCGATGAGCACTAACTTTCGGCGCATGACCGACTTCGATCTCCGCAACGGCGTGGCTGCACGCAAGAATCTCAGCGACGTGCTGGACATCACGACCGCCGTGGATCTTGCCGACACTTCGGGGTTCGTCGTCGACGACTCCGACGACGACGACCCGGTGCTGCTGACGGTCCCGGGCGGTCACGTCGTCGACACGTGGCGTGAGAACTACCCCTACGACGAACGTATGACCCGCGCCGAGTACGAACTCGAGAAGCGACTGCTGCAAATCGAACTGCTCAAGCTGCAGATGTGGTCGAAGGACACCGGACGACGCCACGTCATCATCTTCGAGGGGCGCGACGCCGCCGGTAAGGGCGGCACGATCAAGCGGTTCATGGAGCACCTCAACCCCCGCGGCGCACGTGTCGTCGCGTTGGAGAAGCCGTCGGTACGGGAGTCGACGGAGTGGTATTTCCAGCGGTACATCGGGCATCTGCCTGCGGCCGGCGAGATCGTGATGTTCGACAGGTCCTGGTACAACCGTGCCGGAGTCGAACGGGTCATGGGATTCTGCACCGAGGAGCAGCACGCCCAGTTCGTCCGGCAGGCACCGTTGTTCGAGCAGATGTTGGTGGACGAGGGCATCAGCTTGACCAAGTTCTGGTTCTCGGTGTCACAGCACGAGCAGCGCACTCGCTTCGCGATCCGGCAGGTGGATCCGGTACGGCAGTGGAAACTGTCGCCGATGGACCTTGCGTCACTGGACAAGTGGGATGCGTACACCGCTGCGAAGGAAGAGAACTTCCGTGCCACCGATACCGACGTAGCACCGTGGACCGTGGTGAAGAGCAACGACAAGAAGCGCGCGCGGATCAACGCGATGCGGTTCGTGCTCAACAAGTTCGACTATGCCAACAAGGACTCCGAGATCGTGGGCGAAACAGACCCGTTGCTCGTGGGTCGCGCGAAAGACGTCCTCGGAGAATAATTCTGGGCTACGAACCGGGGCCTGCTCGGTGAACGTCTTGCGTCACTTCGGCATCCGAGCCGCGAGTTCGTGCCGCGTTGTGCACCGCGCCGGTAGTTGCGGTAGGAAAGTGGTAGGCCGTATTACCTACGGCTGTACGAAGAGACGAGCATCAGGAGTTCTCATGGGTTCAGCTGCGCAGTTCATCACCGACATTGCAACCGGAGTCTACGACGGCATCGTCGACGCGATCGTCGAGCAGATCGTCGGCGTGCTGACGTCGGGTAGCGCCGCGTAATTCGTCGGTGTTCGAGTCGCGGTCGCTGTCGGGGGCGGCCGCGACTTTCGGCTTCGTGACCGTTTTGTGACAGCTCACCAAGATTTCTGACTTTTCGATGCAAATGCGTGTACGAAACGTTATCCGTTCGGGTAGAAATCTTCATGCAGAGGTAATCGAGTGACGACCGTCACGTTCGATCTGCACATCCCTCGAACAACAAGGAGTCTGTCGCATGTCCGCTGAACTCGGTGACCTCTTGGCAATCTTCATCCAGCTCTTCTCGGGTATCAGTTCTTCCTCCGACTGACATCCCTGGCTCCGCGCCGTAGGCCTCGGCCTGGACGGCCGACCGGAGCCGAATCGATGAACCGTAAGGCTCGCGACGCCGCGTCGGCGGCCAATCCCCCTCTCTCGAAGGAGTTTTGATGGAATTTCTCTCGCTGTTGCTGCAGTTGCTCGCTGTCGGCAGCTCCGAAGGAACAGGTTCGGTCGTCAACATCCCCGGTACGCTTCCCAGCTGAGCCGGTATCCGAAAGCCGGGCCCGACATACCGTCGGGCCCGGCTTTCGTGATTCGAAGGGTCATTCGTTCGGCCGAAATATCCTCCAGCGGTCGATGATTCGCCGCCGATCGGGTAGACCTGAGCCTCATCGTCGATGCGCTCGGTATCGACGGTATGTCGAGGGGGCACCATGCTCGAGTCCATAGTCGGGTTCATCAACAGTCAACTGTTCTGGTTCAGCTGGTCGACCGGTAGCTACCACCCGATCATCCTGTGAGGTAGTGCGCTCGGGGAGGCGCGGCCGCACCCGTCATAGGGTGGGCCGATGCAGACGGTTCCGATTCAGATGCCCGACGGTTCGACGGTGCCGGTGACGCTGTTCCCGGGCGAGGGCCGGGACGATGCGCCCGTCATCGTCGTTCTCCCGGGTCTCGGCATCCCCGGTGGCTACTATCGGCTGTTTGCCGAAGCGCTCGTCGCACGCGGATTCCATGCTGCGATCGGCGATCTTCGGGGTCAGGGGGACAGTAAGCCGAAGCCGAGTTCGTCGAGCAGGTACGGATATCAGGAACTGGTCTCGGTCGACTTTCCGGCGATCTTCGAGGTGGTACGCGAGCAGTTCCCCGCCGCAACCCCGTATCTGCTGGGCCACAGTATGGGCGGACAGCTGGGCGCGATGTACGCCGCCCGAATTCGCGGCAGGCTCGGTGGCTTGATCCTGGTGGCATCCGGATCGCCGTACCACCGCGGTTTCGGCACCACTCGCGGGGTCCCGCTCTACTTCGGTGCGGCGGCGATGGCGATCACCAGCAACATCGCCGGTTTCTGGCCGGGGGACCGCATCGGGATCGGCGGATTCGGCCGTCAGTCACGAGTGTTGATCGACGACTGGTCGAGGTTCGCCCGAACAGGCTCGATCGAGCCGGCCGGTGCCGACATCGACTACGAGGAACGGATGGGCCGGCTGACCCTACCGGTGCTGGCCGTGACCATCGAGGGCGACGATCTGGCACCCAAGGGTTCGATGGAGAATCTGACGGCCAAGCTTGCCCACGCCGACATCACCACCGAGCACATCGACGAGCCGCTGGGCCACAACGGGTGGATTCGCAATCCCACGGCGGTAGCGGACGTGGTCGAGCGGTGGATGCACCGATGACACAACCCCGTGCCGAACGATACGGTCGTTTGGATTAATTCATGCGATAAGTTCCAACTCCGCGCCCGTTCTGGTGTACAACGCTATTGACTCAACTTCTGTTCTGCCGAAGATAGCGAGCACGTATATGAACGGCCTGGGGGCTACAGCTCGTCGGATCGGTAGGGGTGTGCTCGTGGCCGCGTGTATCGCTGCGTCGGCCTCGCAGGGCGCGGCCCTCGCCGCGCCCGCCGCGGACACCGCGTCGACGTCGTACGTGGTGCGTACGGAGGAGACCGACGCCGTCGCCATGACGGCGTTCGTGCATTCGGCCGCGATGGATCGAACCATCCCGCTGAAGATTCTTCGCTCTCCGGACCGCGTGCAGCCGAGCCCCACCGTGTACCTGCTCAACGGCGCGGGCGGTGGGGTGGACGGTATGGACTGGTACACCCAGACCGATGTCGTGTCGTTCTTCGCGGACAAGAACGTCAATGTCGTCACTCCCGTCGGCGGTGCCTACTCCTACTACACGGACTGGCAGCACGGTGATCGCGTGCTCGGTCGAAACAAGTGGGAGACCTTCCTGACCCGCGAGCTGCCTCCCCTCATCGATCGGCTGCTGAAGACCAACGGACGCAACGTCATTGCCGGGATCTCGATGGCCGCGACGTCGGTGCTCAATCTGGCGGCGCACAACCCCGGTCTCTTCCGGGCGGTCGGTTCCTACAGCGGCTGCGCCTCGACCACCGATCCGTTGGGCCGCGCGTACGTCAAGACCGTCGTGTCGTTGGCGCTCGGAGCCGACGTGAAGAACATGTGGGGCCCGGACGACGACCCCGACTGGGTGCGCAACGACGCCGTCGTCAACGCCGACAAGTTGCGCGGCACCGCGCTCTACATCTCCAACGGCAGTGGCCTGGCGGGGGCATCGGACACCTTCGACGGAACCAACCCCAACGGCCCCGGTTTCGTGCTGCTGAACCAGATGGTGGTGGGCGGTGCCATCGAGGTCGCCACCGGCGACTGCACCCGTCGACTGAAGAGCGCGCTCGAAAAGCTGGATATTCCAGCCCATTTCGAGCTACGAGAGCGTGGGACGCACTCGTGGGGATACTGGCAGGACGATCTCCACAATTCCTGGCCGATGTTCGAGCAGGCTCTGGCCGACTGACATCACCGGCTCTCGAGGTGCCGCCACAGAAACTCGTACGTCAGTGCGGTCTTGAAGGCCAGCTGAGCATTGTCCGACGCGCCGCCGTGGCCGCCCTCGATGTTCTCGTAGTAGCTCACGTCCTGGCCGAGCTCGGCCAGGAGAGCAGCCATCTTGCGGGCGTGTCCGGGATGGACTCGATCGTCTCGGGTGGACGTGGCGATGAGTATCGGTGGGTACTTCCGCTCGGACGCGGCCACGACGTTCTGGTACGGGGAGTACTGCGAGATGAACTCCCATTCGGCGGGGTCGTCGGGGTTGCCGTACTCGGCCACCCAGGACGCTCCCGCGAGCAACAGGTGGTACCGCTTCATGTCCAGTAGCGGGACCTGACATACCAACGCCCCGAACAGTTCCGGGTACTTCGTGACCATGATGCCCATCAGCAGGCCACCGTTGCTGCCGCCCTGGGCGGCCAAGCGATCGGCGGTGGTGATCCCTCGGGCCACCAGATCGCGGGCGACCGCGGCGAAGTCCTCGTGCACGAGATGCCGGCCCGCCCGCAACACCTGGGTGTGCCAGGACGGTCCGTACTCGCCGCCGCCACGGACGTTGGCGACGACGTAGGTGCCTCCTCGCTCGAGCCAGGTTCGACCCATCGCGCCGCTGTAGCCGGGCGTCATCGAGATCTCGAAGCCGCCGTAGCCGTACAACAGAGTCGGGCCGGGTCCTGCGTCGCCGCGTCGGACGACGAAGTAGGGGATCGCGGTGCCGTCGTCCGACCGCGCGAAGAACTGCTGCACTGTCATGCCGTCCGCGTCGAAGAAAGCGGGAGCCTGCTTGAGTACCTCGAGCGCGCCGCCGACCGTGCCGACCAGCAGCGTCGCCGGGGTGAGGTAACCCGAGGAGGTGAGGAAGAATTCGTCCCCGTTCTCTTCGGCGTCCGTGCCGATGATCTCGGTCGAGGCCAACTCCGACAGCCCGTCGACGGTGGTCGTGTCCCACTCCGTCGTGCGCGTTTTGCGCCCCTCCAGGTACGCAGAACGCGCACGAGGGGTGAGCACACGCAGGCGAGTGCGGACATCCTGCAGCGTCACCAGCAGCAGGTGGTTCTCGGTCCAGGCGTACTGATGCAGGGATGTGTGCTCGTCGGGAGTGAACAGAACCGTCAGAGATGCTGTGCCGCTCATGAATTCGTCGAAGTCGGCCGCGAGCAGAGCGCCCGCCGGATGGGTGACACCGTCGAAGGTCCACTCGGTCATCGTCCGAACCAGCAGCCAGTTCTCGTGGACCGAGGTCGATGCGTCCGTCGGCGTCGGAATGCGGGTCACCGCCGTACCGTCGAGCACGTAGGTCTCGGAGTTGTAGAAGTCGGTGGACCGCTGCACGAAGTCACGCTCGAACCCGGGCGTGCGGTCGTGCCATGCGGAGATCGAGATGTCCTGGGATTCGCCCTCGTAGACGGTCTCCGCGTCGGCGAGCGCGGTGCCGCGTCGCCACCGCTTGGTGATCCGCGGGTAGCCGGACTGGGTCAGTGAACCGTCCCCGAAATCGGTGCCGACGAACACGGTGTCGGCGTCGATCCAGCCGATGTCGGTCTTGGCCTCGGGCAGCGCGAAACCGCCGTCCTCCGCAGCGCGGAACGTGCGGGAGTCGAGATCGAATTCGCGTACCACCGTCGCGTCGGCACCGCCGCGGGACAGTGTGACCAAGGCGCGCAGCTGGTCGGGGCGCAGCACCTGGGCACCGCCCCACACCCAGTTCTCGCCCTCGTCGGCGGCCAGGGCATCGAGATCGAGCAGAACGTCCCACGCGGGTTCGTCCTTGCGGTACTCGTCCATCGTGGTGCGTCGCCACACCCCGCGGATGTGCTCGGCGTCGCGCCAGAAGTTGTAGAGGAACTGCCCGCGCCTGCGTGCGTACGGGATCCGCGCATCGGTGTCGAGAATTTCGCGTACACCCGCCACGGTGGCGTCGAAACGCTCTCCTGCCAGCGCCTCGATCGTCACCTCGTTCTTCTCGCGCACCCACGCGAGTGCGTCGTCGCCGGTGACGTCTTCGAGCCAGAGGTACGGGTCGTCCGAGAAAGCCATGGCACAGTTCTAGCAGCACACGTGCGGTCGAGTGCACGACGCGTGCGAGGCTACCCGCTGGTAACGAAGACCAGGTCGAGACAGTGTCGGAGGGCACGACTACGCTGGGGACTCGTGACCTCACACTATGACGTCGTTGTCCTCGGAGCCGGTCCCGGTGGGTACGTCGCTGCTATCCGCGCGGCACAACTCGGACTCAGCACTGCCATCATCGAGAAGAAGTACTGGGGCGGTGTGTGCCTGAACGTCGGCTGCATCCCCTCCAAGGCCCTTCTCCGTAACGCCGAGCTGGCGCACCTCTTCACCAAAGAGGCGAAGCTGTTCGGTATCTCGGGTGAAGCGTCCTTCGACTTCGGCGCGGCGTTCGACCGCAGCCGCAAGGTTGCCGACGGACGCGTCAAGGGCATTCACTTCTTGATGAAGAAGAACAAGATCCCCGAGTACGACGGTCAGGGCACGTTCACCGATGCCAACACCATCGAGGTCGAACTGACCAAGGGTGGCACCGAGACGATCACGTTCGACAACGCGATCATTGCGACCGGCAGCACCACCAAGCTGCTCCCGGGAACCGAGCTCAGCGAGAACGTCGTCACGTACGAAGAGCAGATCATGACCAAGGATCTGCCGGGCTCGATCCTCATCGTCGGCGCGGGCGCCATCGGTATGGAATTCGGGTACGTCCTGAAGAACTACGGAGTCGACGTCACCATCGTCGAGTTCCTCGATCGCGCGCTCCCCAACGAGGACAAGGACGTCTCGAAGGAGATCGAGAAGCAGTACAAGAAGCTCGGCGTCAAGGTCATCACCGGCGCAGGTGTGCAGAGCATCGACGACGACGGCTCCAAGGTCACCGTCGAGATCAAGCACAACAAGTCCGGTGAGAGCGAGACCTTCACCGTCGACAAGGTGATGCAGTCCGTCGGATTCGCTCCCCGCGTCGAAGGATTCGGCCTCGAGAAGACCGGCGTCGAGCTCACCGATCGCGGTGCCATCGGCATCACGAACACGATGCAGACCAACGTTCCGCACATCTACGCCATCGGCGACGTCACCGCCAAGCTCCAGCTCGCCCACGTGGCGGAGGCGCAGGCAGTCGTCGCTGCCGAAACCATCGGCGGCGCAGAGACATTGCCGATCGACGATTACCGGATGATGCCGCGCGCGACGTTCTGCCAGCCGCAGGTCGCCAGCTTCGGTCTGACCGAGGACCAGGCCCGCGAAGAAGCGCAGGCCCGTGGATCCGACATCAAGGTCGCGAACTTCCCGTTCGCCGCCAATGGCAAGGCGCACGGCCTCGGCGACGCGACGGGCTTCGTCAAGCTCATCGCCGACACCGAGCACGGCGAGCTGCTCGGTGGCCACCTCATCGGACCGGATGTCTCGGAGCTGCTGCCGGAACTGACCCTGGCCCAGAAGTGGGACCTGACGGTCAACGAGCTGGCCCGCAACGTGCACACGCACCCGACACTGTCGGAGGCACTGCAGGAAGCGATCCACGGCCTCGCAGGCCACATGATCAACTTCTGATCTCAGCCGTAGAACGACGAACGGCGGCGACCACTTCGGTGGTCGCCGCCGTTCGTCGTCGTTGTGCAGGCTACGACTTCCGCCAGTGATCGAAGCGACCCTTGATATCCGACGCCACGTCGCCGATTCCGTTGCCGACGGCGTCCACAGCACCGGTGAAGCCGCTGCCGATGTCGCGGACCGTCTTGATCAGCGGGTCCTCCGACGTGTCGAAGTTGTTCTTGTACGTGCGGGCCGCGTTACGGAACTCCTCCGACACCTTGGCCTCGTGGTCGGTGGACCGGCGTGGGTAGTCGCCGCGAAGGACCGCCGCGTACTCGCCGGTGTCGACCCACTTCTTCAGCTCCGCAGCACGCAGCACCGAGAACGGGTGCGAGAGGAGTTCGAGATTGAGCAGCTTGAGCACGCCGTCGCGCAGATCTCCACTGGCCTCGTACTCGGCGGCCTGAGCGAGGAAGGCGTCGACGTCGATTTCGCTGATACGTGCGCCGCCCGCCAACTTGAGCTGCACGCTGATCGCGGTGTGTACGTCCTGTCCGCACAGCAAACCTGCTCTGTCGCCGGACAATTCGGATTTACGCTGCCACTCCATCAGTCCCGCGATGACCGCGCGCAAGGCCCAGCCGCCCACCGGAACCCAGCCGACCGTGCCGGCGAGGCGCATCAGGTGCATGAGAACGGTGCGGTACACCGCATGGCCGGACAGGGCGTGGCCCAGTTCGTGGCCGACGACGAATCGCTGTTCCTCGTAGGTCATGATGTCGAGCATGCCGGTGGTCAGGACGATGAACGGGCGATCCATTCCGATGGTGAACGCATTGACCATCGGCGACTGAACCACGAACAGCTCCGGAGTTTCCTCCGCGCCGAGAATCTGCACACAATCGGCTCGAAGATCGTTCAGATCCTTGAACTGGCGTTCGTCGACGCGCACCGCGGTGGCCAAGTACATCAGGCGATGCTGTCTCTCCCGCAACAGTCCGGACAGCGTTCGCAGCACCGTGTCGAAGCCCTTGAGGGTCCGAAGAGTGACCAAGGCTGCTCGGTCCGAAGGGTGTTCCCAAGTGCGAGAAGAGATATCGGGAAATTCGATACGAGTACGGTCCGGTGCGTGTGTCACTGTGTTGCTCCCAGTCTGATCGGTCTGTTTCTCAAAGTATCAGTAATGCTTTGCGCTGGTTCGATCTTCGTCACGGCGCGAGTTCGCCGATCTTGTGAAAACTCATATGCCCTCGACTGAGGAAAACGTCAACTCGGTTCGTTCGCAGCTGCTAATTTCCTCAGCGACGCACCGAGGGGTTCGGTGTGAGCGGCGAGTCAGCGGGGGCGTCTCGCATTCCAGGGGTGGGGGTGAGCGGCGTTGGCGACTCGTTCGGCTGTCCCCGGTGTACCGCGATCACGGGTGTCCACCGGGTTTCGCACGTTCGGACAGGCGCTCGAACTCGCGCTCGACGCGTTCACATATCTGTTCGGCGACATCGCGCGACTTCGTCATCCCTGGCGCGAGTCGATAGAACAAGCCTGGTTCGTCGTCACCGTCACGGCAGTTCCGGCGATTCTGGTGTCCGTTCCCTTCGGTGTGATCGTCTCCGTTCAGGTCGGCTCGCTCACCGACCAGGTCGGTGCAACCTCCATCGCCGGAGCCGCAGGCGGACTCGGCGTCATTCGGCAGGGCGCACCCATCGTTGCCGCGCTGCTCCTCGGCGGCGCAGCCGGTTCGGCCATCGCTGCTGACCTTGGAGCCCGCACCATTCGAGACGAGATCGACGCTCTGGAGACGATGGGCATAGATCCGGTGCGACGCCTGGTGGTGCCGCGACTGGCCGCGATTCTGTTCGTCGCACCGTTGCTGTGCATCCTCATCATCTTCATGGGAATCACCGCCGGCTATGTGATCGATGTCGGCTTCCAGGGTGGGACTCCGGGCAGTTACCTCTCGTCGTTCGGCTCCTTCGCGTCCGTCGGAGACCTCGTGGTGGCGCTGATCAAGGCCGAGATATTCGGGGTCATAGTCGTCGTGGTGGCCTGTCAGCGTGGCTTTTCCGCCGTCGACGGTCCGCGCGGAGTGGCAAACGCGGTCAACGCCACGGTCGTCATCGGCGTGATCGCGGCGTCGACGGTCAACGTGGTCATCACGCAGCTCGTCGTCATGTTCATGCCGCAGAGAATCGGATAGATCCGCCGATGACAACACCGTCCCGTCACAGTCCTCACGGCACCCGAACAGCGGTTCGCTACACACGACGTGTGGTTCGAGGTCCTGGTGTGTTGCTGCGCTCGCTCGGCCATCAACTGACCTTCTGCGTGCACGTGCTCGCCGCGATTCCGCACACCGTTCGCACCTACCGCCGGCAGATGCTGCTCATTCTCAGCGACATCACGTGGGGCAGTGGGGCTCTCGTTGTCGGCGGTGGCACTGTCTCGGTATTGATCGTGCTGGGCGTCGCGCTCGGTGCCTCGATCGGAATCGAAGGTTTCAACAGTCTCGGCATGGTCGGCATGGAGCCGCTCACCGGCTTCGTCTCCGCCTATGCCAGCACCAGGGAACTCGCTCCGATGGTGGCGGCCATCGGCTTTGCCGCGCAGGCCGGTTGCCGGATGACCGCCGAGATCGGGGCGATGCGGATCTCCGAGGAGATCGACGCTCTCGAGGCTCAGGGCATTCGGTCGATCCCGTTCGTCGTCACCACTCGCGTGATCGCCGGCATCGTCACCATCGTGCCGCTGTATCTGTTGACGTTGATTCTCAGTTATCTCTCGTGCCAAGTGATCGTCAACGTGTTCAACGGCCAGTCCGCCGGCACGTACGACCACTATTTCAGTGCGTTTCTCCAGCCGGTGGACGTGCTGTGGTCGCTGCTCAAGGCGACGATCTTCGTCATCACCGTCATCGTGATCCACGGCTACCAGGGCTACTACGCCTCCGGTGGCCCCGAAGGTGTCGGTCGTGCGTCGGGGCGGGCGATTCGGGCGAGTCTGATCGCGGTGGTGGTACTGGACATGATCCTGACGATCGTGCTGTGGGGATTCGATTCCGGCATAAGGATTTCGGGGTAGTGATGGCAGTTTTCGAGGACTTGTCGGGCAGGTCGGCCGGCCCTGCGACCCTGCGGGCGAGGGGAATTGCGGTGGTGGCGCTCATCGCCGTAGTCGCTGTGCTGCTCACTGCCTACGCCCGCGGCTACTTCGACTCCACCTTCGCTCTGACCGTCGATGCGGCCACCGTCGGTGACGGCCTCACCGCCGGTGCGGAAGTGAAATTCCGCGGATTGGCGATCGGCTCGGTGGAGCAGGTCGAGACTCTCGGCTTCGGCCGTCAGCGACTCGAACTGTCCATCGACACAGCGCAATCGACCGATTTGACAGACACCACCGAGGCGCGGTTCACGTCCTCGAACATCTTCGGCTCGACCGCCATCGAACTGCTGTCCGACGGCACCGGCTCGGCGCTGCCGGAGAACTCGACCCTCGTCATCGCTCCCGATTCTGCCAATGTGACTGTCACCAGCGTGTTCAGGCGCGTAGCAGCGCTCACCGAGGTGCTCGACTCCGATCAGGTCGACCGGTTGCGAGATCTCCTCGCCCGCGTGTCCTCGGACGTATCGGGAAACCTGAAGCCCTACTTCGATACTGCTCGACTGCTCGCCGAGAATCAGATCGATCCACTGTCACTGAAACTGCATCGCGGCGGTGAACTGGGCCAGGGACTCGACGACCTGATTCCTCCACTGCTGGATCTGGTGGTGGGCGTGGTGGACAACAGCGCCTACTACGAGCCCCTGGACAACCGTCGACGCACACTCGACGCGATCGACGGTCTGAGCAACGAACTCCTCTACCCGCTCGGAGCGATGCTCGAGACGAACAATCCGAATCTGACGACGCTGTTGTCCACCGTCCTGGACCTGCTGGTACCTGTCACCGCGTCACTGGGCACTCTGGCTCCGGCGTACGACCGCATTCCTGTTGTGCTCGACGGCATCTCCGATGCGTTTCCTCTGGTCGACGGAGCCCCACAGCTCCAGCTGGACGTCATCCTCTCGACCATGCCGAATCTCGCCGGCTCGGTGGCGGCCTATCGAAACGAGGCCGGACAGTGACGAAGGTCGGTGGAACCGCCGTCAAACTGCTGGCGTTCACGGTGGCGATCATGGTGTGCGGCTATGTCGTGGTGACGGCGCTCCGAACCCCGGTCTCCGGACCGATATCGACATACGCAGCCACGTTCGACGACGTGTCGGGCCTGTACGAGGGCGACGACGTCCGGATGTCCGGTGTGCAGATCGGCAAGGTGGATTCGGTCGAACTCGACGGCACCACAGCGAGGGTCACGTTCGGTGTCGAGAGCAATCGTGCTGTCTACGACACGACGCACGCAGCGGTCCGCTACCAGAACCTGCTCGGCCAGCGTTACGTCGAGTTGATGCAGGACGGTTCCGAACCAGGAGACGTCATGCCTGCAGGATCGACCATTCCCCTCGACAACACCGTGCCCTCCTTCGACATCACCGAATTGTTCGACGGGTTCCGGCCGATCTTCGACACCCTCGACACAGATCAGCTGAACCTGTTCGCGGAGAACATACTTCGTATGGTGCAGGGCGACGGCAGCGGTATCGCGCCCGTTCTGAGGGACATCGACTCGATCACCACCTTCGCCGAGCAGCGTGAGGCGATCATCGCGCTGCTCATCGACAACCTCGGCCGGATCTCGCAGACCATCGGCGGCAAGTCCGCGTCGGTGGCCGACCTCGTGGAGCAATTGACGTCGCTGGTCTCGCGGCTCAGCACCGAGATGGAGCACGTGTTGTCGTCCCTCGACCAGGCCAACTACGGCCTGACCCCACTCGTCGGTCTGGCCGAGCAACTTCGAGACGCCTACGACGGCGGTTACGCACCGGTCGACGGCGCACTTCGCCGGTTGATCCCCCAGACCGACCAGGTGACCGAGTTGCTGGCGCTCGCGCCGTCACTGCTCACATCGCTGAATCAACGAATACCGGGACCCGGTCAGAACTACACGTGTAGCCGAGGGCAACAGGACA
This sequence comes from Rhodococcus sp. IEGM 1354, assembly GCF_030056855.1. Lineage (NCBI taxonomy): Bacteria > Bacillati > Actinomycetota > Actinomycetes > Mycobacteriales > Nocardiaceae > Rhodococcus > Rhodococcus sp. IEGM 1354. The sequence continues at coordinate 188,309 of NZ_JASHKT010000009.1, forward strand.
TTCCGGGGATCGGACAGATCGTTCTCGGCAATCAGAAGCTGGTGGTGTGCCGATGACGAGCAAACAGGTCCGGCGTCGTACTCCGGTACGCAAGGGCGTGCGCGACGAGCAATCGGAGAACCGCCGTCATCTGTTGTGGGGTGTGGTCGGCGTGGCCGTCACCGGAGCATCGTTGCTCACGGCCGGTGCCGTGTACGCGGTGCCGCTGGGCGAGAAGACGTACACGGCGCATTTCGGTACGTCCGGGGGCCTGACGTCCGGCGACGAGATCAGAGTCGCCGGAATAGGCGTCGGGAGCGTCCGGACGGTCGCTCTGGCCGGCGACCACGTGGATGTGACGTTCGGAGTCGACCGGGACGTCTTCGTCGGCGATACCTCCAGCGTCTCGGTGCACCTGCTGACGCCCATCGGCGGCAAGTATGTCGAGCTCGATCCCACCGGTGATCGGCCGTTGGGTGGGACGGCGATTCCGGTGGAGCGCACCGAGACTCCGTTCGATCTGTCCAACACTCTCGAACGAGCGACACCGTTGATCAGGGACGTCGACGGTGCCACGCTCCGCGCGACCGTCGCGGAGGTCGACAAGGCCCTCACGGTGCAACCCGAGTCGACGCGTCGAGTGGTCGACAACCTCACCCAGCTGACCGACCTGATCGCGCAACGCTCCGAACAACTCGAGCGCGGCCTGGCTGTGTCCGACGAGTACACCGCGGCACTCTCGTCCGATCAGCTGATGCTGGACGAGCTGGTACACCAGCTCGGAACGCTGACGAAAGGCTTCGGCGACAAGCGAACCGATGTGGTGAGCGCGTTCGATCTGTTGAAGCGGTTGTTCGAGCTGTTCCACCGTCCGTTGACGGCATACGAGGACGGAGTGGAACCGGCGGTGGTACAACTCGAGGAGATAGTGCAGAAGGCGTTTGCGCAGTTCGGCAACTTCGATTCCGCACTGACGCAGCTCGAGACGGCATCGGACCAGATTTCGACATTGGTGGCGAACGGAAACCAGGACGGTCCCGTGATCGATCGGTCGCAGAGCGTCGTGCGCGGTGCCGCCGTGTGTATTCCACTTCCGGGCACGGCATGCTGATGCGCAGAAAATTCTCGCGGTCGGTCGTCGTCGGTAGCTCGCTCGTAGCGATCGTCGCGCTGGCCGCCACGCTCGCATCGGCCAGTGGGGTCGTGGACGTTGCCACCCGAACCTCCGGTGTCTGTGCCGAATTCACCGACACTGTCGGCCTCTACGAGGGCAACTCGGTGAAGATGCTCGGCGTCGACGTGGGAACCGTGACGTCCATTTCCAGCGACAACAGCGTGCCCGACGGAGTGCTGGTGACGATGGACGTCGACGAGAACGTGGAGTTGCCTGCCGACATCGGGGCGGTGACGATGTCCTCGTCCATCGTCACCGATCGACACGTCGAGTTCACCGAGCCGTACGTCGACGGGCCGACCTTCGATCGGGGTGAGTGCATCCCCCTCGAACGCACCAGAACCCCGTTAGGGGTGAGCGAGACGTTCGATGCGGTGTCCGCGCTCGCAACCGATCTGCTCGGGCCGGCCGACGAGAACGGCAACCGCAAGGAGATCCTGGGTAACGCGCTACGTTCGATCGACGTTTCCGTGAACGGGTCCGGTCCACAGATCAATTCGGCAATCGCACAGTTGTCGGTTCTGGCCGGGGAGCCGAACGACCGCGACGCCACCGTGCGTCGACTGATCGACAACATCGACAAGCTCGTCGATGTGTTCGCCGTGAACTGGCCCGCTGTGGCGAAGCTGCTCGACAATCTGAAGGCGGGCATGATCACGCTGACGGAATTCACGACAGAATTCACGGGTGCCGTGGGATTGGCAGTCGAGCTCATACCCGTGCTCGCCCGCCAGCTCGACAAGTACGGCGACAAGATCTACGGATTCCTCGATCAGTTGATTCCCATCGTCGATGTCGGGCTCGGCCGCGTCGGGGACATCAAGGACATCCTGGAACAAGTTCCCGCCGTCAGCGACGCACTCGTCACGATGTACGACGAGGACTTGCGGGCCGGCCGATTGACCTACCACCCACCGCAATTCGAGATCGCGACAGCGTCACCGAACGAGATCTGCGCGTTGATCAACAAGTATCGGCCCACCTGCTCCGCGGATCAGCAGCGCGGCGACGTCATCGAAGTCGGCCTGGTGCAATTGATTCTGGGATCGGCGGGATGGCGATGAGCAGGACGACGAGAGCCGCGGCGTTGATGCTCGTATCGGTGGTGTCGATCGCCGGATGCAGTGCGGGATGCAGTGCGAACCCTGCCGATCTCCCCATCCCCGGCAGCTACGTCGAGGGGGACGAATACACCGTCGACATCGAATTCGCCAGCGTGCTGAATCTGCCCACGAAAGCGAAGGTCATCGTCGACGGTGTGCAAGCCGGAGTGCTCGACCACGTCACGCTCGTCGACGACAGAGCCATCGCCACAGTGGATCTCGCAGCCAACGTTTCGCTACCCCGAGACACCGTTGCAGAACTGCGACAGAGCACGATCCTGGGTGAGATCTACATTTCGCTGCAACCACCGACGGACCCGTCGAGCAACGCGGTGCTGAGCGACGGAGATGTCATTCCGCTCGACCACACCGTTCCCGCAGACAACGTCGAAGACGTCCTGCGCGGGTTGTCGAATGTGGTCACCGGTGGTCATGTCGTCGAACTGCAGGAGGCAGTGAACAACGTCAACGCCGCAGTGCCGCAGGATCCGCTGGTGTTCGACCGCGTCAACACTGCGGCACGGGCGGCCATCTCCGATCTCGGAGCCAACACCGCAGACATCGATCGCATTCTGGCTGCGGCAGAGGGGGTCTCGAACACCCTCGTCGCCCAGGAGTCGGGACTGACCCGCGTGCTCGATCTCGGTCCGTCGCGAGCGGAGGGATTGTCGGAGGTGTTGTTCTCCGTCGTGAACCTGATCTTCGCGTTGGGGTACATGTCTCAGCACGTGGGTGATGTGCTCGGCCCGCCTTACGAGGAACTCGGCGGAGCCATCGGCATCATCCTGCCGGCGATCATGACGGTGTCCCGAGCCGACACCACCGTGCCGATGAACGTCGCGAAAGTCGATGCGCTGTTGCGTGACCGACTCGTTCCGTTCTTCTCCGCAACTCCGAACATTCGGATCGCGTCGGTATCGGGACCGAACGATCCAGGTGCGCGTGCGGACGAGATGATCGGCGTGCTGCGATCGATAGGCATCGTGCGATGACCAGATCGACCGTGTTCTCACTCGTGGGTCTGCTGCTGTTGACCGTCACAGGAGTCGGATACATGACCATCGGTGTTCTCGACCTGGACCCACGACGCGAATACAACACCGTCACAGTGCGACTCGCCTCCTCGGGTGGGTTGATGGACACTTCGCAGGTGACCTCGCGCGGCATGCAGGTGGGCAAGGTCGAGAACATCGCTGTCACCTCCGACGGTCTGGACGTCACCGTGGCGCTCGACGCGGTCCACGACATCCCGGCCGACTCCGACGTCGTGGTGGCCAATCTCTCGGCGGCGGGGGAGCAGTACCTCGACATCCGTCCACGACACCCCGGCGGTCCGTACCTGCACGACGGTTCGGTGATCGACATCGATCGTACGAACGTGTCGGCGACGGTCAGTGACACTCTCGAGAAAGTCGATGCTCTTGTTGCACAGCTCGATACCGCCGCGCTCGGTGGTCTGGCCGATACTGCATCGCGCGCCGTCGAGGAGCGAGATCCCGACATCGACACTCTCGTCTCGACGTTCCGGCTCCTGGCGCTGACGCTGCACGACAAACGCGCCGAAATTCAGCACCTGTACGACAACGCTCAACAGCTCGGCCGGAAGGCCTACGGATACGGGCCGGTGCTCAGCGACGCGGGGCCGTGGGTCGGATCGACCGGTGAGGGCGTCTCGGGCCTGCTCCAGGCCTTCGAGCAGTACTCCTACGTCGCCTCGGACGTGTGGCAGGACCCGATCGGTCCGCTCATCACCAAGATCGACAGTTACCTCACTCCGACGTCTCCTGATCTCGCTCTGATCGCAACTCTGTTGAAGCCGTACACCGCTCCGATAAAGCCGCTTCGCGTGGATGCGGGAAAGATCATCGACTTGCTCGGTGGCACCTTCCCGCAGGGCGGGCCAGCACGCGTCGTCGTGACGATCCCCAATTGAGCTCTTCCCCTGACCATTTCTCCCGACCATTTCCGACCGACCCTTCCCGACCGACCCTTCCCGACCGACATTGGAGACACCCGATGACCGACACCGCACCCGCCCAAGTTTCGGAGGCCACTGCAGTTTCGGAGGCCACTGCAGTTTCGGAGGCCACTGCAGTTCCGGAGGTCGCCGACAGTCCTGCCCCGCCTGCATCCGGACGGTCGAGAGCCACGGTGGCGGCGGTCGTCGTGGCGGCACTCGCGGTCGTCGTCTCGGCGGTGTTCGGCTACCTCTGGTACTCCGCTGCCGCTGAGCTGAACTCCCAGCGTCAGCTCGAGACCGATCGTCGGATCGCATCGAACACGGCCATGGACTACACGAGCCGCTCGCTGACCTACGACTACAACGACCTCGACGCATTCTTCGCCGGTGTCAAGGACGGAGCGGCGCAACCTCTGCAGGACCGCTACGACGGGGTGAGGGACGCGTTGACCGCCATCATGAGCGAATCACAGGTGGTCGCCACCGGTGAAGCGCTGTCGGCTGCGGTCGATTCCGAGTCCGACGGGGTCTACAAGATCTCGGTGTATGCCGAGCAGCAGACCCGAAATGTGCAGACTCCCGACGGCGGTTCGGTGGCCAACATCCTGTCGGTGACCGTGTCGGAGCACGACGGGCGTTGGATCGTCGACGACTACGGTCCGAAGAGCTGATCGGTGCCTAAGTCTTGGTGGCGCTGACGAATTGGGCGAGACCGCGGACATCCTGCTCGATGTCGGTCATGCCCGCAGCAGCGAACATCTCGGTGAACTGGCCTTTCGGGAACATGCGTACACCGACGGCGGCAGATCCCAGGCCTACGACGGTACGCAGCGGTGCCAGGCCCAGTTCACAGCTGGTCATGATGGCGATGCGTCCACCCGGGCGAAGCACGCGGATGAGCTCGTCGACCACCTGCAGTGGGTGGGGCACGAGATACAGTGCGGCATAGCAGCATACGGCGTCGAATGTCTCGTCGGCGTACGGGAGTTCGGCCGCATCGCCGCGAACGTACGCCGCACGCGGTCCCCGATTGTCGCGGACTGCGCGAGCGATCATGGCCTCGGAGATGTCGAAGCCGACGGCGATACCGTCTCCGGTCAGCTGCTCGGACAGGAACTCGGTGAAGTTGCCAGGGCCGCAGGCCACGTCGAGAATCCGCTGTGGTCCGCGCAATCGCAGGTCGGCGACGGCCTTGGCTCGCTCGACCGACATGGGCAGGCCACCGATTCCCATCATCGACACTCCGAACGGACGCCAGATGTTCTCGTAGATCGCCGCGACACCGCGGTTGTTCATCGCTCGGCTGGCCATTGTGGGATTGGGTGCTTTGACGTCGCCCATGAGTTCGACGTAGCCGCCGTCGATCCGGGCGCTCGTGCGGACCGACTCCGGTTCGATCATCGCCAGAGCGCGGCGCAGTGCAGTCTCGGGTGTCTCGTTCATCGTCGTGGCGGCCGGTCGCCGTAGTCGCGTTCGACGCGGAGGGTGCCCAATGTGGTTGCCAAACCATCGTATTGGGTGACCAGCAAGACGAATTCGATGAGGCGGCGTTCGTCGAACTGGGTCGCGAGTTCGGACCACGTGGCGTCGGTGAGCGTCTTGGTCTCGATCAGCTCGTCGACTGCAGTGAGGATGGTGCGGTAGCGAGTCGACAGCCCAGGGGCGTCCGGGCCGGTCATGATCAGCTCGAGTAGGTCTCGGTCGATGCCGGCTCGACGGCCCAGCCGGATGTGGTGGTCCATCTCGTATGCCGATTCGCGCAGGTGCGCCACTCGGAGAATCACCATCTCCGATTCTTTGCGGGAGATCTTTCCGCCCGGCATCAGGTGGCCGCTGTAGAACAGCCACGCCCGGTACAGGCCACCGGTTCGACCGAGAGTGGTGAACAGGTGGGGATCGGGGACTCCCGCGCCCTTGGCGATGACCTTGCAGATGAGCCAGTTGACGGGGCCGAGCGTGCGGGCGGTACCGGACGGAATGCGTGGAGTGGTCACGATCACACCTTACCGGCCGGTAGCTCCACCGTCCCGGGACGCGGTGCGGGACCATCTGGAGGCTAGGCTAACCTGCCTTGTGTCCCGCATTGTTCTACCCGGAGGTTCGATCACGTGACGAAGTTCAGGCACCGCGTCACCGCGCTGGCCATCACCGCGCTCGCGGTGACTGCAGGAGCGACGGCATGTTCGTCGGGAGATACCTCCGACGGTTCCGCCGGCGAAGCGACCCGAACGGTCGAGACCGTTCGGGGCTCGATCGACGTTCCCGACAATCCTCTGCGCGTCGTCACCCTCGAACCGGTGGAACTCGACACCACGGTCGCGCTCGGCATCGTGCCCGTCGGCACGGCGGTGCTCAGCGAAACCGCTGGCGTACCGGCCTATCTCGGTACGGAAGCGGCCGACATCGCGACCGTGGGCACGGTCGCCGAGCCGACGATCGAGGACATCGCGGCCGCGCAACCCGACCTCATTCTCGGGACGGAGACTCGGCACGCGCAATACTACGACCAACTCTCCGCCATCGCGCCGACAGTGTTCATCGCCTCTCAGTCCGATCCGTGGCGCGAGAGTGTTCGGTTCGTCGGACGCGTTCTCGGCAAAGAAGCGAAGGCGGAGGAACTGCTCACCGCATACGACGACCGGTGCGCCGACATTGCCGAAAAGCACGACACCGCCGGGAAGACAGCGCAACTGATCAGGCCGCGCAGTGGTGAGCTGACCCTGTACGGGCCGTCGTCGTTCGCCGGAAGCACGCTCGAATGCGCGGGATTCACCACCCCGCCGCGGCCGGAATGGGCCGACGAGATCTCGGTCGACCTCTCGCCCGAGCTCGCGGCTCAGGCGGCAGCGGACCTGATCGTCGTCACCGCCGACAACCCGTCGGACCCCGCCGCAATCCCGGCGTCGATCACCGCCAACGCTGCGGCACTGCCCAACCCGCATGCGGTGGACCTGTCCTACTGGATCACCGGAGTGGGCCCGAAGGGCGGGCAGACCGTGCTCGACGACATCGATCGTATTCTGTCGGCTGGCTAGTTGGGTCGTTCCGCAGGCTCCACTCCTGTCGGACTAGTTTGGTCGTTCCGCAGGCTCCACTCCTGTCGGATGCCAACTGACGCGTCAGAGTCGGACGGCACCCGCCAGTGCTGTGGCCTGCCGTGCGCGATCGACCACTCGGTCGCGCGACGAATCGATATGAGCGACAAGTATTTCCAGCGCCGCGTTCAGTTGCCCGGCCAGCAGGTGCTCGACGATCGCGAGATGCTGATCGATTGCCGAGACCACGGCCGAGGCGTCGAGACCACCGAGAATGCGCACGGGGCGCACCTTGGCGTTGACGGCGCACAGGGCCTCGGTCAGAGCTGCATTGCCCGACGCGGCCGACAGTGCGACATGGAACTGCTCGTCCATGGCGACCATGTCGTCGGTGGTCTCCGGTGGATGTGCACGCAACCCGGCCCACGTCACCGCCAACGCCGACAAGGCAGCCCGATCGAAGGACTGCGGTGTCGAGCGAGTGATCCCGCGGGATTCGAGAGTCGACCGCAGCTCGTACAGATCCGGTAGGTCCCCGAGCCGGGGACGATAGGGATGCAGACCGGCCTCGTCGCGCACGACCAGACCGTCGGCTTGCAGACGTGCCAGCGCCTCCCGCACAGGAGTGCGCGAGACGCCGTACAGCTCGGCGAGACGCTCCTCGCCGAGCCGTTCCGTGGAGCCGATCGCACCGGAGATCAGATCCCGGCGCAGTGACGAATAGACCTTCTCTCGAAGGTCCTTGCGCGGCACGATGTATCCGTTCAGATCGCCATGGCTGCGCGCACGTCGGCCTCGGAATCGGATCCGCCCACACCGGTGGACGTGATCCGGCCGGCCTCGAGGATGTAATACCTCTGGGCAGATTCCAATGCGAAGCCGATGTGCTGTTCCACCAACAGCACTCCGAGACCGCCGCGGCGAGTGAGCTCGAGGATGGTGCGTTCGATCTCGGCGACGACCGACGGCTGAATGCCCTCGGTCGGCTCGTCGAGAATCAGCATCCGCGGTTCGGTTATCAAGGCTCTTGCGATGGCGAGCTGTTGGCGCTGGCCGCCGGACAGTAGCCCGGCTCTGCGATTCAGCAGTTCCTTCAGCGCCGGAAAGAGGTCGAGTGCCTCGTCGATCAGTGCCTTGCCGCGCTTGCGCCCGTCGGCCACCACCTGCAGGTTCTCCGCTGTCGTCAACTGACCGAACGACTGCTGGCCCTGTGGCACGTAGGCGAGGCCCCGGGCGACGCGGGCGCTGGGACGCAACGCGCTGACGTCCTCACCGTCGAACATGACCTTGCCCGAGTTCACTTTCAACAGCCCGACCGCCGCGCGCAGCAGCGTCGTCTTGCCCGCACCGTTGTGGCCCATCACCGCCGCGACACCGTCGACCGGAACCGTCAGCGACGCACCGTGAACGACCTCGCTGCGGCCGTAACCTGTTCTGACGTCGACCAGTTCAAGCATGATCGGCTCCCTCTTCTGCGATGTGCTCGAGTTCCTCGCCCGCCGCGGCGGTGCCGAGATAGACCTGCTGAACCTTCGGATCGGCCTGCACCTCGGCCACGGTGCCCTCGGCCAGAACGCGTCCGGCCGCCAGCACTGTCACCGAGGTCGCGAACATCCGCATGAAGTCCATGTCGTGCTCCACCACCACCACGGTCCGTTCACCGCCGATGCGTTGCAGCAGCTGGCCCGTCTCCTCACGTTCCTCGTGGCTCATGCCGGCGACCGGCTCGTCGAGCAGAAGCACATCGGCGTTCTGCACCAACAACATTCCGATCTCGAGCCACTGCTTCTGGCCGTGCGCCAGAATTCCTGCGGCCTTGTCTCTCTGGGCCGTCAGACCGATCGTCTCGAGGGCCTCCTCGATCTGCGGCAGAACCGATGCCCGACGGCGCAACATCGTCAGCACGGATCGTCCGGATCCGGCGGCGATGTCCAGGTTCTGCAGCACCGTCAGATTCTCGAAGATGCTGGCGGTCTGGAAGGTTCGACCGATCCCGAGCCTGGCGATCTGATGCACCTTCTTGCCCAGCAGTTCCACTCCCGACTTGGTGACCGAGCCGGTGGCCGGAACGAGGCCGGTGATGGCGTCGATCAGCGTGGTCTTGCCGGCTCCATTCGGGCCGATGAGGAAGCGAAGATCGCCCTGCATCAGCGTCAGATCGACGTTGGTGTTGGCCTTGAAGCCGTCGAAACTGACTGTCAGAGCACGGACTTCGAGGTACTGACTGGACATGCCGGCGTTGCCGCCGAACGTGGGTTGCGGGCCTTCGACGTGGATCATCGTGCGAGCTCTTTCTCTGGTTCCGCGCTGGCCTCCGGGACCGATTCGGGCTCTTTCTTTCGCTTGCGCAGTGCGAAGAGTCCGGCGATGCCGGCGGGGAAGAATCCGACGACCACGACGAACAGCAGACCCTGCGCGTACGTCCAACCGGACGGGAACTGCTCGGACAGCGTGGTCTGCGCCCACGCGACTCCGAGCGCGCCGAGAACCGGGCCGAGCAGAGTGGTGCGGCCGCCGATGGCGACCCCGATGAGAAACGCGATGGACGGAACGATGCCGACGTCGTTGGGGGAGATGATGCCGACGATCGGGACGAACAGCGCACCGGCGAGACCGGCGAAGAACGCTGCGGCGACGTACGCGACGATCTTCACATTCGCAGGGTCGTAGCCGAGGAAGCGCACTCGCTCTTCCTGATCGCGGACGGCCACCAGTAGTTCGCCGTAGCGCGAGTACATCAGCTGGCGCGTGATGGCGACGACGACGAGTAGTACGCCGGCAGCGATGAAGAACAGCATCTGCTTGTTGGCGGGGTCGTTGAGGTTGAACCCGAAGAACGTGCGGAACCTGTTGAGCCCGTTGGATCCACCGGTGGTCTGCTGTCCGATGAGCAGGATCGCGAAGGCGGCGGCCAGTGCCTGACTGAGGATCGCGAAGTACGCGCCCTTGACGCGACGCTTGAACACGCCGAGGCCGAGCACCAGCGCCACCAGCGCCGGCACGAACAGGATGCCCAGAATCGTCGTGATGGGCGAGGTGAACGGTAGCCAGTACGAGGGCAATTCACGGATTCCGGCGATGGACATGAAGTCCGGTACCGCGTCGCCCCGCAGATCGGCGTCGGAGATCTTCAGATGCATGGCCATGATGTAGGCACCGATGCCGAAGAAGACGCCCTGGCCGAGGGTGAGCATTCCGCCTCGGCCCCAGGCCAATCCGATACCGACAGCCACAATTGCGTAGCAGATGAACTTGCCCAGCAGATTCAACCGGAAGTCGCTGAGGACGGCGGGCGCCACAGCGAACAACAGGATTGCGGCGAGCGCGAAACCCAGCAGAGCGCCGCGCTTGGCGATGAACTCGCTCATACCAGGCTCCTTGTCTTGACGGCGAACAAGCCCTGCGGGCGGGCCTGCAGGAAGATCACGATGAGTACGAACACGATGACCTTGGCGATCGAGGCCGTGGTGCTGTATTCGATGAACGAGTTGAGGATTCCGAGGGCGAAGGCGGCGATCACCGCGCCCTTGATCTGGCCGAGTCCACCGACGACGACCACCAGGAAGGCGTCGATCAGATAGCTCTGTCCCACAGTGGAACTCGTGGATCCGATCAGAGTCAGTGCCACGCCCGCGACACCCGCCAAACCGGATCCGAGGAAGAACGTCGAGATGTCGGTCCTGCGGCTCGAGATGCCCGAGGTCTCCGCGAGATCGCGGTTCTGCACCACCGCGCGGATGCGTCGACCCATTGCGGTCTTCTTCAATGCGATCGACAGTGCGACAACGGCGACGACCGCCAGCACCAGGATGAAGATTCGGGTCTTCGGCACCACCGCACCGAGGATGTCGACGCCGCCGCTCAGCCATTCCGGGGAGACGACGTTGACCGCCGGGGCACCGAAGATGTCGCGAGCGAGCTGCTGCAGGATGAGCCCGACGCCGAACGTGACGAGCAGGGTGTCCAGTGGGCGGTGGTACATGCGCTGGATCAGCGTCACCTCGAGCAGCACACCCATTGCGCCGCCGACGAGGAATCCGACGATCAGCGAGATGAACAGTGAGGCACCGCCGGTCGAGACGATCTGTTGCACAACGTAGGCCGTGTACGAGCCGGCCATGATGAACTCGCCGTGTGCCATGTTGATGACGCCCATCTGACCGAACGTCAGTGAGAGCCCGAGGGCGGCGAGCAAGAGAATGGATCCGATCGACAGGCCGGTGAACAACTGTCCGATCACGACGTCCATGGGGGAGCTCCTTCGGAGCATGTGAGTGGAACTTCGTAGCAGGCTACGAAGTTCCACTCACATGGGTGGTGGTCAGTTGAGGTCGGAGGCCCAGTCGTAGGTCTCGAGGAACGGGTCGGGAGCAATGGCCTCGGGGGACTCCCACACCGTGTAGATCAGGCCGTCGGGCCGGATCTCACCGATGCGGGCGGTCTTGGAGATGTGGTGGTTGTCGCCGTCGATGACGACCTCGCCCTCGGGAGCGGCGAAGCTGACACCGTCGGCTGCGGCCTGAATGTCGGCCACCGCGAACGAATTTGCCTTCTCGACGGTGTTCTTCCACAGGTAGACCGAGGTGTACGCGGCTTCCATCGGGTCCGAGGTGGGCTTGTCTGCGCCGTACTTCGCCTTGTAGTCGGCGACGAACTTGGTGTTCTCCGGGCTGTCGACGGTCTGGTAGTAGTTCCAGGCAGTCAGCTGGCCCGCGATGTTCGCGGCTCCGATGCCCGCCACTTCTTCCTCGGCAATGGACACCGAGATGACCGGCATGTCAGCAGCTTTGAGGCCGGCGTTGGTGTACTCGCGGAAGAATGCGACGTTGGAATCACCGTTGAGCGTGTTGAACACGGCATCGGCGTCGGCGGAGCGCACCTTGTTGACGATGGTGGAGAAGTCCGTCGAACCGAGCGGGGTGTAATCCTCGCCTTTGATCTCGATACCGTTGGCGGCCGCATACGCCTTGATCTCGCGGTTGGCCGTCTGCGGGAACACGTAGTCGCTGCCCACCAGGTAGAGGGACTTGACGCCCTTCTCCTTCAGATAGTCCAGGGCCGGGATGATCTGCTGGTTGGTGGTGGCTCCGGTGTAGAAGATGTTCTTCGACGCCTCGAGGCCCTCGTACTGCACGGGGTAGTAGAGGAGCGCGTCGTTGTCCTCGAACACCGGCAGCATCGCCTTACGTGACGATGACGTCCAGCCACCGAAAACGGCTGCGACACAATCGCTGCTGATCAGCTTCTCGGCCTTCTCGGCGAACACGGTCGGCTCGGATGCGCCGTCCTCTGCGACGACCTCGATCTGCTTTCCGTTGACGCCGCCTGCCGCATTGATCTGCTCGACGGCCAGTGCGATCGAATCACGCACTGTCACTTCGCTGATCGCCATCGTGCCGGACAGGGAGTTGAGCGAGCCGACCTTGATGGTGTCACCGGAGGTGTCCACACACGAGGTGGACGAGCCTCCGCCGCCCTCGGCGGTGGTGGTGTCGCTCGCCTTGCTACCGCATGCAGTGGCAACCAGGCTCAATGCAGCCAGTGCTGCGGGAACGACCATGACGCGCTTGACGGACATGCGCTTCGAGACAGCAGGCATCTACGGCCCTTTCGGAAAGTGTGTATACGGAGATGTATTCGCGATTGCGAACAGTAAAGGCAACTTATTGCGTTGGTATTTTCTGCGGTGACGAGTCTGTTTCTCGCGTTACGAGTAGGTAAAGGCGAGCCGATGACAAGACTGCTTGACATTTTATGACAAGCAGAGTTGACTTTTTGCCATGCCCGGATCCAACAACGTTCGCGCGCATCGCAAGCAGGCACGCATCACGCAGGCCGAACTCGGCACCATCTGCGGAGTCAGCCGGCAGAGCATCGTCTCCGTCGAGGGCGGCGACTACGCACCGAGCGTGTACCTGGCACTGCGACTGGCCCGAGCACTCGACACGACAGTCGAAACACTGTTCGGCGACGACGAAGGGAAACGAACATGAGCGCATTCACCAAAGCTGCCCGCTTCGTGGGAGACCTGGACGACGACTTCTACGCCGACGAACTACAACGCGACATCTGGAACGAGGCCTCGGCCGTCGGATTTCAATCCCTGCTGTGGATCGGGATGATCGCCGGCGCGGTACTGCCCTTCGCGGCGGGGGTCACCGGGGCCTGGGTGGCATTGGGAATCTTCGTGGCTCTCCTCACGGTGGCCAACGTAGTTGTGGGGTACGCCCGAGCGCGGGGGATCGACATGTACACCTCGCAGAAGCTTCGCCGGTCGCGGATCGGGGTGTTGGTGGTTCTCTATCTCGTGGGCGCCGGTGGTGCCGGCCTGCGCCTGCTGCTCCATTACGGACACGGGAGGCTCGCACCGATCCTGTTCGGTGCCGGCATCGGCCTTGTCGGAGGTCTTGCCGGTGTCGTGGTGGGCATCAGGGGTAGGCGGCGGCAGGCCCGCCAGGCCGAGCATGCCGCCGAGCTGGCCGAGCAGCGGGCTTTCGATACGGACGAATGAATTGGGTCTCGAATATGTCGCACGATCTGTTACAGGGTGCAAGGATGCGTAAAGGCTTCGGTTGGACGGTCTCCGTTTCGCAGATTTGCAGGCCGGAGGGTATGTTCTGACCGATGACATCGCGATTTCCCGGTGTCGCGGCTGTACGGGTGCTGTTCTTCGGCGGTTTCGGTAACGCGGACGGATACGCGTTCGATGTAAAGGGAGGCTCGGGTGGACGCCGATGACGACGTGTAATACCAATCCGTCCTCCGTTGCGCCACGAAGTACCAACGAGACCGTGTCGGGCGTCCACCTTCCGGTGGAGCATGCAAACAGGGAAGTCGAGACCGTGCGCAGAGAAAAGAGCTACCTCAGACTCGTCGGGTCGAGCACTCCCACGATCGAGGTTCTGGGCGGCCCCAGAAACATCACCGTCGAAGTGGACAACGTTTTTCCGGGTCAGGTATGCGAGGTCCTGCACAACGGCATGCTGTCGCTGAGCCCGCGTGTCGTCGTGGAAGACAATGCGACGAGCATCACCATCACCACGTTCGCGCTCAAGCCGGGTGAATACAACGTCTCGCTGCGTCTGGACGGACGCCTGGATTGCGTCACCGAACCGCAGACCGCTGTCGTCGGCGAGCAGTTCGAGGTCCGACGTAGCTCTTAGGCCGGACGACGGACCGGTCATTCCAAGACAGCGAAGCGGCGCGTAGCTCAGGTGAGCTACGCGCCGCTTCGCTTCGTTGTCGGTCCTCGCTGCCGGCAGGCCGCGCCAGTCAATGGCAGGTGCTGCCGGGATCGGTGTGGCAATGCTTCGGCTCCGATGGTGCGACGTCGAGTGAGGGGTTGCGATCGAAGAAGCCGAAAGGCTTGAGCCAGAACGAGACGGTGTCGGATGGCATCACCGGCCAGTCCTCGGGCCTGGTGATGTGATGGATGCCGAAGGTGTACCAGACCACCACATCGGTGTTCTCGATCGACCGGTTCTTCTCGGTCCACTCGGGCAGGCCGTGGTCGACGCCGCTCTGGTTGACGAATTCGCCACTGGGCCAACGCTCGTCGGGTGAATTGGGGGTGACCCACACGGTGTGACCGATCACCTGGGAACGCTGGAAGATCGGCGAGGCCGGATCGAACATCGCCGGAATCGCCGAGCCGGGCACCAACTTGTACGCCGGCCGGGTGCCGAGACCATTGGTGACGTTGTCGTTGACCACCTTCCACGCCTTCTGCGTGTTCCAGTCGTAATCCTGCTTGCCCTCGGACTCGGTGGTGAGCGGGGTGTTCACTTGTGTCAGGGCAAGGCCGTACGGATTGTCGGGACCCATCGGCACCATCTGGGTCTGGCTGGAATAGACGGTGTTCTCGGTGCCGTCGATGTCCAGATCGAGCCGGGCGACCAGGAAGTGCTGGTGGTAGGGCGCATACGTGCGATTGTCGATCAGCGTGCCCGACGGATGGGCACCGCCCTCGTCGAAGTGGGTGACGACCATGATGCCCGTCGCGCGAACCTCGCACTCGATGTTGCCGTCCTGGTAGAACCGCCAGTAGACGAGGTACTCGTAGTTGGCGACCGTGGCGTGGAAGCTGACCGTGAGTCGCCGCATGCGCCGTACTTCGGCTCCGGCGTCGTGATCGACGTGCTTCCACAGCACGGCATTGTCTTCCTCGTGGATACAGATCGCATTGGTGATCGTGTACGGCTCACCCTTGCTGTTGTGCAGCACCGCGTCGAGGTAGCGGATCTCGCCCAGGCAGTCGCACCCGAGCTCGAGCGAGGTGGTCATGAAACCCAGGCCCCACTCGCCGATGTCGAATGCGGTGCGCCGATAGTGATCCTCGGTGTGGTCGCGATACGGAACGATCATCTCTGCGAACGACATTCGATTCGCGACGGACCGCACGTTCCCGTTGTCGTTGTAGCTGACGGCGTGCAGCGTCATACCCTCGCGGTAGTTGAATCCCACCCGCAGCGACCAGTTCTGCCACGTCAGCTTGTTTCCGTCCAGCTCGAACGACGGGCCGTCCGGCTGGGTGATCTCGAGCGGCTTCAGCGGCGGACGGCTGCTGGCGTTGCGGATACGCTCCGGAATGTGGCGAGGCACGTACTCGCCCATGATCTCCGGGCGCTCGACGCGGTACGTGTCCTCGATCTCGAGCAGTTCCATCGTGTTGGCGTCGATGACGCAGTGGAAGCCGCCCACCGGCCCCGCGTACGGATTGGCACCCTCTGCGGCTTTGACCCACGTGTCGGACCAGCCCAGGCGTCGACCCTTGTATTTCTCGGGCGTCACCGCCTCGCCGTACGTCCAGGTGTCCATGAACACCAGATCGAGATCGGTGATCCCGCGATCGGCAAGTGCGGCAATCACATCGGGGTGCGCGCGCAGCGCCGCGTCGGCCTCTTCCCACTCGTCGACAGTGAAGTTGGGCTGCACGTCGGGGATGTGGGTCCAGGATTCGGTGCTCCTGTTGTCCAGCGACACCACGGCTTTGAACGTGCTGTTCTCGGCTCGGTTCAACACCACCGAGACTGCGCGACGGGCAGGGGCGGTACCGTCCGCATCGAATGCGGCCACCTCGGACTTGGACGGTTCGATCATCTCGATCGAGGCGAATCGCCACCCGTCGCCGACGCCGTGTTCCCGGCCCAGAACCTCGGCGACGGTAGAGAACTCGTCGCTCGAGAGTGGGTCCAGGGGATGGAATGTCATCGAAGAGTCTCCGTCGAGCTCATCACGTGCTTGATACGGGTGTAATCGTCCACGCCGTAGGCCGAGAGGTCCTTGCCGTAACCGGAGTACTTGAAGCCGCCGTGCGGCATCTCGGCCACCAACGGGATGTGGCAGTTGACCCAGACTGCGCCGAAGTCCAGAGCCGCCGAAATGCGAAGCGTGCGAGCATGATCGGACGTCCAGACGCTCGACGCGAGACCGAAGTCCACGTCGTTGGCCAGCTCGATCGCCTCTGCCTCGTCGGAGAACTTCTGCACCGTCAGCACCGGGCCGAACGTCTCCTCCTGCACGATGGGATCGGACTGCTGCACGCCCGTGATGATCGTGGGCTCGTAGAAGAATCCCCTGTCGCCCATGCGCTTTCCGCCGGTGACGATGGTGGCGTGCGCGCCGATGCCGTCGACCTTGGAGCTGACCTGACCGAAGTGGTTGACGTTGTTCAGCGGGCCGAGGAAGGTGTCGGGGTCGTCGGGCAATCCGACCTTCAGTGTCTTCGCCTTGGCGACGAGTGCGTCGACGAGCGAGTCGTGTACCGACTCGTGAACCAACACGCGAGTGACCGCCGTGCAGTCCTGGCCGGCGTTGAAGAACGCGGCCTCGGCGATGCCGTCGGCGGCCTTGGCGATGTCGACGTCGTCGAACACGATGGCCGGTGCCTTGCCGCCCAGTTCGAGGTGTGCGCGCTTGAGTTGCTTGGCAGCGGCGACGGCGACGGCGATTCCTGCCCGCACCGAACCGGTGATCGAGACCAGGCCGGGCGTTTTGTGTTCGACGATGGCTGCGCCGGTGCCGCCGTTGCCGAGAACGATGTTCAGCACCCCGTCGGGGACGATGCCCTTGGACAGCTTTGCCAGCACCAGGGTGCTCTCGGGGGTGGTGTCGCTCGGCTTGAGAACGACGGTGTTGCCGGCTGCCAGCGCAGGCC
Organism: Rhodococcus sp. IEGM 1354; assembly: GCF_030056855.1. Lineage (NCBI taxonomy): Bacteria > Bacillati > Actinomycetota > Actinomycetes > Mycobacteriales > Nocardiaceae > Rhodococcus > Rhodococcus sp. IEGM 1354. Next base: position 205,716 of record NZ_JASHKT010000009.1, read on the forward strand.
CGATCTTCCAGATCGCCATCATGAACGGGTAGTTCCACGGCGTCACCTGCCCCACGACGCCGATCGGCTCGCGGCGTACGTACGAGGTGAACCCGTCCATGTACTCGCCGGCCGACTTGCCTTCGAGCATCCGCGCAGCCCCGGCGAAGAACCGAATCTGATCTGCTCCGACGGTGACTTCCTCGGCGGCGATGGTGGCCTTCGGCTGACCGGTGTTACGACTCTGCGCCTCGACGATCTCGTCGCTGTGGGCCTCGATGGCATCGGCGAGCTTCAGCAGGACCTTCTGGCGCTCACTCGGAGTCGTCTTGCCCCAGGTCTCGAAAGCTCTGGCGGCCGCCGACATTGCGGCGTCGACATCGGCAGCATCGGAAATCGGAGCGCGAGCGACCACCGACTCGTCCACCGGACTGACGACATCGAGCATCTCGGTACCCGAGGGCGTCACGAATGCCCCGTCGATGTAGTTCTGCAGGACAGGCACCGTCATCACAACCCCTAGCGTCGACTATTTCGGTTCTGCAAAGCCTGCACCCGCGGGCGAGACTTTGCCACCCGACAAGATGTACACGACGACGCGAGCAGTCAGGACGAAACGTCGGTCTTCTCGGCCAGAGCCCTGACACCGGCGATGTAAGTGTCCAGACCGAGCCTCTCGAACGCTGCCCGTGCACTGACGTCGCTCAGATACGAGGCTGCGGCGAGGATGTTGGGAAACTCGTCGGGATCGAGGGAGTTCATCGTTTCCGCCACTTCGTGCTCGACGTGTGCCCGACGCTCCGGCTCGACATCCACACCGGTGAACAGGGGCTCCGTGATCAACGAGATAGCGACTCGAACGCCGTGACGGGCCAGCTGGGTGGCGTCGGACAGGGAGAAGCCTGCCTTGCCCAGAAGTCTCAGGCTGAGCTCCATTGCCGCTCTGCTGTTGGGCGAGAACAGCATTCGTGGAACGACGATGGTCGCTGCTCCGGGATGTGCGCGCAAAGCGCGCATGAAGTCCTCGAGCACGGTGCGGAGTTGCTCCCACCACGATGCCGTGGGATCGACGGTGATCTCGAGATCCTGGCAGACGCGGTCGCCCATGGCGTCGAGCAGTTCGTCTTTGTTCTTCACATGCCAGTAGATCGCCATGGGAGAGACGCCGAGTTCGGTGGCGATCTTGCGGATGGTGAGCGAGTCCAGTCCGCGTCGGTACGCGACTTCGAGCGCGGCGTCGACGACGGCAGTCCTGGTCAAGCGAGGCACCGGCAGAACTATACAGGCGTACGAGTCGGTGTTAGCGTGACTTGTACTTAGTACGAGAAAGGGGTGCACGATGGACGACGTCATCCTCGTCGGCGGTGGGGTGATGAGCGCGACGCTCGGCACGCTGCTGCAACGAGTGGAGCCGACCTGGTCGATTCGGGTCCTCGAACGATTGCCCAAGGTAGCGATGGAAGCCTCCGACGGGTGGAACAATGCCGGGACCGGCCACGCCGGCCTGTGCGAAACCAACTACACGACGGAGAGATTCGACGGCTCCGTCGATATCGACCGGGCCGTCGCGATCGCCGAGCAGTTCGCCGTGACGCGACGCTTCTGGTCGACGCTGGCCGACACCAGCTTCGTACGTTCGGTGCCGCACATGACACTGGTGCAGGGGGCGGAGAACGTCCGATCGCTGCAGGCCAGGCATCGAGCGTTGACCGCGCATCCGCTGTTTCGAGCCATGGAGTACACCGAAGACGCTGCGGTACTGGACGAGTGGGCACCGCTGGTGTCGGCGGGACGAACAGGCGACTGGGCAGCCACCCGAGATGCGACCGGAACCGACGTCGACTTCGGTGCACTGACGCGGCAGTTGCTGGGGGACATGAGTGGACGTGGTGCGCGTGTGGAGACCGGGCGGGAGGTGACCGGGATGAGTCAGGAACGGGACGGATCCTGGTCCCTGCGAGTGCGCGGTGGCCGATCGATCGAGCGCGCGCGATTCGTGTTCGTCGGTGCCGGCGGCTGGGCTCTGAAGCTGTTGCGCAAAGCAGGGATTCTAGAGGCCCGCGGTTACGGACTACTACCGATCAGCGGGCAGTTCTTGCGTTGTGATCGGCCCGAGGTGGTCGACAGACACGACGCGAAGGTCTACGGAACTCCGCCCATCGGAGCGCCCCCGATGTCCGTTCCCCATCTCGACACCCGCATCGTCGACGGGCGGCGGTCGATACTCTTCGGACCGTACGCGGGCGCGAATCCTCGGTTTCTGAAACACGGATCGTGGCTCGACTTCCCGACGTCGATCGACCGGCACAACATCGGGTCACTCCTGTCGATGGCAGGCAACAACACGCCGTTGATAGGTCTGCTGCTGTCGGAATTGACGGCCACCCGGGCCAAGAAGATCGCTGCGTTGCGCCAATTCGTACCGAACGCCGATCCGTCGGACTGGTCCGTGGTCCCCGCCGGACAGCGCGCCCAGATCGTCGTGGACGGGCAATTGCGTTTCGGTACGGAGGTGATCGCGTCGCGGGACGGCTCCATCGCCGCCGTGCTCGGCGCTTCGCCCGGCGCCTCCACCGCTGTTCCCATCATGTTGGAGGTATTGGGTCGATGTTTTCCGGAGCGCCAGTGGAATGGTCGACTTCAGGAGATGCTCAGCGGATAGCCTGTGGCAGTGCGAAACACCGAGGTCGGATACCAGCAGATCGCCGACGACACCTGGGCCTTCATGCGTCCACCGGGCAGTTGGGGGCAGACCAACACCGGGCTCGTCGTCGCACCCGGTTCGGCGTCGATGCTGATCGACACCGTCTGGGACGTGAACTGGGCCGAGAGGGTCGCCGCCGACACCGCCGAGTTGGTTGCCGCCGCACCCATCACCGAGGTCCTCAACACGCATTCGGACGGTGATCACTGGTGGGGAAACGACAGCGTGCCCGCCTCCGCACGCATCACCACCAGTGCGGCGTCGCTGCACGCGATGAAGGAGGAGACACCACCGAAGGGTGTATCCACGTTCGCGTCCTTCGGCAAGGCAGTCGGCTGGGTGCCGGGGCCGATCGGTGCGATGGGCTCCTACATGAACCGTGTTCGCGGCGATGCGCTGTTTCCGTCGGCGCTGCCCCGCCTGCCTGATCACACATTCGAAACCACCGAAACCATCGACCTAGCAGGACGATCGGTACACCTGCGCTACCTCGGTCCGGCGCACACCGCGGGCGATCTCATCGCTCACCTCCCGGACGCGGGGGTCGTGTTCGCGGGCGACCTGCTCTTCATCGACGCCACCCCGGTGCTCTGGCACGGCCCTCTGCAGAACTGGATCGACGCCCTCGACCACCTCCTCGAACTCGACGCCGACGTGTACGTTCCCGGGCACGGACCCCTGTGCGGCACCGACGAAATACGCGCCGTGCGCAGCTACTGGACCTGGGTGGCCGAGGCCGGACGAGCGTGCTTCGACGCGGGACTCGGTTCCACCGAGGCCGCCCTGAACCTGCTCAAATCACCCGAATTCGGGCACTACGCGCACTGGGATTCGCCCGAGCGACTCATCCTCAGCATGAGCACGCTCTACCGCCTGTGGCGAGGCGAACCCGCTGCGCCACCCACGCTGACGCGTCGAGCACGCGCGTTCGCGGACGCGGGGCGCTATCTCCGGGAGCGCTAGTGTCAGCCTTCCGGTGAGAATGCCGGTTACCGGGCTCCGAACTCTTTCGTCAAGGACGCGGCGTGCGCGAACAGTGGGGTCGGATCCGGTTGTTCTGCAGACGGTTCGAGTACGAGGGTGGTAGCGCCGGCATCGATCCAGCGCTGCAGGTTGTTCTTGGAGGCATCGGAATCGGATCCAACGGCGACATAGACGACGATGTCGTGACCCGGCCCCGCGGCGATATGTCCGACGGCAGTCCTCAGCTGATCCGGGTCCGTCTCGCTCGTGAGAATGGTGCCCACACTCCTGCGGCCGCTGAGAGCAAGAGTTTTCGGGCCTGTCGCCCCGACGAGCAGCGGAGGTGCCTGCAGCGGAGGCCAATCGAGCTGCACATTGTCGAGCGAGACGTACCGACCCTGCACCGTGACGCTCTCGCCCGCCAGCAGCGCGGTGAGCGCTGTCATCTGCTCGTCGAGCAACGTCAGCGGAGACTGCACTCGCGCGCCGATCTGGCCCATCCACGACTGGACGCCATGGCCGAGTCCCACGCGGAACCGACCCGGATGGACCCGGGCGACGGTCGCGATCTCCATGGCCGCCGACGCCACGTTCCGCATCGGAGTGGGCAACACCCCGATGCCGACGTTCACGCGATCGGTGCTCGCGAGAATCAGTGCAGCAGTGGATATTCCGCCGGAGAAGAAGCAGTCTTCCCACAGCCACACCTCGTCGACGCCCGCGGCATCGGCTGTGCGCGCCGCATCGACCAGTGCCTCCGGGGCGATCTCGGGTCTGAGTACAACGCCGATTCGGGTCATGGGAATTCTCTCTCTTTCAACGAACGAGGTACGGGGACACCGAGCTTCGGTGCTCGTCTATGTCGAGATCCTTGCCCAGCGGCGGGAACGCACGTTGCGGGCAGTTCGAGCGTTCGCAGACCCGGCAACCGGCTCCGATCGGAGTCGCGACCGCCGAGCCCTGCACGTCCAGTCCATCGGCATAGACGAGCCGTCCTGCATGGCGCAGTTCGCAACCGAGACCGATGGCAAACGTCTTGCCGGGCTGACCGTATCGAGCGGCACGGCGTTCCACCGTCCGCGCGATCCACAGGTAGTTTCGGCCGTCGGGCATCTCGGCGATCTGCGTCATGATCTTGCCGGGATACGCGAACGTCTCGTACACGTTCCACAGCGGGCACGTGCCGCCGCTGGAGGAGAAGTGAAAGCCAGTGGCGGACTGACGTTTCGACATGTTTCCGGCGCGATCGACCCGAACGAACGAGAACGGAACACCGCGCATCTCGGGGCGCTGCAGCGTGGAGAGTCGGTGGCAGATGGTCTCGTAACTCACCGAGAAGAAGGCCGAGAGCCGCTCGATGTCGTATCGGAAGTCCTCGGCGACATCGTGGAACTGGTGATACGGCAGCACCGTCGCGGCCGCGAAATAGTTGGCGAACCCGAGCACGGCCAATTTCTTCGATGCCTCGCTCGTGAAGTTTCCCTCGTCGGCCATCTTGTTCAACAGATCACCGCATTCGAGATACGCGAGCTCGGCGGCGAACTTGAACACCTTCTGCCCGCCGGAGAGGTGGGGAGAAATCTCCAACACCCGCGTCTGCGGATCGAACCGATGCAGCACATTCTCACCGAGGTCGATGCGATTGACGATCTGCACGTCGTGCACCGTGCGCAACCGCTTCGCGATCTCGCCGCCCACGTCCGCGCGATGGAACCGGATTCTCGACGTCAATGCCTCTGCGGCGGTATCCAATTCGTGCAGATAGTTCTGTCGTTGATAGAAGTAGTCGCGCACCTCCTCGTGCGGCTTGCTGATGGAGCCGCTGCCACTGCCGTCGGAGAATCGTTCCTCGGTCGCTGCCAACAGCTGAGCCGTCGTATTGCGGTATCGGCGATGCATATTGACCATGGCCCGAGCCAGCTGAGGGTGCGAGCTGACCATCTGCGCGATCTCGTGCGGATCGGCGTCGATGCCCATGTCCTGATCGAGTGCGACCTCGCGTAACTCGGCAACCAACCTGGTGTCGTCCTCGGAGGAGAAGAACGAGGTGTCGACGCCGAAGACCTCCGAGATGCGCAGCAGTACCGGAACCGTCAACGGACGCACGTCGTGCTCGATCTGGTTGAGATAGCTGGCCGAGATTCCCAGCTTCTGCGCCAGAGATACCTGGCTCATGCTGCGTTCGCTGCGGAGCTGCCGAAGGCGAACGCCGACGAAAGTCTTGGACACGGTTGCCAGGCTACGCCTGCGAAGATTCGGCTTAACACCGTTCGCAACTAGCTGTTGGGTCACGATTCGGTGACCGTCGGGAACATTAGCCGAAGTAAAGGCGTATACCGATATACGAGCTATTCATCACGCACCTCGAGGAGCGGTCATGTCCAATCGTCAGCGCACATCGGAAATCGTCAGGGACGTCGTCGTCTTCATCACCGGAGCCGTTCTGGTCGCCTCCACCGTCTGGCTCCCCGTCCAAGGAGACCAAGAAGTCACCGGAGCCATCCTGGTGCTCGGTATCCTCGCGGCATCGTCGGCGCTCTGGGCCATCGGATCCGCCTCGAGGCAGAGCCACTGGACCCACGTCGGTCTCGGTGTTTTGCTCGCCGTCTCACCCGCGCTGATGGTCTTCCCCTCCGGATTGCTGGCCGCGGACCTGTTCGCCATCGTCGGCGGACTCGTGATCGCTGCCATGGGTGCGCTGGGAGTGGTTGCGTCGCGCCGGGCGCCGGTCACCTCGCGAGTAGTGGCCTCCAGCGACGAGCACACCGGCGTTCGCATCTGAGCCTTCTCTGCAACTGATGCTCCACTCGCCGGGACTGGCGCGATGAATCCCGTGCGCGGCCCAGCGAGTGGAGCATTGTGTGCAGTCATCGCCGTGTCGGACACTGCGACCGGCCTGATGCAACTGGTGCTCCACTCCCCGGGACTGGCGCGATGAATCCCGTGCACGGCCCAGCGAGTGGAGCATTGTGTGCAGTCATCGCCGCGATGCCCGTCGTCGTCGAATCACCGCTGCGATCTCGCCCGCAACGCGATCGGGTGCAGTGAGCACATCGAACGCCGAGTAGCGCAGCACCAACCAGCCATCGAGGACCAGCGTGTTCTGTCGTCGACGATCCTTGCTGAATACGGCTGCCGCACTGTGGAATTCGCGACCGTCGACTTCGATGATCGTTCGGCTGCGGCGGTCGACGAAATCACACACGAACGGTCCAACTGCAGCGTTCATCTCCAGGCGCAGGCCGAGCCGATGCATTGCGCGGCCCAGGGCGCGCTCGGGCTCCGACGCAAATCTCGATACCGCGAGCCGCACCTGACGAGCCAGCTCGACGTTCCCGTGCCGACCCGGGAATCGGTCGAGTAGGCAGAGCAGCGAAGCCGGGTCCATTCCGAACTTCAGGCGCTCGTCGATCAGCAACTCGGCATCGGGGCGGGGGAGTAGCGCCAGGCAGTCGAGCATCGTCTGCGCAGAGATGGTGCAGGGCAACGTCGCGACCTCGTCGACGAGCGTGGAGTCCATGTCGCGACGGTGCAGCCGAAGCCAAGACGGAGGTCGCAGCCGCGCAGTTCGGGGGACGGTGGCGTCGAGCATTGTCGGTTCGGTGGTCCAGCCGCGCAGGTACGCGGCCGATGGATGACTGAGGACGGCGTCGGGTCGCCACAGCGTGATCGCCCGGCATCGGTCCATCGTCGACGGCTCCCCGCGCATATGGACCGTCGGCAGGACGCGCGTGAAGCGACGCGAGATGGTGCTGGGGTGAAGCCCTGCGGCGACGAGGTCCCTCCAAGTGGTGGGAGTGGAGCCTGCGGAATGACCTGTGGGGGTGGGAGTGGAGCCTGCGGAATGACCTGTGGGGGTGGGAGTGGAGCCTGCGGAATGACCTGTGGGGGTGGGAGTGGAGCCTGCGGAATGACCTGTGGGGGTGGGAGTGGAGCCTGCGGAATGACCTGTGGGGGTGGGAGTGGAGCCTGCGGAA